>NZ_JOMG01000004.1:600000-951164 GCF_000711225.1 Pelobacter seleniigenes DSM 18267
AAATACCACTTCATAACAAAAATGGCTGGGGTAAGCTAAACTTATAGTCGAGAAAGGGAACATCAGATTTAAGATTTTTCAGGATCAGGAGGTTGTTATGGGCTATCTCCCCGAAGGCTACGAAAGCAGAACTGGAATAACGTCGTCTATTCCGTCGATGTCAGAACAGAAGGATTACTGGGACGATCGCTGGGAAAACTCCCAGACTCCCAACTCCTGGCAGTTGCGGCAGGGAGAAAAAATCCTGGAAATCCTCAATGAGTATAGCGTCAGGGATGTCCCCATCCTTGATGTTGGGTGCGGCACTGGTTGGCTCACCGAGGAACTTCAAGACTACGGAGACGCTGCAGGGATCGATCTCTCCAAAACCGGCATCGATATTGCCCGGATGAATCATCCGGACATTGAGTTCATCGCTGATGATTTTCTGGAGGTCCCGTTTCCGGAAAACCATTACGGTCTGATTGTCGCGCAGGAAGTCATTGCTCATATTTACGACCAGGAGGCGTTCGTTCAAAAGCTTTACCGAATGTTGAAACCCCGCGGTTACCTGATCATCACCACCGCCAACAGTTTTGTCATCAAACGGCTGGAGCTGGGTTACGAACGATCCGGGCATATCAAGAAGTGGCTGAGTCTTCATGACTTGAAACGGCTGCTTGACCCGTCTTTTCAGCAGTTGACGCGAAGAACTGTTTTGCCCATGGGGCACAAAGGGGTACTGAGGCTGGTCAACTCCTACAAACTGAACCGTGGTCTGCAGTTATTCCTTGCCGAGAAGAAATTGATCGGCCTGAAAGAAAAGCTGGGACTGGGCTATACACGCGTCATCCTGTATCAGAAAAGGACGCTGCACTGACAACTGATTGAAGCTCCCCGTAGGGGGAAGGCGAAGATCGGCGGAAAAGCGCAGGTCGCAGCGAGGAGAACTTTTTAACGTTATTTCCACGGGAGTGCCATTGGAACGCAGGACGCTTTTCAATGGTCTACCGGGGAGGGCGGGTTTCATTCTTTTTAAAAATGAAGGCCTGATTTCAGCAGGCTTTCACCTGTGTGCTATCGTGTCATCATGAAGATAACGGCCAGGGAACATTCACTCAATCAGACTGGTGAGATTTTATGAGAATTTTAATTGTCGGTAATCTGGGGTATGTCGGCCCTAATGTTGTGAATCAGCTTCGCATGACCTATCCCGATGCTGAAATTGCAGGGTTTGATATCGGTTACTTTGCTCACTGTCTGACCAACGCGGGGGTTTTGCCGGAAGTCAAACTGGATATGCAGTATTTTGGTGACCTCAGACAGTTCCCTGAACAGTTGCTTCATGGTGTTGACGTGGTCATCGACCTTGCCGCGATTTCCAACGATCCCATTGGCAACCTGTTCGAAGAGGTGACCATGGATATCAATTACCGTTCGGCTGTCAACCTGGCAAAACTGGCCAAGCGCAACGGGGTGAGGTCCTTCGTATATGCCTCCAGTTGCTCCATGTACGGCCAGGCGGACGATTCTCCTCGCAAAGAAGGGGATCGCCTGAACCCGCTGACCGCCTACGCGCGTTCCAAGGTGGCCGCAGAAGAAGGGCTGGAAAAGCTGGCGGATGAGAATTTTACCGTCACCTGCAACCGTTTCGCCACTGCCTGCGGCTGGTCGAATCGGCTGCGGCTGGATCTGGTTCTCAACGACTTTGTCGCCGGGGCTCTGGTCAATCGCCATATTTCCATACTGAGTGACGGAACCCCCTGGCGGCCGCTGATCAACACCAAAGATATGGCCCGCGCCATCGACTGGGCCGTCGCCCGCCCGGCCGCCAACGGAGGGTCCTTTTTGGCTATCAACTGCGGCAGCAGCGCCTGGAATACCACCATGCTCGAGTTGGCGGAAGCCACTGCAGAAGTGATCCCTGGTGTCGATATTTCCGTCAATCCCGACGCCCCGCCAGATAAGCGCTCCTATCGAGCCAACTTTGATCTGTTCAAGCAACTGGCTCCCGATCATCAGCCCCTGGAGGATTTGCGTTCCACCATCAGCGAGATTCGCGACAACCTGGCGGCCATGTCATTCAATGACGGCAATTATCGAGAATCCCAGTTGATCAGGCTGCACGTCATCAGGGCTCACCAGCAGGCCGGGAGGCTCAACAACAATCTGCAATGGCAAAACGGGGGGCAGGGAGCATGACATTTACCGAAACACCATTGGCGGGCGCCTACACCATAGATATCGATAAAATCGGTGATGAGCGTGGTTTTTTCGGCCGATCTTGGTGCCGCCGGGAAATGGACGAAGCCGGTCTGAACGCGAATATCGCCCAGATCAATACCTCGCTGAGCCGCTACCAGGGAACCCTGCGCGGCCTTCACTACCAGTTGGCGCCCTATCAGGAAAGTAAAATGATCCGCTGTACCCGAGGGTCAATCTTTGATGTCATCGTCGACTTGAGGCCCGATTCAGCGACCTTTCTGCAGTGGTTCGGAACCGAGCTGACGGCCGACAATCATCGCGCTCTTTATTCGCCGGAAGGTTTTGCGCAGGGATTTATCACCCTTGAGGACCATTCTGAAATTACCTACTTCACCAGTGAATTTTATGCGCCCGGCATGGACCGGGGGGTCCGCTACGACGATCCCCAGATCGGTATCATTTGGCCTTTAGCTCCGGTCGTCATGTCCGACAAGGACAAGGCCTGGCCGGACTTCTCCATCGACCAGTTACCCTGAAGAGGTTGTCATCATGATCCGTCATGCCAGCTGTCCATCCTGTCATGGGCAGAATCTCAATGATTTCTTTCAGATCAAAAATGCCCCAATTTTCAGCCTGGTGACGGTCACCAGCAAGGACGAGGCTCTGGCTGTTCCGAAACAGGATATCCAATTGTCCTTCTGCCAGGATTGCGGTTTTATTTTTAACCGCAGCTACGATACCGGAATCGACTATTTCACTATGGGCTACGAAGACCAGCAGGGTTTTTCCGCCACCTTTATGGCTTATCTCAAACGTATTTCCGAAACTCTCATCGACAAATATCAGCTTCAGGGGAAAACTCTGATGGAAATCGGTTGTGGCAAGGGGGATTTCATCAACCTGCTTTCCGATCTGGCCCAGGGGGACGGCATCGGTGTCGATCCGGCCTACGTGGAAGGTCGCCAGAACAATCCGCGCCTGACGTTCTACAAGGATTTTTACGATCATAGGCACGGCCTTCTGAAGCCAGATTTTATCTGCTGCCGTCACACCATGGAGCATATCTTCGACACCTATGGCTTTCTTCGCCAGCTGCGCAAGAGTATTCCCGACGGGCAACGGCCGGTGCTCTTTTTCGAAGTTCCTCAGATCAATCGGATTCTGGACATCCAGGCCTTCTGGGACATTTATTACGAACATTGCAGTTATTTCAATGCGACCTCTTTCGCCGCCCTGTTCCGGCGCTGCGGATTCGCTGTTTGCGATGTCAGGTTGGATTATGGCGATCAGTACCTGCTCCTCGAAGCCGTTCCCGCCGCACAGGAGCCAGAGCAGGAACAGTTTTTTGACCTTGAGGAACCGGTGGCCAGAACCGCTGAAAGGGTCGCCCGATTCCAGGTGGAGATTAGTCGCCAGTTGGGTGAATGGCGTCAGCGGCTCGAGGCTGAAAAACAGTCCGGGAACAAAGTGGTCATCTGGGGGGGAGGGTCCAAGTCGGTTGGCTTTCTGACCAATTTTGCGGACCTCGATCTCATCCACTATGTCGTCGACATCAATCCCAACATGGAGGGGAACTTTATCCCCGGCATCGGCAGTCAGTATGTCCGGCCAGAATTTCTCAAGCGATATCAGCCTGATACTGTTATTATCATGAATGGTATCTATCGCGATGAAATTACCAAGACAATGACTGATATGGGAGTCACTCCCCAAATATTCACCCTGTAAAAGAGGTGGCCTATGAAAGTTGTGCTTTTTTGTGGCGGTCAGGGGATGCGGTTGAGGGAATATTCTGAAAAAATTCCAAAACCGATGGTCCCTCTAGGGTATCGTCCCATTCTGTGGAATATCATGCGCTATTACGCCTATTTCGGTCATAAGGATTTTATCCTCTGCCTGGGGCATATGGCGGACACCATTAAGAGATACTTTGTCGAGTATGATGAGACCATTTCCAACGATTTCGTTTATACCAAGGGGGGCAAACAAATTGACATGCTCAATACCGATATCGATGACTGGCGCATTACTTTTGTCGATACCGGCATCAGCTCAAATATCGGCATGCGCCTGATGCAGGTCAAGGAGCATCTGGAAGGGGAAGAAGTTTTTCTGGCCAATTACAGTGACGGATTGTCCGATCTTAACCTCAATCAGATGATCGACTGGTTTGCCCCGCAGTTGGATAAAGTCGCCAGTTTTGTCGCCTATCAGCCATCACAAAGTTTTCATGTTGTAACCAGAGAGAATGACGGTCTGGTCAAGAGTATCAGCCACATCGGGGCTTCCGGACTTTTCATAAATACCGGCTACTTCGTGCTCAGAAATAGTATTTTTGATTATTTGAATTGGGGAGAAGAACTCGTTGAAGAGCCATTTCAACGCCTCATTGGCGAGCAGAAGTTAACATCATGGGAACACCGGGGGTTCTGGGCAAGTATGGATACTTACAAAGATAAACAAAAACTTGATGAGGCCTACGCCAAGGGAGAAGCCCCCTGGGAGCTCTGGCTTAAAAGCAGCCGAAAGAATGGAGTCTGAAATGCTTGGACTGACATTAGGAACCGAAGGACAAACACTGAAGGTCCTTTGCCTTGGCGCTCACTGCGATGATATCGAAATTGGCTGCGGCGGGACCATTCTTGAATTAACAAAGAGTCGCAATATCGATTGCAGCTGGGTGGTTTTTTGCTCGAATGAGATCCGGGCGAAAGAAGCTCAAACCTGTGCAACCGCTTTTTTAAAAGATGCAACCCACCGCGATATTCGAATAAACAGTTTCAGGGACGGTTTCTTGCCATATGTGGGCTATGAAGTTAAGGATTATTTTGAGGCCCTTAAGAAAGATATTAATCCGGATGTTATTTTTACCCATTATCGGAATGACAAGCACCAGGATCACCGATTGCTGTCTGAACTGGCTCTAAATACTTTTCGTGATCACCTGATCCTGGAATATGAAATTCCCAAATATGACGGTGATATGGGACAGCCCAACCTGCATGTCGAAATCTCCCAGGATATGGTGGATAAAAAAGTGGACCTGATCTACCGGAATTATGTATCCCAGCAAGGGAAAAAATGGTTTGATAAAGACCTGTTCCGGTCTCTGATGAGAATACGCGGGATGGAAATCAATTCGGTTTCCGATTTTTCGGAATCTTTTTACAGCTATAAAGTACTGACCAATATTCTGTAGTCTGTCGTCGTAAACGTTTAATTCAATTTTGAGAAATTAAATGGATATATCTTTCGTCATACTTACCTGGAACTCCAGCGGGTATCTGCGTAAATGCTTTCGGTCCTTAATGCGGGTGTTATCTGACAGCTCATATTCGTATGAAATATTCGTTGTCGATAATGGTTCTACAGATGATTCTGCCAAGATTATCGATGAGTTCTGTCGTGAAGACAACAGTATTCACCTTATTCAACTTGAACAGAATATTGGTACCACGAAATCAAGAAATATCGCTTTGCGGCGATGCCGTGGGGAATATATCTGCATCCTCGATTCTGATATCGAATTTGAAGGCAACGTATTTCCCGACCTTCTTCAGGTGTTAAGTCGGTCTGATGATATCGGCATGGTCGTTCCGCAGTTGATCTACCCAAGTGGTAAATGGCAGAAATCGGTCGACCGTTTTCCGACTCTTCCGCATAAAATTCGCCGGTTTTTTTTCCTTCGGCAAATTGAAGCAGGGGAATGGGCGGAGGTGGGGAATAATGGTTTTTCCTGTGAAAAAACGGTTGATTATGCTATTTCTGCCTTTTGGCTACTAAAAAGGGACGTTCTGGAAAAAATTGGGCTTCTTGATGAAAAAATCTTCTATGCGCCCGAAGACGTCGATTTCTGTCTGCGGGTCTGGAAAGGGGGGAACTCGATTGTTTATGTCCCTTCCAGGCGCGCTATTCACCATACCCAGGAAATTTCAAGAGGAATGAACTTAAATAAAGCTAAAATGGAGCATATCAAAGGTCTGTTTTATTTCTTTGTGAAACATAAATATCTATTCAGGGCCCCCTGTTTTTTAAAGTAACTGACATGCATATTTTGTTTCTTGCCTATTACTTCCCACCAGAATCGAGCAGCGGATCATTCAGGCCTCTGTTTTTTGCAAATGAATTGTCGGAGAAGGGGCATCAGGTTACGGTTGTTACGGCCAAGCAGGGCGCCTACCTGCCTGATCAACCACTTGATCCCGACCTGGTCAAGCAAGTCTGCCCTTCTATTGAGATTATTCGGTGCGCGGTATTCAGACCAAGGGAACTACTGATACGAATAAAGACGTATCTTTCCCGAAATCTAAAACCTGGCGCGGTGGCCTCATCAACAGCGGTTCAGGATTCTCAATCCCGTACCGGGAAATTTCAGCGGTTGAAGGACTTTATTACTGATATCCTGGCGACTCCGGATCCGCATGTCGGTTGGCTGCCTTTCGCGGTATGGGGTGCCTCGAAAGTTGTTCGCAAAAACCGTTGTGATGTCATCTACGCGACAGGAAGCCCGTGGAGCGGGCTTTTGTCCGGTGTTGTCCTGAAACTGATGTCTGGCAAACCTCTGATTGTGGATTTCAGAGACCCCTGGGTCAGCAACCCTAATTTTTCAGTCCGGACTGCCCCGGTTAAAATCATTGATCGATTTTTTGAAAGACGGGTGGTAAAGCATGCGGATATCGTTATCGCCAATACTCAGGAACTGCAAGAGGACTTCAAAAAACGATATCCGGAGTTCTGTAAAAACAAAGTTACCGTCATCACCAACGGTTTTGAAGATTACGCTGTCACTAATAAGCCTGGAAGCGTTGACACTGAAGTGTTTACCATCACCCATGCAGGGGCCCTGTATTTTTCCAGAAACCCCTCTTTCCTGTTAACCGCGTTGCGGGAATTGATTGCTGACGGGGCGATCTCCGCGCAAAAAATTCAACTAAAATTTGTCGGTGGCATCGATGTCGCCGACCCGAACCTGTCTCTGCTGTTGCGGGATCCTTTGCTTGCAGACTCCATCAGGATTATACCCAGGGTGTCATTTGAAGAAGCGAAACAATACATGACAAAAAGCCATGTTCTGCTGTTGATTCAGCCTGATTTTCCTCTACAGATACCCCGCAAGCTTTATGACTATATGTCGGTCCGTAAACCCGTATTCGCCATCTGTGAAAATGACAGCGCGACTTCGAATATCATAGGGCGATTCTCCCTCGGCTATCAGTGCCAGAATGTCATCATGGACATCAAAGAGACCCTTCTGTCCATGTATCAAGACTGGGAAAATGACAGGCTCAGGGATTTTTCTGATGCCCGTTGTGATAAATTCATGAACAAGCACCTTGCCGAGGAACTTCACTCCGTCATGACAGAAACGCTGGCGGTGAAATCATAGCTTATGAAGAAAAATATTGCTCATGTCACCTTATCCATGGGGCAGGGAGGGATTGAAAACCTGCTCGTCAATCTTATTAAGCATGGAGACAGGTCTTCCTTTACTCCATTTCTCTACTGTCTGGATGCCGGCGGGGAGCTTCTTGAGTTTATTTCCGGTGATTTGGCGGGGTGTCGTATTTTCAACCGGCGGCACGGAACTGACTGGCGTTTAATTTTTTCATTGGCCAAAGCGTTCAGTGAGGATAGCATTGATTTGGTTCACGCCCACAACCAGGCGTCATTTTTTTACAGTGGTTTGGCTGCCTTTATCGCTCGGAAGCCTATTGTCATTAACACCGAACATAGCCGTCATTACATTGATGGCAGTTGGGTCCGCAGGCTCGAAAAAAAACTGCTATCTTTCATCACTTACAAAATTATCGACGTTAGTGAAGAGCTCCATCATTTTTCCGTCAATAAGGACAAGATTTCAGGGCGTAAAGTGACAGTTATTGAAAACGGAATAGATCTGGCGTCTTTCCAGGTTGAACAGGATAAAGAAACCATAAAAAGGGCTCTTGGTTTTCAATCCAGCGATAAACTCGTGACTATCGTCGCACGGCTTGATCCTATCAAAAATCATCGCCTGCTCCTCGATGCCTTCGCAATACTCGCCAGGGACATCACTGATCTGAACCTGCTTATTGTCGGGGATGGTGACTTGCGGGATCCCCTCGAGTCATGGGTTTGGAATTCTGATTATGCTGACCGTATTCATTTTCTGGGAAACAGGACGGATGTTCCGGCCATTCTCTGCGCCTCGGATGTTCAGGTTCTCTGCTCCGAGCGAGAGGGGTTGCCCCTTGTCCTACTCGAAGGCATGGCCGCAAAAGTTCCCCTGGTGGTCAGCCAGGGCGCAAACCGGAGCGGCCTGGTGCAGGATAATGTCACCGGATTTATTGCCGACAGCCGTCCGGAGTCCGTTGCCGCGAAAATTCTTAAAGCACTGTCAGGTGACGATGTCGGTAGGGTTGTTAACCAGGCGTTTCGCTTTGTGGTGGCAAACTATTCGATCGCGACGACCCTGAAGAATTACGAGAAGATTTACCTGGACGCGCTTGGTTAGGGGGGATTTTGGTTAAGTTTTTATTTGGCATTGCCCTGATTAGCTACGGTTTTTTTCGCACCCTTGTTCACGATCCGGTGTGGGGGCTGTACCTGTTTGCCGCATTGACTCATATCCGTTTGGCGCAACTTTCCGAGAATTATTACCTTCCTCTCCAGATACCGATCGTTATAGCGTCCCTGACCGTTCTTCTGTATTTGAGCAGTGCAAAATACCCGAAAAAATTCAATCGCTGGCCGTTAGAGGTGTGGCTACTGGGATTTATTGTCGTCGGTATGGCCTACAGCTCAAGCAAGGCCGCCTTCAACCCCCAGCTCAGCTGGGATATGACCGTTACCTATTTTAAATACTGGGTATTCTTCCTGCTGTTCATCCAGCTGGTCGACAGTTTCGAAAAAATCAAGAATTTCCACAATGTATTGATTCTGAGTGCCTGTTGGCTGGTGTACCGCTGTTATGATCTGCGCGGCACCACCGGTGCCCGTTTTGAAAATATCAACGGTGGGTCGATCGGTGATTCAAATCATTTTGCTGCGGCTCTGGTTCTGTTGTTTCCGTTTGTTTTTCAGCGGGTTTTGTCAAAAAACAAAACTGAAGCACTGTTTGCCGGAGTTCTGTGTTTTGGAATCATCATGTCGGTTGTGATAACCGGTTCCCGGGGTGGGCTTCTCGGGCTGGGAGTATTGTTCCTGCTACTGTTCATGAATCTTAAGCAATACCGGAAAAAAATGCTTATGGCGCTGGTTGTGCTCTGTCTTACTGTTTCGCCCTTTATTAATGACTATCATATTTCACGTTTCAAAAGCCTTGTTGAAGCCACTCAGGAAGATACCAGGGAAAGGTCTGCTCAAAGCCGTCTGGATTTTTGGAGATATTCTTTTGAGCTGTTCAAAAACAATCCTGTCAGTGGTATAGGGCTGGCCAATTTCGGATATTATTCCGGACCGGCCCTCGAGGGGATGGAGCCAGGCCAAAGGGGGCATGTCGCCCATAGTACCTGGTTTGAAATTCTTGCCGAAGGCGGTGCCCTGGTGTTTATCCCCTTTGTTGTCCTTTTGGTTATTTTCTTTCGAAAGACAAAGCGGATACTAAAGGTCTATCTTGCCAACAACCTTATTCAGGAAGCGCAACATGTTATTGCCCTGCGGGTTGGATTGGGAGCTTTTCTGGTCAACGCAACGTTTCTCAACAGGTTGATATACGAGCCGATATACTGGTGCATCGCTTTGGGTATCGCCCATGGTTACCTGGTGAAAAGCCGTGAAGCTGCCTTGATCCCAGTAAATTGCGACCATGCGGAAACGCCGAATGCTCACAAGACGGTTTCCGGGTAGCAACTAAATAACTGATAGCGAGTGGATTGACAATTATGTGTGGTATAGCCGGGATCCTTTCTCAAGAACCGAATATCGATACAGATATCCTTAAACAAATGACCTCCGTTATTGAATACCGTGGCCCGGATGGAGCCGGGCATATGGTTCTGGAAAATGGAACCGTTGGCCTTGCCCATCGCCGATTAAGTATCCTGGATACCCGTGAAATCGGGGGGCAGCCAATGGTTTCCACCTGCGGAGGCTACTGGATTGTCTTCAATGGTGAAATTTACAACTACATCGAGCTGAAAAATCAGCTCAATGCTGTCGGGTATACCTTCAAGACCGCAACCGATACGGAAGTTTTGTTAGCTGCTTATGGTTATTGGGGGGAGGACTGTCTCGAACATTTCATTGGGATGTTCTCTTTTGCAATTTGGGATATGCAGAAGAAAACCCTTTTCGCTGCGCGCGACCGTCTCGGGATCAAACCTTTTTATTACCGCTTTGACCGAAACCGTTTGTTGTTTGCCTCAGAAATCAAATCGCTTCATGTTGTTGAAAACAGTACCCCCAGTGTGGATCCAACCCTTATCGACGCTTATATGGGGTTTGGTTATGTTCCCGGTGAGAACACCTTGTTTGCGTCAGTGAAACGCCTATTGCCCGGGCATAAGTTGACGTGTCGGCCAGGCGAAGCGCCACGGATTGCACCATATTGGTCCCTTGATTTTACTCAGGATCGCTCTCTTGGATTTGATGATCATGCTGATTCCATTGACAAGCTGCTTCAGGACTCCGTTGCCTTGCGTTTGCGGAGCGACGTTCCCCTTGGGGTCTTTTTAAGCGGTGGCCTTGATTCCAGCGCCGTGGTCGCCCTGCTTGCACCCGGTGCCGCTAAGGGACTGAAAACCTTTTCCGTGTCCTACGATTTTGGTCCCGCTTACGACGAGACACCCTATGCCAGGGAGGTGTCTCAACGGTTTCAGACCGATCATCATGAAATCAGGATGACTCCTCAGGGTTTTGTCGACTTCATTCCTGATTACATCAGGCATATGGATGAGCCGGTGACCGAGGCTGCCGCTATATCTCTGTACTATGTTTCAAAACTGGCCCGTGAGCAGGTTGTTGTGTGCCTGAGCGGCGAGGGGTCGGACGAGTTGTTTGCCGGTTATGATTTTTACGGGTATAACCTAGCGATCGAACGGCTGCGCAATGTTTTCGGGAGTCATCTTTCCGGGGTGTTGGCCAAGCTGGGTCGGCGGCTTTCCCGGTCTCAGAAATTGCATAAATACCTCAAGATGGCCGAAGTTCCGCTTGATGAGCGTTACAAGGGTATTTCAAGCTATGACGGTTCTGCCAAAGACGCACTCTATCATCCGGAATTTCAGGCGACTGCCGCGAATGGAAATTCCGAGCTTGAGTTTTTTATCGAAGGACTATTCAAGACCAGCCGGAATTGGGATCCCCTGAGCCGGATGCTCTATTTTGATACCCGCACCTGGCTGGTCGATGACCTGCTCATCAAGGCCGATCGCATGAGTATGGCAACGTCCATTGAGCTGCGTGTGCCCTTCCTTGATCACCGGTTGGTTGAGTACGCAGCGACTCTGCCATCCGAATACAAGCTCAAGGGGCGCAACCCCAAATATATCCTGAAAAAAATACTTGAAAATCGTATTCCGCAGACGATCATCAACCGAAAGAAAATGGGCTTCCCGACACCGTTGGAGATGATGTTTCGTGGGGACCTGTATGATTATGCACGCGATACTCTGTTATCCGCAAAAGCGTTGCAAAGAGGATACTTTTCAGGCGAAGCTGTTGCGCGGCTACTGGATGACCATAAGCAGGCGAAGGTCGATAGACACCGCGAAATATGGCAGCTGTTGGTCCTGGAAGAGTGGCATCTGCAGCATAACCTGAATTGAGGACGCCGGTATCCCGATGAATATTCTCGCATTGAGTTACCTGTTTCCCAACCGAACCCAGCCCAGTTACGGGATTTTTGTTTTCAACAGACTGAAAGCCGTAAGCCGTCACTGTGAATTGACCGTGATCGCTCCCCTGCAATGGCTGCCGGGGTTGCGTGAAAAAAAGGACGTGGATTTGAGCTCCACGTATCATGGCCTGAAGGTCTATTATCCCCGATTCCTTGCCATCCCGCGGGTTCTCAAGTGGCTGGACTTTGCTTTTTATTTCCTGTCGGTTCTGCCAGTTGTTGGATACCTGAGATTTGGCAAAAAAATTCGGTTCGATCTGGTTGATGTCCATTGGACCTGCCCGGACCTGCTTGCCGGATGGCTGTTGGCGAGGTTTTTGGGAACAAAATGCTGTGTCACCATTCGCGGCAAGGAAGCTCTTTGCCTGCAGGAGAGAAGTCTGCGAAAAAAGCTGCTGGACTGGTTGCTGAAACACACAGATCAGCATGTCTGTCTCAGCACGGAACTGCAGCAGGATCTTCTGGATATCGGAGTTCCCGCTTCCAGAATACAGGTAATCCTTAATGGTGTTGACAGCGACCAGTTTTCTTTCCGGGATCAGATTTCTGCCAGGAATCAACTGGGCCTGCCCCGGGATAAAAAGATTATCATATCCGTCGGGTCTTTGATTGCCCGGAAAGGTCACCACCACCTGATCAGGCAATTGCCCCGGCTGGCACAGGATCATAGTATAGAGCTCTACATCATTGGCGGCGTGAATCCGGAGGGGAACTGCAAGGCTGAATTGGAAGGACTGGTTGCCGAGCTGAGTCTTGACAACGTATTCTTTGTCAATGATCTCAGCCATGCGGAACTGGTACAATGGTATTGCGCAGCCGATTTGTTCTGCCTTGCAACGTCCGGAGAAGGGTGTCCCAATGTTGTCATGGAAGCTCTGGCGTGCGGCTGTCCCAGTATTGTTTCGGCCGTTGGCGCCGTCCCAGATCTTATTACTGACAAGGTGAACGGGTTTATTATCCCGTTGGAGGGTGATTGGCATTACTCTATTGATGAGGCATTGAAAACTGACTGGGATCGTCAGCAGATTTCCTCCCAGATGGAGGGGTGGAACTGGGCGGTCTGTGCACAACAGGTTGTCAACATGTATCAGAAACTGCTGGAATCTGAAAGAGTATTACCATGAAATTGATCTACCACCACAGGACGCTTGGAGACGGTGCCGAGGGTATTCATATACGCGAAATGATTGCCGCGTTCCGCTCTCTTGGTCACGAAGTTAAGGTTGTTGCTCCGGTGGGTGAAAATTATCCGAATGATAAAGGGGGGGGGAGCCAGAATACAAGTCGGGGAAGGATGTTGGCTACCATAAAAAGTAGATTGCCGGGTCTTGTCTTCGAGCTGTGCGAAATGGGTTATTCTCTTTTTATTTTCCTTGTTTTGACTTGGAAGTGCTTGTTATTAAGACCAAACTTTATCTATGATCGCTACATCACTTTTAATATTGGTGGAATTCTGGCAGCCAAATTAACCGGGACACCCCTTTGTCTTGAGGTTAATGCACCGTTGGCTCTTGAACGGAGCGAGCAGCCAGACGAGAGGCTGTATTTCAAGAAATTCGCTTTCTGGTTTGAGAGGCTGGCCTGCACTTATGCAACCAAAACCATCGTTGTGTCGACGCCTTTAAAAAAATATTTATTGGATCAGGGCGTTCCAGAAGATAAGATTGTCGTCATGCCCAACGGTGTTAATCCTGATAAGTTTTACCCACATCCTAAAAATCAGGATTTGCTACTCGAATTAGATATTCCAATAGATCATATTGTCATCGGATTTACCGGAGTGCTGCGTGCTTGGCATGGACTTGATCTTTTGCTTGAGGCGTTCAGGCAGGTTGTCGAAAAGCATGAGAAGGTTTTTCTGTTGATAGTAGGTGATGGGCCGATTAGGGGTGAATTGGAACGTTTGATAAAGAGTTATTCTTTGGATGAGAAAGTGTTGATTACGGGTCGTGTTGCCTATGAGAAAGTTCATGAGTATGTCAACCTGTTTGATATCGCAGTGAGCCCTAAGGCGACATTCTATGCATCACCGATGAAGGTTGTTGAATATATGGGATTAGGGAAAATTGTTGTTGTCCCTAACAACCCCAATTTTCTTGATCTAATAGATAGTGACGTTGATGGTATCGTTTTTGGCGATCAAGATACCCCTAATCTTGTCGATGGACTGCTAGCTGTATTTGAAAATCATCAGCGTTTTAAGATACTTGGGGAAAATGCTGTAAAAAAAGTCGAAAATCGATTAAATTGGCAATGGAATGCTAAGTACATTTGTAGTATGATCAAATGACTTTTATTAGAGAGGGCTTAAGGTCGGTTTTGTAGTAAACACGTTATTAGAAAGTGAGAATTTTAAATGAAAAGAATAATTTTTACCCCTGCTGTATTTGTTGAAAACCTACTAACAATCCTCATTTTTTTTATTTCAGCCTCCTATGCTTTGGGAGCTGGCCCACTCGTAGAATTTGATAATATTACACCATCGTCAAGCAGTACCTCTAGAACATCGAATACCAGTTTTACATACGCCGAAACAGGTAGTGGTACAGACGGTTGGACTTCAAAGACTGAGATTGGCTCAACAGGTAATTACGTTGAATTTTATAGATATTTGAACACTTACAATAATTCTCATTTGGGCTGGGAAGCATGGGGATATTTAGATATATCTTCCATTTTTTCACATAGTGGTAACAGTTTACATGCTCACATAACAGGCGGGAAAAGTGATAGCTTTCCGAATGGATCTGGTGCTGTTATATATAGTAAACAAGATTTCATTGATTATGTAGGTGACCCTAATTCCGGAGAAAACCTGGGGCAACCTTATATTTATTTCTCTACTACTGACGGCACACACACAACTGTTTTCCCCGGAGCTTCAGGGGCTGATGAATTATCTGCCTATATCTATATGCCTTCTGACATAGCGGTTGATACCGGGGCAAATTACCCAACAAAGAACATCAGCTTTGGCCCTTATCTTTATGACCAATCTGGGCATTATTATAACCGCTTTGGGCTCAATGGTGGGGGCTGGATACATACTATAGTTGATAATCATCCACAACATAATAATGGATGGTCGAGTGACAGTGCTACTCCTTATGACGGATATGCAATAAGGACTTTTACTTCAGCTAATTTTATCCAGAAAATTAGTCACATGTATATTGCTCTCAACACTGCAATAACGCCTGCTGATTATTATATTGATGAGCTAACGTTTAGAACTTTGACCGGTGAAGCCTCTCAGAACTTTGAGACGTTAAATAGCCCTGCCATCGGATATTATTCAGATGGGCATTTTGAAGTTTCATTTATGGATAAGTACGTAAATCTCAAATCTGGGTTGACGATTGAGGGAAGGTATTCATTCAGTCCAATTACAAACGCTAATTGGGATAGTGCGACTCTGATTGATGTCCAAGAATATTCTGGCGGCTTTACAATCACAGAGTCAGTAGCTGGTCAGTTTAAGAAACCGAACAGATTCTACCGTGAAACGTGGGCGCCATTTAGGGTCCAGAGTTTTGACGAGCCTAGACTGAAAGCTGGCACAACGATCTATTTTGCATTTAAAGATGTCGGGAATCTTGATAGCAATGGCAACCCAATAAAATCTTGTAGTACATCGGGATGCCGCGATTATGCCTCTGGCAATTTTGATTGGAATGGTGATTCAGCAGCGTTAACGAAGATCAGAACTATTGAATATGTTATCAATTCGGCTGGTCAGAAGATTCTCCAACCTGCAGGTAATTTAAAAATAGTAGATTGATTTACTGATTTACCGTGCTTGTATGCAGGCGGATTTTACTTAAAAGCCAAAATATAGAAGTATAAATACTGACCATGTTTCTGGGGTAGCACAGCTAATAAAGGGGGGGCATTTGGCAATGATAAGAAATGAACTATTCTATTGCAAACATAGGGATAGTTCATTTCTTATTTTGTGGTTCTTTTCCATTTTGTGTGGGGGAATCGACCCCATTTACTGAAGCACAAGAGATAGAGAGGTGGCCCTCTTTGTTAGGATAGATTGGCGGCGGGAATGAGGTGGATAGCCTTCATGGTTATGCCGCCAGTCAGATGGCCGGACCGACATAATCGGGCCGGGGTTTTTGCCAATTTCCCTCATATGGTGTTCTGTCGTCCAGACTGGAATGGGGACGCTGGCTGTTGTAGCGGTCAATCCATCGGCCGATTCCTGCTCTCGCTTCGCTTAATGTTTCGAATGCATTGAGATAGATCCATTCGTACTTGAGAGACAGCCAGAGCCTCTCGATCATGACATTGTCCATCCAGCGATTTTTGCCGTCCATCGAAATTTTGATGCCGGAATCCTTGAATATGCTGGTAAACGCATAGCTGGTGAACTGACTGCACCGATCGGTGTTAAAGATCTCGGGCCGGCCATAGCGTTGCAGGGCCTCTTCAAGGACGGCAACACAAAAATCGGCATCTTGGGTATTGGACAACTGCCAGGTGAGAACCTTGCGGGTTGCCCAGTCCATGATCGCTACCAGGCAAAGAAAGCCTCGCCTTATCGGGATATAGGTCGTCGTCCCCTGAAAAATTATAAATACCTGCAATTATTAGTTAAAATTGCAGTATAAAATTGTTAAAATCACCAGAAACAGTACTTCAGCCCTTAAAACATGGTGATTTTATGAAGCCAAAAGTGCCGCAAAAAAAATCAAGCCGATCTGTTTCGTGCTCGCCTCGATCAGATTTGGAACCGCGATCATCCTCTGTTCGTGCTGGCCAACCAGATCAAGTGGTCGGTCTTTGATAACAAGTTCGGCGTTCTCTACTCCGAGAAAGGTCGATCTGGCAAGTCAACTCGGTTGATGGTTGGTCTGTACTATTTGAAGCACGCCTTCAACGAGAGTGACGAATCAATTGTGGCTAGACTGCTAGAGAATTCGTATTGCCAGTACTTTTGCGGTTTCGAATATTTCATCCATGAGCTGCCGGTTGATCCGACCTCTCTTGGCCGTTGGCGCAAGCGGATCGGCCCGAAGCACATAGAGCAGTTGCTTCGCGAAACGCTGGAAACAGCTAAACGTGGGAACCATTTGACCCAGAGTCATATGGAACGAGTTAATGTCGATACGACGGTGCAGGAAAAGGCGATTGCCTATCCAACCGATTCTCGGCTTTACCACAAAGCTCGGGTGTTGCTGGTCAAAGCTGCAAAAGATCGTGGCATCCCATTACGGCAGAGCTACCTGCGGCTCGGCAGGCGCGCACTGATCATGAACAGTCGCTATGCGCATGCCCGGCAGATCAGATGTGCCAGGCGGGAGCAGAAAAAGCTAAAGAACTACTTGGGCCGCGTGTATCGCAATATCCTGCGAAACTGCCCGCAGCCCGATAAGCAACTGGCTGAACTTTTGGTAAACGCCAAGCGGTTGATGCTGCAACAGCGCAGTGACAAGAACAAGCTCTACAGCCTGCATGCTCCCGAAGTGGAATGCATCGGCAAAGGCAAGGCGCATAAGAAATATGAATTCGGTTGCAAGGTCTCGGTTGTGACCACCTCGAATGACAACTGGATCGTCGGTGTCGAAGCTTTGCACAACAACCCGTTTGACGGTCATACCCTCAAAGGGGCACTGAAACAGATGAAGCGAGTTGTCGGCTGGGATGCTGATCATGCCTATGTTGATAAAGGCTATCGAGGCAACCCAAAGCAGCTAGGCCAGACCAATATTCATCTGGCGAACCGGCGCAAGAAGAGCATGAAGCCGAGCGAGTGGCGCTGGTCCAAGAGACGCAGTGCCATTGAACCGGTGATCGGCCACATGAAGAGCGACAACCGGATGGATCGCAACTATCTCAAAGGACCCGATGGCGACAAGATGAAGCCATTCTGGTCGCATGTGGTTTCAACTTGAGAAAGCTCCTGCGAGCATTCTTTTGGCTTATTTTCAAAGAGCTGGAACGGCTAAAATCACCCCTTCAGCAGTTCAAAATCATCGTCTGGCAATCTGCTGCGATGAGCTGAAAGTTTAACGTTTGATTCGGCACTCCGGAGTTGAGGTCACGGGAGTGTCAAATCCGACTTTTGCAGGAACGACTATAAAGCCTCGGCTTTGCCGGAGGATAGTTACTTAACTGTAGAATAGTGGCATTCAGAATGCCCCAGGGGTTTTCTTTGATTGTCCTGGCAACCTTTGTTATCGGGCCTACATGGCTGTGAACGTCCTAGGGTAGCCATTTTTTCCAATAACGTAAAATATTTTCGCTTTTTTAGAAAGGCACTGTAGTGCCCTTAAGGTTAGAATTGTGTTGCCAAACGCAAACCCAAGCCAAAAGGAGAACACTGCCGTGGACAAGGATTGTAGCTCAAAATCGGACAAGATTATTCACCTGAATGAAATCATCTGGGACGGCTCCTATTGCATTGCTGAGTTCAAAATATTCATCAGGCAGCCCGCCGCGACGATTTGAAAATTTAAGGCTGGGCTGCTCTTTGAGGTTTCTTGCCTCTGAAGCGCCAAATCCAATTTTTTCATGGACGACTATTTATTCGCCGGATCAATAATTAACGCTATATATTACCACTAGACCCGGACTTTCAAATGAACTATCGAAAAGAAATTGATGGCTTACGAGCTTTTGCGGTAATGCCAGTTGTGCTGTTTCATGCTGGATTCGAAACATTTTCAGGTGGTTTTGTTGGAGTTGATGTGTTTTTTGTAATAAGTGGGTACCTCATAACGTCTATTGTCCTATCCGACATGGAGCAAGGTAAATTCTCTATAATTAATTTTTACGAAAGACGTGCGCGTAGAATATTACCTGCTCTCTTTTTCGTAATGCTATGCTGTTTACCATTTGCATGGTACCTGCTAACACCTGCAAGTTTAAAAGACTTTTGTCAGAGTTTAATAGCTACCTCAGTTTATTCTTCCAACATTTTATTTTGGCAAGAAAGTGGCTATTTTGGAGTTGATTCTGAGCTAAAACCATTGATACATACATGGAGCCTAGCAGTCGAGGAGCAATACTATTTGTTTTTTCCACCTCTCTTGATGCTTCTGTGGGTATTTAGAAAACGTTTTATTTTTTTAACACTCATAATAATTGGAGCAATAAGTTTATTGTTTGCCCAATGGTCTACGATACATTTTCCTTTAGGAAATTTTTTCCTTCTTCCCTCTCGCATCTGGGAGCTTTCTATAGGTGCACTAAGCGCTTTCTATTTACTCTATAGTTCTAATAATATCCATAGAAACAAAATCGTTTGCAATTTCTTAAGCTTTATCGGTCTCATGCTTATTGTTTTATCAATAATTAAAATTGATGACCATACTCCCTTCCCAGGAATATATGCATTGTTTCCGACTTTAGGGACGGCTCTCATAATATTAGCTGCAACAAAAACAACAATAACTGCAAAATTTCTTAGCCTCAAACCGATCGTGTTCATAGGCTTACTAAGCTACAGTATTTACTTGTGGCATCAGCCCTTATTTGCATTTCTTAGACATTATCAGATTAACGCTCCCAGCACTGCTGCCCTTCTCGGTTTGTCTCTACTCTCTATAGCTTTAGCCTATTTAAGTTGGAAATACATTGAAGTACCATTCAGAGACAAGCAGAAGATTCCAAAGAGGAAAATATTTATTCTGACAGGGATTGGAAGTCTGTGTTTTATGAGTATCGGTGTGGTGGGACATTTAACAAATGGATTTTATGATTACAGGGTTATGCCCGACAAAAGAAAAATGTTCGCAACTTCCCTGCCCAGTCCAAAGCGAGAAGAGTGCCATACCAGCGGTATAGACTATCGTAGACCCCAAAATACTTGCATGTACAACAACAATAACACGACATGGGCTACCTTTGGAGATAGCCATACCGTAGAGCTAGCATATGCCCTAGCCCAAAAACTAGAACCCTTCGGTGAGGGGATTAGACATTTTTCGTTTAGCGGATGTAGGCCTTCATATCCGGGTAAGAGTCCAGAAACCCCTTGTGCGAAATGGACTAATGAGGCAGTTAACTACATTATTACAGCCCCAGAGATAAAATCAGTCGTCGTTTCATACCGGATCAATCAGTATCTATCAGGGAAGCAAGATGGATATTATCCAAACATTCCGCCATTAAAGTCTGAACAAGAAATAGACGAAATAATTAGTAATTACATAGCAATCACTGATAAATTTGTCCAAGCTGATAAAAATGTTTACTTAGTAATTCAAGCGCCAGAACTACCAGTAAGCATTGATCGATTAATAATGAAAGAGAGAGGAGAATCTTTAAATATATTAGGAAGTACCACCGAATGGTGGAAAAAAAGAAACAAACCTTTTATGTCCAGGCTTTCGTTATTTAACCCTAAAATTAAGATTATAGATCCTAAAGATATATTCTGTGGCACCAAGCTTTGCTATGCAACTATAAACGGTGAATCTATGTATTTTGACAGTGACCATATGTCAATATATGGCGCGAAAAAAGTAGTCGATATGATAATTAAAAATTAAGGTCATGTCTAGTTAAGCTACCATTTGGATATCGTAAGCATTCCTTGAGATTGGGGCAGAAATTTTTAGGGTTTTTCCATATACGCAGTCTACCATAGGGGGTATGATAAACATAGAGCTGGCCCCAGTCAGCAGGACAAATTGGCAGCGGGAATAAGTTGGAAATCCTTCATGGTTATGCCGCAGGATGGAGTCTTGCTGGTGAGCCAGTCCATAATTTACACGAAATATAGAGAACCTCGCGCTGCATCGGGAACTAGGTCACATCGGCACAGCAGATCTGATTGGCTTGTCGATTTCCAGCACCCCCAACATGTAAGGATAGTCTTTGTGCTGCTGAGGCGGTTTTGATATGTTCGGCTTCTGGATGATTGGCGACGGGTCTAGTGGCCTCATCGGCTGGGCAACCCTCTTTCGGCCGAGAGTTTAGCACTGGCGGTGCAGGTGTCGCGCCATTTGTCGGGCTCTTTAGTAAGGTGTCTCAAGAAACTGCTCGTCAATTAGACGCATGGGTTTCAGGTTGAGTGGATTTTTCCCGGTCGCATCGCCGTAATAGTGCGATCGACTGATGATTAACAGCTCACATTGCCGGGCAATATTCATGCTAGCAACCTGGCCGGGTTCGACCAGGCTTTCCCTTTGAGCGTGGTTCAGCGTCCGAAGGTTTATGACGAAAAATCAATTGTCAGCTGGCCGATTTTGAATGTCGCTTCTGCTTGATTTTATTCATGGTGATTCTCCTTTGTCAGTGTCCGGCATTCTATCTATGCCACACTGTCCAAATTCTGGGGACCTCCTCCGAGGGTATAGTTTTATTGGTTGGCTATTGGCTATTATTTCTATCGCTAATGTTGATATGGGTTTCTCTGTAGAGGAGGTGTCAATATGTTTTTGGGAATTATTATTCCGATTAAAGCTAAGCAGGTTTCACGAGATTGGAATATTACTTGTCACTCTTTAGAAGCAACATTGGCCTCTCTTTATAACCAAGCAGATCATGATTTTGTTGTAGTTATTGCTGGCCACGACGTTCCTGATTTTTTAGAAAAAAATAAGCCTTCGAATATTGAATTTTGTAGAGTTAATTTTCCTTCTCCTGAACGAGTTGATGGTCTTTTCAATCCTCAAGACCTTATTAATGACAAAAATCTAAAAATTATTTCTGCTCTCAAGGAAATAAATAAATACAGCCCCGAGTATGTTTTTCAATTGGATTCTGATGATTTATTACATAAGGACTTTGTGAAGTTATTAAAAATGAAAGGATCATTTGATTTCTTAACGATTGATGGCGGCTATATTTTGTTTGAGTCCTGTCAGAGATATATTATAACGAATGAACTTAATCAATATTGTGGGTCCTCTGTTGTCATTAAATCATCTCATTTGAACTTTCCAAACTCCGTTGATCTTGAATTTAGGCTTGAGGTTCCTTGGACAAAGCATAGGCATATGAATATCCATAATTTTTATAAAGGAACTCCTTCTTTTAAATTTTTAAGAACGTCTGATCGATTGGTAAGCTATGTTGTTGCTAGTGGCGATAATTTTAGTGACCGTTGGCGTAATAGCTTTTTTAAAAAACTACGTTGGAAGGTTAAGCCATATCTTTTTGGTAAGAGAATAGACCGGATATTTAGAAATAATTTTGGTCTTTTGTAACTTTATTTGTATGAGTTTTAACTGTATATCTTATATAATTATTTTTTATAGATTTTGTGTTTTTGGGTTAGCTTTACTCTGAACAAGAATCAGCTATCGCAAGAGCTTATCTCTCTAGGCTATAAACCTTTTGCGATTGCTAAGATATAATTGCGCTTACTGAGATAAGCGTTTCGTAAAAAGTCTTCTTTGAGAAAGTATAAGCAGAGGGGTGATTGGTTTGTATTTCGTGGTGATTTTATGAAGCCAAGAGGTGCTCAGCGTAACCAGTTAGAACTGTCTCGGATCCGTCTCGACCAGATTCTCAATTGGGAGCATTCGCTATTTGTTCTAGCCAAGCGGATCGACTGGTCGGTCTTTCGTGAAAAGTTCAAGGACCTCTATATCGAGAAATCGCCCTACACGACTGATGGTCGGCTTGCACCGCCTCAAGCGTGCGTTCGTTGAAGGCGATGGGGCGGCCGTCGCCCGCTTGGTGGGGAATGGTTGCTGGCAGTATTCCTGTGGCTTCGCATATTTTATCCATTACCTTGTAGAACGTAATACGGAAGCCAGGCCAAGTCAAGCAGGGGGGGGGGGGGGCTGACCTTGAAGCCGTCTTCTGTCTCAGCGGTGGCACAACAAATACACGTTTTATGGCCTGCAAAAACTGTATGAGACCTGTGTCAACAAAGGCAAGGCTCCTCCAAAAAAAATAATACTAGTTCGTTACAGGATTAGCCCCTGTATCGCCAACAAAGATGGCTTTATTCTTGGTGCTCAGCGTTTTAAGGGCAACCCTTATGACGGCCATGCCCTCAAAGGGGGCCCCGATAGAGTCGCCGACCTTATAGGCACAATGCCTGATTGCTGCTATATTGATCGTGTTTACCGAGGTCATTGAGTGGCGAAACTCAGGTGTTTCTCTCCGGTTAAAAGTGCAACGTGATGCTGGCAATCAAAAAAGGAACTGAAGCGGCGCAGTGTCCTTGAGGCCGTCATTGGTCATCAGAAATTCAAAGATTGTTTGGGGTGGAAGCGGTCGACCTCGGTCGTCAATAGTGGACAGTAAGATATTAACCGACTGACCGCTCTTTGGAATATTGTTCTCATGGGTGCTAGCAAAAAGATAGGCAGGCCTCTTCCGCTTCCGGTTGTAGAAGGCTTCCATGCAAGTCCTGATCTCCTGTATTGCTTCGCATCTAATGTATTCGACGGTGATGCATGAGAAAATTCCCCAGAAGTTTTCAGTCGGCGCATTATAAAGCAGTTGCCTTGCCGGTTCATTGATACTCGCATTTCGAACTGATCGAGATGCTGGCGAAGCTCCTCCGCGTAGTGCTGGCTGCCGCGTTTGGAATGATGGATCAAGCCAGCACACTAACCTTTTGGTCGCGGCGGCACGGAACAGAGATTGGGAGACGAGATTCTTTGCCATTTGCTCTCCCATGGCGTAGCCTATGACTTCTCCGGTATAGAGGTCTTTGTGGCCGGCAAGATATAGCCAGCTTTCGGCCGTGGGGATATGGGTGTCCCATGTCGGGTTCGGGACGGCCTTGAAAAAAATAGTTTAGAGGGCTCCTTGTGGTCAGTCACTAAGTATTGCGAATTTTTCGTTGCCTTGAACTTCTTGATTTTTTGATTTGCTTGCAGTGCTGGCCACCTTTCTGCCTATTCGCTTGATCTGGTGAACACCAACATGAATGTTGTGGTCAGTAAGGTCCTCTTTTAGGCGCTCTGGGCCGTAGGCTTCTTTGGCTCTTTTATGAGCCACAATAATTTCAAGTTCGAGCCGTTTTTCTTTTTTCCAGGAGAGGTTCTGTTCGTTTCAATTAGGTATATAATAGCCACTTATTGAAAGCTCCAAAAGGCAGCATAGTAGAGGAGTCGGATGCTCAAAGCGAAGCTGTTTTATTAGCGCGTATCGTGCAGCGACTCCTTGTCAAAGCCAGCTGGTGGCCTTTTTGAAAATATCTCGCTCCTGCTTGAGCTGGGGCCGCTCTCAGTTGACGCGAGCGAACTCTTTCTCAATCTCGGTCAAGGGGAACTGCTCACTGCCGATATCGCCAAGTTTGCCTGTTCTGTGAGTCCTGTCCAGCTTTCAGGGATCGATTTAGGAGTTGTTGGATGCTTCATATGCAGTTAAGCCTCCTCTGTCACCATTTTCACGGCTTCGTTACGAATTTCTTTCGAATAACGAGCGTTTGATCTTTTTGATATTGTGGCATCTCCGCTCGGAGTAGATTGTAAACTTTGGTATCTGATATTTTTCAACTTATCTCTGGTTGTGTGGTGTCTTGGGCGATAAAATCAACGCTCGGATGGCTGCGATTGGTTAAGACCTCAGGGTGATCCTGAGAACTTTTAGTTTTCTTGAAAATTTTAAAAGAACAAATTGGCAGAATGACAAATTGAGTTAAGTCACAAGAGAAGCGATTGCTTCAGTCTGAAGAACAGGCTTTGGAACTATCAACTATTTAAGGAGATGTAGTTTTTGAATCATGTTGCTAAAGGCATTATGAAAGGATCTATTTGGCTGCTTTCTCTAAGAATGTTGATGAGAGGTTTAGGTGTTATTAGCACCTTAATCCTTGTCCGGCTTTTGACTCCTGAAGATTTTGGCCTCAATGCTATTGCGATGTCTATATTTTCCTTGATTGATTTGTTTTCTAGGTTTGGTTTTGATACTGTTCTTATTCAAAAGCAAGATTCAGATATGGATGATTACAATACAGCTTGGACTTTGAATATTTTTTTGGGCTTATTTTCTTTTGTTTTTATAATTATATTGAGCCCTTATGCTGCAATTTTTTATAATAATAAAAATATTAAATATATTCTTGTTGCAACAGCATTTTTATTTTTAATAAATTCTTTTTCTAATATAGGTGTTGTTGATTTTAGGAAAAATTTGACTTTCCATAAGGAGTTTATACTTCAGATAATACCAAAAATAATTAGTTTTTTTTGTACTATTGCTTTGGCAATTACTTTTAAAAATTATTGGGCTCTTATTATTGGTAGTTTGGTTTGGAAGTTTTCTATCGTCGTTGTCAGTTATATTATGAGCTCTTTTAGGCCAAGAATTTCTTTTAGTAAAATCAATGATCTCTTTAATTTTTCTAAATGGTTGTTTTTTAACAATGTTATTCAATTTTTAAATACAAAATCTCCAGAGCTTGTTATTGGGAAAATGATAAACCCTAGTGCTGTTGGGCTCTTTTCAATCTCTACTGAAATATCTAATATGGCGTCTTCTGAACTTGTTTCGAGTGTTAATCGGGCGTCTTATCCGGGCTATTCAATTGTGGCCAAAGATCCTGAACAACTTAAAGAGTTGTATCGTGGCGTAATGGGGAGTATCGCTATTTGGGTTTTGCCCGCGGGAATTGGCCTAGCATCAGTTTCGAAAATTTTTGTTTCTTGCTTCTTTGGTGATAAGTGGGTGGGGATGGAGCACGTGATTGTTTACTTGGCATTGGCCAGTATGCTGTTCGCTTTAAATTCTAATTCTGGATATGTTTTTTTAGCAACAGGGAAACCTAAAATTACTACTTTTATTTCACTGGCAAGAGTTCTCTTATTTATTCCTCTTTTTATTGTTGGAGTAAAATATAATGGTGTCGTTGGTGCAGCACAGGCAGCTCTTTTTTCATCACTTTTTGTTTTTATAACGTATAGTTTTGTTCTGTGCAAATACCTTTCTTATTCTTTTGTAGATTTTTTTAATATTTTTATTAAGCCTTTGCTTGGATCTCTTTTAATGGCTTTTTTACTGAGATGGTTTATAAGTTTTGAATTGAATATTTCTGAATACTTTTTGTTGTCTGTATTGGTAATTGGTGGTGCTGGCTTTTATTTAATTATGGAAATTTGCCTTTGGGTCATCTTTGGGTCTAATGATGGTCCTGAAAAAAAAGTTGTTGATTATTTTTTATCTAAAATACGCATATCTTAAAAACTATCTGTTTTTAATAATTTTAATTATGGCGATAATATGGCTATAAAAAAGATTCTCTCAATTTTCGGCACTCGCCCTGAAGCCATTAAAATGGCTCCTGTTGTTAAGGCCCTTGAAACGTCCGATCTGCTGGAGTCAGCTGTTTGTGTGACGGCTCAACATCGGCAAATGCTGGATCAGGTGTTGAACCTGTTTCAGATCAGGCCACAGTTCGATTTGAATATCATGGCGCCCGGGCAAGACCTGTTTGACGTGACCAGCCATGTTTTACTTGGCCTGAAGCCGGTGTTGGAGGGCTATCGGCCTGACATGATTCTGGTCCATGGTGACACGACGACGACAATGAGTGCAGCGCTGGCGGCTTTTTATCTGCGTATCCCGGTTGGGCATGTCGAAGCGGGGCTGCGGACCGGCAACAAGGCCGCACCGTTTCCTGAGGAAATCAACCGCTGCCTTACCGGTCATATTGCTGATCTGCATTTTGCACCAACTCTCACGGCCCGAGAAAACCTGCTTCGTGAGGGTATCCCGACGGAGAACATTCACATTACCGGAAATACGGTCATCGACGCCTTGCTTGAGGTGGTCAGTTCTATTCGTGAGGACAGACTGCTCCAAGGGCGGTTCGCTGAACAATTTTCTTTTCTTGATCCTGAAAAAAGACTGATTCTGGTTACCGGACATCGGCGGGAAAATTTTGGAGCAGGGTTTGAGAATATTTGTCAGGCCCTGGCCCGAATCGCGGAAACCTTTCCGGATACGGAAATTGTCTACCCGGTGCATTTGAATCCGAATGTTCAGGCTCCGGTGCGACGGATTCTTGGCGCGACCCCCGGCAATAATGTGCACTTGATTGATCCTTTGGATTACCTGCCTTTCGTGTATTTAATGGATCGATCCTACCTGATTATCACTGATTCTGGCGGTATTCAGGAAGAAGCCCCATCATTGGGCAAGCCGGTGTTGGTGATGCGTGACACAACTGAGCGGCCCGAGGCGGTTGTTGCCGGCACTGTTGAGCTTGTTGGCACTGACGCAGAGCGAATTTATTCCGCTGCCGCGGCTTTATTAACGGATCAGAACAAATATCGGCGTATGAGCGAAGCGCATAACCCGTATGGAGACGGACATGCGAGTCAGCGGATTGTAACGTTGCTTGAAAATTATTTTGCCTGATTTTTTATCTTCAACTGGGAACGGGACTGACATATGCAAAATTATCAAAAAATAGTTGTCATGGGACTTGGTTATATCGGCTTGCCGACAGCATCGATGCTGGCTACCAAAGGGTTGCAGGTCTTGGGAGTGGACGTTAATGCTTCAGCGGTTGATACCATAAATCACGGTAAAATTCATATTGTCGAACCTGATCTCGATATCCTGGTCAAATCAGCGGTTAACAGCGGGAACCTGAAAGCGTCCATGACTCCTGAACAGGCCGATGCTTTTATTCTGGCGGTACCGACCCCTTTTGTTGCCGATGCAGAAGCCCACGAGAAAATTCCGGATTTGAGTTATGTTGAAGCTGCGACCAAGGCAATTTGCCCTTATCTGGAAGAAGGGAACCTGGTGATTCTTGAATCAACTTCCCCGGTTGGAGCGACAGAGATGATTCGGGACATTATTTACCGGGAACGTCCTGACCTTGCCGAAGTTGATCCGCAAAAGAAGCATGGCCGCATTTATGTGGCCCATTGTCCGGAGCGGGTTTTGCCCGGCAGTATTCTCCGTGAACTTGTTGATAATGATCGCATTGTTGGTGGCGTAGATAAGGAGTCGGCCCAGAAGGCTCAGTCTCTGTATAAATCGTTTTGCAGCGGGAAGATTTTTCTGACCGACAGCCGGACCGCTGAAATGGCCAAGTTGGTCGAAAACTCTTTTCGTGATGTCAATATCGCTTTTGCCAATGAGCTGTCCCTGATCTGTGATCGGTTGTCGATCAATGTCTGGGAATTGATTGAGTTGGCTAACAAGCACCCTCGTGTTAATATTTTAAGCCCTGGGCCTGGCGTCGGGGGACATTGTATCGCTGTCGATCCTTGGTTTGTCGTCCATGCTGCCCCTGAGACCGCGCGATTGATTCGTACCGCCCGCGAGGTGAATGATGGAAAACCACACTGGGTGCTGGAGAAAATCAAACAAAAAGCGGATCGCTTCAGAGATCCTGTCATCGGCTGCCTGGGGCTTGCATTTAAAGCAAATATTGATGATTTAAGGGAGTCTCCGGCGTTGCAGATTGCTCAGCAGCTGGAACGCATGCAGATCGGTAAGGTCATGGCTTGTGAGCCGAATGTGGTCAATGGTCATAGCCCGCTTCCGCTTCATGATCTTCATGATGTGCTTAAGGAAGCGGATATCCTGGTTCTGCTGGTCGATCATGATGAGTTCAAGGAAATCGATCATGAACTGCTGAAGGCCAAAGTTCTTATAGATACGCGTGGCTGTTGGCGGTAAAAGGCTATCTGCATTTAATTACCATACGGAAAACTCCGAATCGTAATTAGTTGGCATCCGGAAACTCCGGACGTCAACGCATAAGTTTTCAGATTGGCAACGAGCAGTTTCCGGGGAAAATCATTGAGTCGGTAGTGAAAATAGACGGTTATTATGAGATCTTTCTATACCGAATTATTTACTAAGCAATCAAGGCAGTCTATTTTTAGTTATCGCTGCTTTCTAATCATTATTTGTTTACTTCTGCTTTCGGGTGGATGCAAACGTGCGGTGGAGGCCTCCGGTACTAAAATATCAACACCGGTACCGGTTGCATCAATTCAAGTGTCTCCAGCCGAGGTCTCTTTAGCGGTTGGGCAGAAATTGCAGTTGTCTGCCACCCTTGGTGATGCTGCCGGAAATATGTTGCCGCATCGAAAAGAGGGTGCGAGCCATATCGTTGGTTCTGAAGTTAAAACAATGACAGTTATTGCCGATACTAAGGGCAGGGCCGGTAGATCTGTCAGTTGGAGTTCAAACCGTCCTGATCTTGTCAGTGTCGATGCAAAAGGGCAGGTAGTCGCTCATGCGATTGGTATGGCTGAGATTACTGCAATAAGTGAAAAATGCAGTGAGACTGTAACTGTTCATGTGGTTGAGTCGAAGCATAGTGGGTTTTCCATTTCACCGTTATCCGGAAGTTTGATGGTGGGAGAAAAACTCCCGCTTGTTGTTTCGTTGGCGAGCGGCAAAAAGAACCTGCCGATAGTCTGGAAAACGGAACAGCCATCTCGGGCAACCGTTTCTCAAGACGGTGTCGTTAGCGCACTTGCGCCGGGTAAGGTTTTGGTCCAGGCCAGTAATGGCGAGCAGAAAGCTGAAGTTCTCTTGGTGATTACTCCGCTGGAACTGATCAGCGGACTTGATTTTCCTGGAAACGCAGGGGTCAACACAACATTGCGGTTCGAGTTTGCCGTACCGTTAGCGGCCTTTCCTGCAACCTACATCTGGCGAGCTTATCCACGCCAGCAACAATCGTATTACACCTCATTTTTTTGGGGAAATAACGGCGTATTTCATCCTTCAAATACTTATTATGGTTTTCACCCTTATCCGGATTGGAATACCGATCAGCAACAGTTTTGGGAAGTTGCCGCACCACCCGGCGGAGATCATCTTAGTTTAGAGTACGTTGTGTATGACCGTTGGTATGTGCAGGTGGCAATCTGCCGAGAAATTGGTGATACTGCGGTTTATGAATTTTTTTGGGATTGGCCCGACCGGTCCAGGGTGATTCGCTATACAGGTAAGCGCTACGCTAATCCGCCGGCGCCTGTTCTGGTTGTTGGTGATGCTCCTTGGAACCAGGGAAATGAGGTTTGGAATGGAGTGCTTCGTGGCTTTCAATTTTACGATTCAGCAATGACTTTGGACGAAATTACCAAGGAGATCAGTTCGCCTGCATCTGTGCGCAAACCCTGGTACCAGAATCTGAATCCAACCCCTGACGATATTTCTGATAAGAGTGGTAATGGACATCATCCGGTCTGGGTCGGCTATGAACGCCCCGTGTTGTGGAAAGCAATGGTCAATGCAGGTGGGAATAAAATTATCAGAACGCCTATTCCCGCATGCTATGAATAAAGAAATATTCCTTGTAGATCAGATGTTGCCCCGTTGAAACTGCTGGATGAAAATTTGATTCATATGGATATGTTTGTGGTACGATTTGAATGTTTTTTTGAAGGGGGTTGACTGTCTTGCAAACAAATCTGAATTCCCGTCCATTTATACTGATTGGTTGTGCCATTCTTGCATTTGTGGCTGTCTATTTTCAGATTTTGAATGGGTTGTATCTGGACTGGTCAAATGATCCAAATTATTCACACGGCTTTCTGGTTCCATTTATTTCCGCTTATTTCATCTGGCAACAGCGTGAACGACTTCAGCAATTGCCGGCAAAACCGGCAAACTCGGGTCTTGTGCTGATTGCTTTTTCATTGTTTGTGCTGATGGTTGGCATTGCCGCCCAGGAATATTTTACCCGGCGTGCCTCAATGGTTTTTTTGCTTGCCGGCATCGTGCTTTTTTTGCTGGGCTGGCAGTGGCTAAAATCTTTGGCATTACCAATTGCATTCCTTTTTTTTATGATCCCCCTGCCATACATCATTTATGATGCCATGGCCTTTCCTCTCAAACTGTTTGTTGCCAAGTTCTCTGTTCTCGCTCTTAAGCTGATGGGAGTTGTGGTTCTGCGCGAAGGCAACATCATCATGTTTCCTAATACCGTGTTGGAAGTGGCTGATGCCTGCAGCGGTTTGCGCTCGTTGATGTCCTTGCTGGCCTTGGGGGTCGCTCTGGCCGTGTTGACCCAAAGAAGAAAAGTCGCGATGATTTTGCTAGTTGCGCTGACAGTGCCGATTGCGGTTGTGACCAATATGTTCCGGGTCATCGGGACTGGCTATCTGGCCCAATATTACGGAACTGCCGCCGCAGAAGGTTTCTTTCACGAATTTGCCGGTATGGGTGTGTTCCTGCTCGCGATGGTGCTGTTGTTTGTGGCAAGCGGAGTGTTGAGAAAGATTCTTAATTAGCCGCAGATGTATATGCAGATGGGCGGTTTTCTATAGGGGGAAGGGAAAATGTCCACGGAAGACACTGAACGCACGGAAAATAGACCTGAAATTAAACTTTTATTTGAGAGTCAGACCTACGAAATACGTGGCGCTGTTTTTGAAGTGTACAGGGAGCTAGGCTGTGGTTTTCTTGAATCTGTATATCAAGAATGTCTGGAAATTGAATTCCGGAAAAGAAAAATCCCTTATTTGGCTCAGCATCGACTGAATTTGACCTATAAAGGTCAGGTGTTGAAGCAAACCTATATCCCTGATTTTATCTGTTTTGACGATATTATCGTCGAGATAAAGGCCGTTTCAAACGTCACGGGCGAGCATCAGGCTCAAATCATGAATTATCTTAAAGCAACAAGTAAAAAGCTTGGGTTGTTGGTCAATTTTGGTTCATTCCCAAAAGCAACTGTAGAGCGAATTGTCTTTTGATTTTTGTCCGTGAGTTCTGTGCTTTCCGTGGAGTATGATAAAGGTTCTTTTATGTCTAACATCAAAACCTGGCGATTTATAATCCTTTACCTTCTCCTCGGGATGACGGCATTGTATGTTCATACCCGTTCTGAGGCATCGGTGCCGGTGAATAAACCCCTTAATCTTTTTCCGCAAAAACAGGGGGATTGGGTAATGACCGGGCAGGCGCGGTTCGATACGCGGGTGCTGGAAGTTTTGCTACCGACGGATTATCTGTCACGAACCTATCAGGACAGCAGTGGAGATGTCGCTTCACTTTATGTCGGCTACCATGACGGCGGGCCTGACAGCGGGCCGATCCATTCTCCCAAGCAGTGTCTTCCGGGAAGTGGCTGGGATCGGGTCAATGCTGAAGTTCACCAGCTGGATGTCAATGGCACGGTCGTTTCCTATGTCAGCTCGCTGTATCAAAAAGATAGTGAGAAGCAGCTGTTCCTGTACTGGTTCCAGGTTGGGGATCGGTATCTCACCAACGAATATGCCTTGAAATTCTCCATGGCCAAAAATTCCATGTTGCATAACCGGCGCGAATCGTCTTTTATTAGAATTTCCGTGCCGGTCACCACCTCTGAAGAGGCGGCGCTGGAGATAGGGAAATCATTTATTAAGGGCTTTGCCCCGACCATTTCTGCATCTTTACCGAAATGAGATTTCAAGCCTCACCTGTACACTCTTAATTCTGACGAATTTGTTTTCAATTTATCTGCGATAATCTGTGTTCATCTGCGGCTATTCTTAGGGAGAGGGGAAAGTGATTTATCCGGATATTGTCTTCCATGGTGCGACCCAAGGTGTCACCGGTTCTTGTCATGAGCTGCGTGTTGATGCCGATCATTCCATTTTGATTGATTGTGGACTGTTTCAGGGGGATGAGAATCATGCTCTTGAAATGGACTTTCCCGTTGGGCAGATCAAGGCTCTGGTTTTAACCCATGTCCACATTGATCATGTCGGCCGTATTCCATACCTGTTGGCGGCAGGGTTTAGCGGGCCAATTTATTGCTCTGAGGCAACTGCAGCGCTGTTGCCGCTGATGTTGGAAGATGCCGTTAAAATTGGTTTTACCAGGGATCAGCGGCTGATTGAAAAATTCCTGGATAAAATAAATGCGTTGTTACGCCCGATCAAATACGGGCTGTGGCAGAATATTCCTCTGGGGGCAGCCCCGTTGCAAATCAAGCTTAAACCGGCCGGTCATGTTCTTGGCTCTGCGTATGTGGAATGTGACTGCGCTGGAAAGCGCCTGGTTTTTTCCGGCGACCTTGGGGCTCCATATGCTCCGCTGCTGCCAGCGCCCAGATCGCCTTATCGGGCGGATATCCTGGTTCTGGAAAGCACTTATGGCGACCGCTGCCACCCGTTGCGCCGGGATCGTCGTCGGCACTTGCAGCGTGTTATTGAGAAGGCTCTGGAAAACCGCGGTGTCGTTTTGATACCGGCCTTCAGCCTGGGCAGGACTCAGGAATTGCTGTATGAACTGGAAGATATCATTGACCGGTCAAAAGGACGCAATGCCGCAGCCGGGCTGCCTTGGCATGACCTGGAGATCATTGTTGATTCGCCGTTGGCCAGCCGATTTACTGAATCATTCCGGCAACTGAAGCCGTTCTGGGATGCTGAGGCGAGAAAGAAAGTGGCAGCCGGAAGGCATCCGCTCTCTTTTGAACAGCTCACCACCATCGGATCGCACGCCGATCATCTGCATACGGTTAAATACCTGAAAAAAACTGGGCGGCCCTGTATTGTCATAGCCGGTGGCGGAATGTGTAGTGGCGGTCGGATCGTCAATTACCTGAAAGCCTTGCTGGGCGATGAACGGACTGATGTCGTTTTTGTCGGTTATCAGGCAGCCGGGACTCCCGGGCGTGCCCTGCAGGAATACGGCCCGAAACATGGTTATGTGGTGCTGGAGAACAAGCGCTATCCCATTGCCGCTGCCGTTCACAACCTTTCCGGATACTCTGCCCATGCCGATCAGCATAACCTGGTCAACTTTGTCAGGAGAATGCGCAAAAAACCGGAAAAGATCTATCTGGTCCATGGGGATGCTGCGGCCAAATCAGCATTGAAAGATGAATTAAGCTTGTTGTCAGCACAGATTGAGATTGTCATAGCAGGTTCCTGAAAACCTGCCTGTTAAACCCGTTTTTCAACAACCTGATTCCTCAGTAATTTGTGACTGTTGTCCTCATTAATGGCATGGTAGACTGTTCAGAATTGTGAAGCACTATTGGTTTTTATTCACGATTCATTCATCACGTTTCAGGGTGCAGGCACATGCTCACGATTTTATTTCTGTCATTGCTGATTATTGTTGCTTTAATCGGGGCGTGCATTCTTTTTGTAAATCGCCGTTCCTACCCGGTGGCGACCTATCTTTATGTTCTTTCTTTACTGGTTCTGGCCGGCCTCTCCTTTGCTGATATTCATCTCTTGCTCAGCAACGCTGATTTTGTCATTTGGCAGAAGATAGCCGTTACTGGCGATGTCCTATTGGCGGTGTGTTTGTATTTTTATACCAAAACCATATTCCGGGATAACTCAAAGATTTACCTTGGTTTTGGTTTTTGGGCTTCGGTTGTTGTCGCTTGTGGAATGCTGGTTTATGTTGTCATGACCCCGCTAAACCAGTTGATCTTTGCCCCTGATTTTGCACAGGAAAAGATGTTTTTCCTGACCGATCAGGGATTTTGTGTTTATTTGTTGCTGATGGTTTTTCTGGTCTTCGGCCTGGTTCAGTTGGAGCGAACCTTTACCGGGCTGCACAGTTTGCAGCGCTGGCGCGTTAAAATTGAAATCATCGGCAGCGGTTTGCTGCTTGCCTCCTGTGCTCTGTACTACAGTCATAGTCTTCTGTACCGCTCCATCAATTTGAGTTACCTGGAACTTCTGGTCCTGGCGGCCCTGGCGGCGATAGCATTGGTTTGTTATTCAAGGCTTTTTCGAGATAAGCAGGGGGGGCGCTTAGCATTATCGCGGGGGATTGCCCACCGTTCTTTTGTTCTGCTTATTGTCGGGGGGTATCTGATTATCCTGGGCATTGTTGGTGAAGGACTTCGATATTTGAATGTCAGCAATGCCAAGCCGGTTTTTTATATCATCATGATCGTTGCCAGTCTTGGCTTGGTCGGTGTTTTTGTATCGGAGAAGTCCCGCCGTAAATTCAAAGTCATTTTGCATAAAAATTTTTACCAGAGTAAATACGACTATCGCGACCAATGGGAAGGCTTCGTAAAAAAAATCACGGTCAGTGACTCTTTGGCTGAACTTCAGCAAGGCATTCTTGATCTGTTCTGCGAGCCGTTGGCATGCAAAGGGGCCGCTCTTTATTTACATGATTCGGAAACCGGTGAATATCTCCCGAGCGCGGCATTCAATCTTATGAGAGATTGGCGACCGTTTCCGTTGGATGACCCGCTGATCGAAAAGCTGCAACAGAAAAACTGGATTGTGAATATGCGGGAAGAAAATCCGGATCTGGACGGGTCTATGATTCATACCTTTGGCCATTCTGGTATCTTCCTGGTTGTGCCAATGTTTTTTGATGAAGAATTGGCCGGCTTTGTGATCCTGGCTGAGCAGATCAATCCTGAAGAATTGTCCTATGAGGACTTTGATCTGTTGCGGATGCTGGCCGGACAGTCCATCGCAACGGTGCAGGGCCTGCGTCTGTCTGAACAGTTGACAGCAACTCGTGAACTAGCGGCGATCGGCAAAGTCGCGACGTTTGTTTTGCATGACCTTAAAAATCAGGTTTCAGGGTTATCGTTGATGTTGGATAACGCCCGCGAATACATCACGGATCCTGAATTTCAAAAAGATATGCTTGAAACGATCGGCAATACTGTTACAAATATGAATGGGCTGATTTTGCGCCTGAAAAACCTGAAAGAAAAACCGGTCCTTGTTGTTGCCACTGCCAATCTTGAAAAAATTGTCAATGAGGCTGTTGAAACTGCCGGTGGACATATTTCCGCTGCAGGTGAGCCGGTTGAGATCGCTGCCGATGATGAGGAGATCTATAAAGTCATTCTCAACCTGCTGGTAAATGCTCTTGAGGCCTCGGCTGACAGTCATGCGGTCACAATCGAATATGGCCGGGCTTCCCGGCAGGCGTTTGTCCGGGTCACCGATAAGGGCTGCGGGATGACGGCCGAATTCATCGAGGAAAAATTATTCAAACCCTTTGCCACGACCAAAAAACACGGCTTCGGAATCGGCCTGTATCAATGCCGGCAGATTATGGAAGCCCATGGTGGAAGTATCGATGTCGTCAGCCAGCCGGAAGAGGGCACGACCTTTACCTTGCTACTGCCGCTGGCTGGCGAGGCGTATGCGAACCTTAAGACGTAATGGATTTCGTGGGGATCCACTGAATGGCGCTAGTTTAAGAGTCGCTGGCAGCAAAACCGGGACTGTCCCCGCACGGGGGCTGTCCCAGGTTTTTGCGGTGCTAACCGCGACAGTTTCATGGCTCGCAAACTCTTGGGACAGCCCCCGATGACCCTGGGGACAGTCCCGAGTTTACTGCAAAGTTACTTAAACAAGCGCCATTCGGGGATGCACTGTAAACCTTTTCGCACTTCAAGACTTACACGATATAAATGAAAACCTTGCAACAGGGAGTGAGATCCAGGAGAGGGCTTTGGAAAAACTACTGATTGTTGACGATAGCAGTGAAATCAGAAAACAGCTTAAATGGGGGCTGGGTAAGGATTATCGCATTCTTTTGGCCGAGTCCGTGACCGAGGCGATCAGCTTGTTTGAGCAGCACCAGCCAGCTGTTGTGACCCTTGATCTGGGACTGCCGCCGGATATCGACGGCGCGACCGAAGGGCTGCGCTGTCTGCAACTTATTCTGCAAAGGCATCCTGAGACCAAGGTGATTGTTCTGTCCGGCAATGAGGAACATCAGAACGCCCTGGCGGCAGTCGATATGGGCGCTTACGATTTTTATCATAAACCCATCGACCTGGCCGAGTTGAAAATTATCCTGTCGCGGGCTTTTCATGTCGCCGCACTTGAGCAGGAGAATCGTCGCTTGCAGGAGGCAACCTCACAGCGTGACAAGGGGTTTAGCGGTATTTTCGGCCAGTGCCCGCAAATGCAGAAGGTGTTTGCCACCATCAAAAAGGTGGCCTCGATAAATGTTCCGGTGCTTATTCTTGGAGAAAGCGGCACCGGCAAAGAGGTTGTGGCTCAGGCTATTCACCGGCAGGGGGTGCGTGGGGAGCATAATTTTGTCGCCATAAACTGCGGGGCTATTCCGGAAAATCTCTTGGAATCAGAACTGTTCGGTCATGAGAAGGGGGCTTTTACCGGTGCCCAAAGTCGCGTTCTAGGCAAGGTTGAGTTTGCCGGGGGCGGAACCCTGTTTCTTGACGAAATCGGTGAAATGCCGACTTTGCTGCAGGTGAAATTGCTCCGTTTTCTCCAGGAAAAAGTCATCCAGCGGGTCGGCGGACGCGAAGATATCGCCGTGGATACGCGGATTATCGCTGCGACCAATATCGATATTGAACAATCGATCCGCAAAGGAGAGTTTCGGGAAGATCTTTTTTATCGGATCGGAGTTATTGCCATTGATTTGCCGCCGTTGCGCGACCGTGGTGAAGATATCGAACTGCTGGCCAACGTTTTTTTACAACGTTTTTCCCAGGAATTCGGGAAGAAGGTTCGAGGCTTCAGTTCCACGGCCATCAAGTGGCTGTATGATTATGACTGGCCGGGAAATGTGCGGGAACTGGAAAATAAAATCAAACGAGCGATTGTCATGGCAGAGAATCCCATTGTTGAACCTTGGGATCTTGGTTTTATCGACAGAGAAGAAGAGGACGTCAATGGCACTGCACCTGCCCAGTCGGTCGGGGTCGCTGATGCCTTTCTGCCTGAAGGCCTGACCTTAAAAGAGGCCCGCTATCAGGTTGAACATCGCCTGCTGCAAGCCACCCTTGAAAAAACTCAAGGGAATATTCAGAAATCAGCTGAAATCCTGGGAGTCAGTCGACCGACTTTTTATGACCTGCTGAAGAAACATGGACTGCATCAGCCGGAATGACAAATAGAACTCAACGTTTCATACTGCTAGTGTCCCGTTCGGTTAGTTATTTGAATTAATTTTGAGTCATTTTTGTTGCTGTCAAGGCGTGCCGCCGCAGGCCTATCTGGGGCTAAGCCGAGAAGGCAGAAGGTAGACAGCGGCAAAAATGACCGGAATTGGGATAGAGAACTAACCGTACGGGAGACGAGGGTAGAGCGACGTCCTCTGTGCTGCTTGCTATTCAATTGGTCGTAAAGCTGTAAACGTCACTCTGATACTCAAGAGCAGCATTTGTTTCATCAACCGCGACAACTTTCCAGTAGTAGGTCGTTCCCGTTTCCAAATCATAGATGGTCTGAGAGGTGACCGTCCCCGTATCGACGGAACTGAACACGGTGCCCGAGGGTGTGGACCCGTTATCTACCGTGCTGCCGTTATCACTGCCGCTGCCACTTCCCCCTCCGCCACCGCAGGCGGTCAGGGCAAGGCTTAAGGTCAGCAGCGCCCCTGCCATAAGGGGAGCGGGGTTCAGCCGTTGCCGGATTACTTTTATCCGCCCGAAAAAGAACACCAGCAAGGCGCTGAAAAAGAATGTTGGCAGCAGTTTGTGCGGAGGTGGGAGCTTCTTGATGGGAGAGACCGGAGGAAGCAATCCGGCGTTTTCGACTTCTTGGCGATCTGTGCCATAAAAAAGGATATAGGATACGTCATATCCGACCGGAGCGGCCTCCCATTCAAAAAGGACCGGTGAGAAAGCAGCCCTCTGTTGGTTGCTCGGTGAGACCAATTGCGGCTGCCAGCTGTTATTCACGATGTTGGAGAAGGTGCTTTCGTTGCCGCTGCCATCATAAGCCGTAACCGAGAAATAATAGACGGCATTGTCATCAAGCCCCGACAATTTTGCGCTGAGATTGTCTCCCACATCAATCGGCGAGTCCCCTTCGATGGCTCCTGTTCCTTCCAGAGGGAGTGTGTCATCGCCTTTGTTGTAATAAACCTTGTATCCGGCAACGGAATCCGAAGGGCTGGCATCCCAGGAAAGGGTAATATCTAAAGCAAAAGAGGGTGACGCCAGGCAGACCAGGAGGGTTACGAGGATTGAAATTAAGGATATTTTCATATGGGATCAACTTTTCATTTGTGATGAATTATTAATTTGGCAGTTGCAAATTATCGATTTTATAACAGATGCTGTTGAGAAAGTAAACCCTGCAAAGTGTTGTTTTATAAGAAGTTTTATTTCTTATGAATTGGTTAATAATTTAAGATACTTGCACGTCTGGTGATGAAATGGCAGGCTGACTCATTAAAATATTACCCTTTTTGTCTTAAATAGGGTCGATAATTCGGCAGGTGTGACCAGTCCTTGCTCCTGCTTGGATCACCAACTGCTTTGCCACGGTTGAGGGGCTGCTCTGGTGTATCCGATGCCTATATGATATTTTGGCAATTCGTGATGGGAGCATTCATATATTGATAGGAAGATTATGATTCGTTTTGATGTGATACAGCATTGTCACCTGTTTGCCGGGTTGACCGAGGGTGATATCGGGCTTCTTTCTTCGATTATCAAAGTGCGCTCATGCTCTCGCGGGGAGATTCTTTTTGAGGAGGGGGAGCGGGCTACAGGCTTTTATGTCGTGGCCACAGGGAAAGTCAAAATCTATAAATTGTCTCCCGGCGGCAAGGAGCGAATCCTCCATGTGGTCCAGCCTGGGAATAGTTTTGCTGATGCAGCTATTTTTGCCGATGGCTGCTATCCCGCTTTTGCCGAAACCCTGACAGCGGCGGAGCTGTATTTTTTCCCAAAAAATGACTTTCTGCAGCTGCTCCATGACCATTCACAGTTATCAATCAATATGATTGCAGGCCTGGCCAGGTATCTGCGCCAGTTCACGACCCAGATTGAAGACTTGACCTTCAGGGATGTTCCAGCCCGGCTGGCCCGTTACTTACTCAGTCTGGCCGACCATGGCAAGGGCAGCCTGAGCCTCCCTGTGGCCAAAGCCCAGCTTGCCTCCAATTTGGGCACCACCAGTGAGACTTTGTCGCGAACGTTGCGGAAACTGTCCGATGAAGAAATCATCCAGGTAGCTGGGAAAAAGATTGAGATCCTGGATGCCGATCGCTTGTATGAATTGTCGGAAGGTTTTCGTGATGAGTGAGGGAGCGTCTCAAATGCCGGCAGTTCAAGAAATTTGACGGAAATCAATTTTTGCAGGAATCGTTTCTGTTATTCTGGCGGTATGAATCGAGATCTTGCTGAGCATTCCGAATTAACTTCCAGGGAAAAAAAAGACCTGAAGGTTTTGGCCTTATTTACCTGGGTTTATTGCCGTGACCATCATCGTGACCAGATTGTTGAGAAGAATGATCCGACAGTCGCTTCCTTTCAAATTCCAAAACGTTTTCGCTATTGCCCTGAATGTTGGAGTTTTCTGAACTATGCCATCAGTCGGCGTCTGCAGTGTCCGCTGGAGGATAAGCCGACCTGCAAACACTGTCATATTCACTGCTACCGTCCCGGTCATCGGGACAGGGTTCGTGAAATCATGCGCTATTCCGGTAAGAAACTGCTGAAAAGAGGGCGTCTTGATCTCTTGGTGCATTTTCTATTCTGATGCTTTCTGCTCAGCTCTTCACCCTTGGCAATTGTCAAGTCCGTTGACGCCGCGGCTGTTTTGGCTGTGGCGCGGGGGAATGTCGTTTTTTATTTAAAAGAATCAATAGGTTAAGAGCATATCGTTGGTTCCGATGGCTTACTCCTCGTTGCTGCTGGCGGCATTTTTAATCTTCTGTCAGATCCCGTGCCTGCCCTGGATTTTTAATGTAACGCGCTAAAATAACTATTTTATCTTGAGTGACAGAGCATATCCTGCTAGTCTTGTCTAATAAGAGAGTTATTATTATAATTTTCAGGTTGCGTGCGACTGATTATCCAGGTTTTAGGTCTGCGTAGCTATATTTACCAAAAGGAGACGTTGAATGCAGATTCTCGTTGTAGAAGATGAAAAAAAGGTAGCAAGTTTTATTCAACGGGGGCTTGAAGAGGAAGGTTTTACGGTCGATGTCGCCTACGATGGGGAAGAAGGAGTCACGAAAGCCACGGCCAAGACTTTCGATTTGATCCTGATGGATGTCATGCTGCCTAAAAAGGATGGCCTGACCGCCATCAAGGAATTGCGTGAAAAGGACATTTCGACGCCGGTTTTGTGCCTGACTGCACGTGATTCGGTTGATGACAAAGTTAATGGACTTGATATCGGTGCTGACGACTATTTAGCCAAGCCTTTCGCTTTTGCCGAGTTGGTTGCGCGTTGCCGTGCATTGATCAGAAGAGGATCGAAAGATCGTGGTGCGGAAATCTTTTTTGCCGATCTGCGTCTTGACCCCGTTGCTCACAAGGTCTGGCGTGGAGACCATGAAATTGATCTGACCTCCAAAGAATACGCGCTGATGGAATACTTCATGCGCAATCCCAACCGCGTGTTGACTCGGGCCATGATTGCTGAAAACGTGTGGGATTATACGTTTGACTCATTCACGAATATCATTGATGTTTATGTGAATTACCTGCGTAACAAGGTTGATCGTGATTACGAGAAGAAACTGATTCATACGGTGCGGGGGCAAGGCTACATGCTCAAGGAATCCTGAGCAGCTGTTTTTTGATTTAAAACCGATAACCACCAAAGCGATCAGCGTCATGCTGGTCGCTTTTTTTGTAGAGGTCTGTTCGTTTAACCTGAAATGATCCGGGCAGGCAAACTGATTTGTTCGCCTGCCCGGAATTGAGTTCAGGAGGAGCTGATTTTCTGCTTCGAATTAACTCTGAAACTTAATAATCCGCAAGAAATCCTCAGCATTAAGGCTGGCGCCTCCGACCAGCGCACCGTCAATATCGTCCTGGGCCATCAAGCCGTCCACATTACCGGGCTTAACACTGCCGCCGTAAAGAATGCGGACCGCAGCGGCAACCTCGGGCGTAAACAGTCCCTGGACGAGGCCGCGAATAAACGAGTGTGCTTCCTGGGCCTGCTCATCTGTCGCGGTTTTTCCTGTGCCGATCGCCCAGACCGGTTCGTACGCGATGACAATCCGCTCCATCTGCTCTGCGGTCAGACCGGCGAGGCCGCCTTTGACCTGGCGGGTTAAGACCTCCAGCATCTGATCCGTTTCGCGCTCTTCCAGGGTTTCGCCAATGCACAAAATCGGGTTCAAACCGGTTTCGAGGCACTTGAGGACTTTCTGATTGATGAACTCATCTGTTTCGGAAAACAGCTGGCGCCGTTCAGAGTGGCCGATGATGACATAGCCGCAGCCGGCGTCTTTGAGCTGGGCCGGGGAGACTTCTCCGGTAAATGCTCCCTGATCGGCAGGATAACAGTTTTGAGCGGCCAGCCCGATGTGGGTGTCACCGACCACCTGATTGACGGCGGCGAGGGCGGTAAAGACCGGGGCAATGACAATATCGCGATCCTTGACGTCGGCCGTACCGACAAACAGCTGCTGAGCCAGGTCGCGGGATTCCGCGAGGGTTTTATGGAGTTTCCAGTTACCGGCAATAAATGGTCTGCGCATGATGTTCTCCTGTTATCATTTGTCAGTGAGGGCAACAACTCCAGGGAGGGCTTTGCCTTCCAAAAACTCCAGAGAGGCACCACCGCCGGTGGAAATATGGGTCATTTTGTCCTGCAGGTTGGATTTGTTGACTGCGGCGACGGAGTCTCCACCACCGATAATAGAGAGACAATCCGCCGCAGCCAGTGCTTCGGCAACGGCAAAGGTTCCCTTGGCAAAAGCGTCGAACTCAAACACGCCCATCGGCCCGTTCCAGACTACCGTTTTTGCCGTACTGATTTTTTTTGCATAGAGCTTGATGGTCTCCGGGCCGATATCCAGTCCCATGCCGACGGCGGGAAAATCGGCGTTGCCGGCAATCTTACTGGGACTGTCCGAGGCAAAGGCCTCGGCAACGACATGATCCGTCGGCAACAGGAATTCGACCTTTTTCTCCTTGGCCATGGTCAACAGATCGCCTGCCAGGGCAATGCGGTCCTCTTCGACCAATGATTGACCGACCTCTATCCCCTGGGCTTTCAGGAAAGTGTAAGCCATCCCGCCGCCGATGAGAATACTGTCGACTTTGCTCAGCAGGTTTTCAATGACGGTAATCTTGTCACTGACCTTGGCCCCGCCCAGGATGGCGACAAACGGTCGTTCCGGGTTGGCCAGGGCGCTGCCGAGATACTGCAGCTCTTTCTGCATCAGATAACCGGCAACTGCCGGCTGGAGCAACCGGGCGACTCCTTCGGTTGAAGCATGGGCGCGATGGGCAGTGCCGAAAGCATCGTTGACGTAGATTTCGGCGAGTGATGCGAGCTTTTTCGCAAACTCGGGATCGTTCTTGGTCTCGCCCTGATGAAAACGGACATTTTCCAGCAGCATGACCGAACCGTTGTTCAACTGCTCGGCCAGCATGTTGATGTTTGGCCCAACGCAATCAGGGGCCATGATGACCTGTTTGCCGAGCAGGTTGCTCAGATGGGTGGCGACCGGGCACAAACTGAAAGCCGGATCCGGAGCTCCTTTGGGGCGGCCGAGGTGGGAGGCCAGAATAACCTTGGCGCCCTGGTCAACCAGGTAACGGATGGTCGGTAAGGCGGCCTGGATGCGTGTGTCATCGGTGATTGTTCCTTCATCGTTGATGGGAACATTGAAATCGACCCGGCAAAACACCCGTTTCCCGGTTACGGCGATATCTTCTATGGTTTTTTTTTCGAACATGCTGACTCCTTGCACTGGTGAAAAAATCCTTGTTGCTTCATAGTATAAAAGATCAGAACATAAATGCGACATTGAATAATGTTAATTTCTGCTGCCTTGGGCAGCCCGTTGCCCGCCCGGGTGGATACCTGCTCAAGAGTACATAAAAACAGGGCCTTTGCAAATCTCTTTTGCGCTAAAATCCTGACCCTTGGGGGTGCTTTTCTACTTGCAGCAGGAGAGGAATTTAGGTATAAGGGCAACGCCTTCAGGTGACGAAAGGAAACGGTGTCGTGCGGGTATGTTTACTGGCCAGCGGAAGTCGCGGGAACAGTGCTTTAATTGAGGCAGACGACTGCAGGTTATTGATTGACGCCGGACTGTCGGGGAAAGAAACGGAACGCCGTCTGGCCACGCTCGGCCTGACCGGGGAAGACTTGAACGCCATCCTCGTGACCCACGAACACCATGATCATGTCGGCGGTATCGGCCCATTGGCGCGCCGTTACAAGCTGCCGGTCTATATTGACCGGCAAACCCATGCCGCCTTACCAAAACTTGGAATCATTGAAGATTTGCATCATTTTATTGCCGGGGAAAGTTTTTCTTTCCGCGGGTTAGCCATATCTTCATTTTCCACGACCCATGATGCCGTTAATCCGGTCGGTTTCACGATTGATTCGTCCGAAGGAAAGATCGGGTTTGCCACCGACCTGGGCATGCCGACCCGGCTTGCCGCAGACCAATTGAAACAGTGCCGGGTGCTGGTTCTCGAAGCCAACCATGATGAACAGATGCTGCAAGACGGGCCTTATCCCTGGTCTTTGAAACAGCGCATTCGCAGTCGTCATGGCCATTTGTCCAATGTCGAAGCCGGCCGCTTGCTGGAGGATATTCGTTGGCCAGGACTGGAGGCTTTGTTTCTTGCACACCTGAGCGAGGAGAACAACTGTCCTGACCTGGCGACGACATTTTTTACCGGAGCCTTTGAACCTTTCGGGCTGTTTCCTCAAATCATTATCGGTAGGCAGCATGAAGCAAGTCTATGTTTTTCCAGTAAAGAAACGGACGGAGGATCGTTTGGGATGCCCGGGGCAGGCTATCCCCAAGTGAATGATATCTCCTGAACTCCTGGGTTAAGGCAATAGATCGGGCCTCATTTTTTAGCACGAATTTGTTAAATGTCCCGCTACAGCGGGCTTCTCAATGAATCGGTTGAGAAATCAGAATTTAAACTGATGGAGCAAGTAAATGGCTTTTAGAATCGTTGTCGGCTTTAAACCGGGTGTCAAGGATGCCCGTGGGGAAAGGGTACAAAGGGAGCTCAAAGAACATTTGGGGCTCAAAGTCAAAGCAGTGCGTACCCTGGACGTCTACACCGTTGATACCCGACTGAGCAATGAAGAGGTGGAAAAGGTGGCGGCGGGTCCGTTTTCAGACCCCGTTATCCAGGAATACGCCATCAATAAGCCCCTGGCCGATGATTTTGATATGTTGATCGAGGTTGGCTATCGCCCCGGGGTTACAGATAACACCGGACGGACCGCAAAAGAGGCGATCCAGTACCTGACCGGGCGACCGTTTGCCGCCGGAGAAGGGGTGTATACCTCGACTCAATATCTGTTCAGCGGGTTGACTGATAAGGCCCTTGCCGAAAAAGTCGCGCGGGACTTTCTGGCGAACGGGCTGATTCAGCGCTGGACCATCCTCAGTGCTGCAGAGCTTGATCCGCAGACCGGTGTGCCGGCGACTGTTCCTAAAGTTGTCAGCGATACGGCTCCGGCGGTCACCAGCATGAATTTGGATATTCCGGACAGTGAACTGCTCGAAATCAGCCGGCAGGGGATGCTGGCCCTCAACCTGGAGGAGATGGCCTGTATTCAGCGGCACATTGCCGATCCCCAGGTCGTCGCCGAGCGGGAGCGGATTGGACTCGGGGCGGAACTGACCGACGTTGAACTGGAAGCCATTGCCCAGACCTGGAGCGAGCACTGCAAGCATAAAATCTTCTCTGCCAAAGTCGAGTATGAAGACCAGGAAGGCAACCGTGAGGTCATCGACTCTCTGTTTAAAACCTATATCATGGGGGCCACTGCCAAAGTCAGGGAAAACCTCGGGGACAAGGATTTTTGTCTGTCGGTGTTTAAAGACAATGCCGGGGTGATTGAGTTCAACTCCGATTGGAGCGTGGTCTTCAAGGTTGAAACCCACAACTCGCCGAGCGCCCTTGATCCGTACGGCGGCGCCTTGACCGGCATTGTCGGGGTCAACCGCGACGGCATGGGAACCGGCATGGGTGCCCGGCTGATCTTCAATACCGATGTCTTCTGTTTTGCTTCTCCCTTTATGAAAAAAGAACTTCCGGCCCGGTTGCTGCACCCGCGGCGGATCTTCGAAGGTGTTGTCGAAGGCGTTGAACACGGCGGCAATAAAAGTGGTATCCCGACGGTGAACGGCTCGATTCTGTTCGATGACCGTTTTGCCGGCAAACCGCTGGTGTATTGCGGGACCGCTTCTTTCATGCCCCGAATGCTCAACGGCAAACCCTGCCATGAAAAAAAGGTCCAGGTCGGTGATCATATTGTCATGACCGGTGGTCGCATCGGCAAGGATGGAATTCACGGCGCGACCTTCTCTTCTGAGGAACTGCACGAAGGCTCGCCGGTGACCGCGGTGCAGATCGGCGATCCCATTACCCAGCGGAAGATGTTTGACTTCCTGATCGTGGCCCGGGATCGCGGGCTGTATAACTCGATCACCGACAATGGCGCGGGCGGATTGTCGTCCTCGGTCGGTGAAATGGGCGAAGATACCGGCGGCTTTGAACTGCACCTTGACCGGGCACCGTTAAAGTACCCGGGACTGCGACCCTGGGAAATCCTCATTTCCGAGGCCCAGGAGCGTATGACCCTGGCGGTTCCGCCGGACAAACTGGCTGAGCTCATGGAGCTGGCTGCCGATATGGACGTGGAAGCCAGCGATCTCGGCGTCTTTACCGATTCCGGTTATTTCCATTGCCTTTACCAGGGGAAAACCGTTGCCTACCTGAGTATGGAGTTTATCCATGACGGCCTGCCGCAGATGGTGCTTAGCGCCAAGTGGCAACCCAAGGGCCTGGAAGAACCGGTGCTGATGCAACCGGAAAATATGGGCGCTGAACTCCACAAGCTGCTCTCCCGGTTGAATATCTGCTCCAAAGAATCCGTGGTCAGACGTTACGATCATGAAGTGCAGGCGGGGACCGTAATCAAACCCTTGACCGGGGTGACCAATGATGGACCTTCCGATGCCGCAGTGTTCAGACCTTTGCTGGACTCCTTTGAAGGGGTTGTGGTCGCCCATGGGATCTGTCCCAATTACAGCGATATCGATACCTACCATATGATGGCCTGTGCCATTGATGAAGGCTTACGCAACTATGTTGCGGTCGGTGGCAATGTCGATCATGTTGCCGGTTTGGATAACTTCTGCTGGTGCGACCCGGTGCAGAGTGAAAAGACGCCTGATGGTGCCTACAAGGCTGCGCAGTTGGTTCGGGCCAACCAGGCTCTTTACGATTACTGTGTCGCTTTCGGGGTTCCGCTTATTTCCGGCAAGGATTCGATGAAAAACGATTACCAGATCGGTGAGAGCAAGATCTCCATCCCGCCGACCGTGCTGTTTTCAGTCATTGGCAAAATTGACGATGTCCGCAAGGCAACCTCCATGGATGTCAAGCGCCCGGGCGATCTGGTCTATCTGCTGGGCATGACCCGTGATGAACTGGGCGGTTCGGAATATTATGCCGAATACGGCGCCTTGGGACGGAATGTCCCACAGGTCGACGCCAAACAGGCCCTGTTACGCTATCGAACCCTGAATCAGGCCCAGCAGCAGGGGTTGGTTGCCTCCTGCCACGATCTGTCCGACGGTGGTCTCGGGGTTGCCCTGGCCGAAGCGGCTTTTGCTGGCGGGTACGGGCTTGACATCGATCTGAAGGCGGTGCCGGCGGAGCAGGTCAAACGCGAAGATAACCTGCTCTTTTCCGAGTCGCAAAGCCGTTTGCTGGTGACCGTTCACCCGCAGGATCGGGAGGCTTTTGAAGAGCTTTTTGTCGGTCAATGTTGTTCTCTGATCGGTACCGTCTGCACAGAGCAGACCTTGACCATCCACGGGCTGCAGGGACAGCTTCTGGTTGATGAGTCGTTGGAAACGTTGAAAGAGGCGTGGCAAGCGCCGTTGCGGGAGATGTAGTATGGCGAGTCAAGTCAAAGCAATCGTTATCGCCGGGTATGGAACCAACTGCGAACGGGAAGTTGCGCATGCCTGTCGGCTTGCCGGAGCGCAAGCGGATATTGTCCACATTGCCGAGTTGCTGGCCGGGCGTGTGCAACTGAGCGATTATCATTTTCTTAATCTGGCCGGAGGGTTTCTCGATGGCGATGACCTTGGCAGCGCCAAAGCCGGAGCTAATCGGTTGCTGTATGCACCGGTCAAGGGCAGCCGGGATTCCATTGCCGACCAGCTCAAGCAGTTTATTGCTGCCGGGAAGTTGGTCATGGGGGTTTGCAACGGTTTTCAGTTGTTGGTGAAAATGGGTTATCTGCCCGCTTTAAACGGGGACTATCGCCAGACCTGCACTTTGACCTATAATGACGGCGGACGCTTTGAAGACCGCTGGTGCCGGTTGCAAGTCGACCAGGATTCTCCTTGTGTTTATACCTCCGGACTCGAAGAGCTTTATTTGCCGGTCCGACATGGGGAAGGAAAATTTCTTACCATTGATGCCACCACCTTGGAACAGCTTGAGAAAAATCATCTGACCGTCTTGAAATATGCCGATGCTACTCTTCAGCCGACCATGAACTATCCGGACAATCCCAACGGCAGCGAAGCAGCCATCGCCGGTATCTGTGATCCGAGTGGTCGGTTGTTCGGTCTGATGCCGCACCCTGAAGCTTTTGTCCACCGTACCCACCATCCGCGCTGGACCCGTGAAGAACTGCCGGAAGATGGCATGGGCTTGTGGTTGTATCAGAATGCGGTCCGGTTTATTGAAAAAGAGTTGTTGTGACCTTAAAAAGGAGCCTTAAGCTCAATGTTTGATAAATTACACGAAGAATGTGGCGTTTTTGGAATCTTCGGCCACCCGGAAGCAGCCAATCTGACCTATCTCGGGCTCTACGCCTTGCAACATCGCGGGCAGGAAAGTTGCGGTATTGTCGCTTCAGACGGTATGCGCTTGAAGGCCCATCTGGGTATGGGGCTGGTGGCGGACGTTTTCAAGCGGGACGATATTTTCGAACGGCTACCGGGGAGTTCGGCTATCGGCCATGTCCGTTATTCGACGGCCGGCGGCAACGACATGAAGAACTGTCAACCGATCATGGTTGATTATGCCCGGGGCAGTATTGCTGTGGCTCATAACGGCAACCTGGTCAATGCCCAGGAGATCCGCAACACCCTGGAACAGAGCGGCTCAATCTTTTCGACCACTGCGGACACTGAAACGATTATCCACCTGATTGCTAGGGCGCAGTCTGATTCATTGATTGAACGGGTCATCGAGGCTTTGAATCAGGTTAAGGGGGCTTATAGCCTGGCATTTCTGACCGAAACCCGGATGATTGCGGTGCGCGATCCCAATGGGTTCCGGCCACTGAGCCTGGGCAAGCTGGACGGCGCTTTTGTGGTCGCTTCGGAATCCTGCGCTTTCGATCTGATCGAAGCCGAATATCTGCGGGAAATAGAGCCGGGTGAGATGATCATTGTTGATAAAAACGGCATGAAATCCTATTTTCCCTTTCAGCAGGAATCCCGCAATACACCGTGCATTTTTGAATATATCTATTTTGCTCGGCCGGACAGCCGAATTTTCAACCGGATGGTTTATCCGGTGCGCAAAGAATTCGGTCGCCAGTTGGCGCAGCAATATCCGGTCGATGCCGATCTGGTCATGGCGGTCCCTGATTCGGGAATGCCAGCGGCAATGGGCTATGCGGAAGAGGCCGGTCTGCCCTTTGAGCTGGGGCTGATCCGTAACCATTATGTCGGCCGGACTTTTATTGAACCGCAACAATCGATCCGCCATTTTGGAGTCAAGCTGAAACTTAACCCGGTGCGTGAAATCATTGAAGGCAAACGAGTGGTCGTGGTCGATGACTCCATTGTTCGCGGAACCACCTCGCGAAAAATCGTCAAAATGATTCGCAATGCCGGAGCCAAAGAGGTGCATGTGCGGATTTCCAGTCCGCCGACCAGTTTCCCCTGCTTTTACGGGATTGATACGCCGTCGCGCAAAGAGCTGATTTCCGCTTCCCATACCATTGAAGAAATCGCCCGTTATATCACCGCTGACAGCCTTAGCTATCTGAGCCTGGAAGGGCTGCATGCTGCGCTGGCTAAATTCGGCGACCACAAGGTCGATTTCTGTGAAGCCTGCTTCAGCGGCAACTATCCGGTTAAATTCCCCCGGCTGAAAGATACCAATCAGCTGGGCCTTTTTTGAAAAAATTGAATAATTTGGAATACTTGCTGATATAGAATCAAGGAGGTTGGTGATGAGCGTAAAAGATGAACTGAAGGCTATTATCCGTGAGCTTTCCTATGAGGAACGCGAGGTCACCTTGGCCTCAGGGCGGAAAAGCAATTTTTATTTCGACGGTAAACAGACCACCCTGCATGCTCGCGGTGGCTTGCTGGTGGGACAGGCTTTTTGGAATGAGGTCAAAAAAATTGATGATCAGGTGGTCGGAGTCGGTGGACTGACCCTCGGTGCAGACCCGATTGCGACGGCGACCTCGATTGCGGCCCAGTTGGAAGGGTATCATGTGCATGCGTTTATTATTCGCAAAGAGCCGAAAGGGCATGGTACCGGGCAATGGCTGGAAGGGCGCAAAAACCTTCCGCCGGGATCAAAGGTCGTGATTGTTGAGGACGTGACCACCACCGGCGGTTCCTCCATGAAAGCGGTGGAACGTGCCGAAGAAGAGGGGCTGAATGTTGTGGGCATTGTAACCCTGGTGGATCGCGAAGAAGGCGCTCGTGAAGCCATTGAAGGCGGCGGGCAAATTCTGCGGGCGGTTTTTACTAAGGCCGAAGTTGTCGGAGCGTAAGCGCTTTTTCTCATCAAATAAAAAAAATCGGGACGCGCTTAAGTCGCGCTGTCCCGATTTTTTTTACTCTTCAGCGGGAATTCGATAAATATCCAGCACCCCTGGGATTTTTCTTAACTCGTCGCAATCTATGTTGTTTGTCGCACCGACGACCCCGAGAATAATCCGGTCGGCACCAGTTGATTGGTGGAAATCGCAATCCTGCTCAACCAGGTATTGTTTCACCTCTTCAAGTTCATGTTCCATAACCCGTTTTTTCATGATGACCAGCATGTCTGGCGTTCTCCTTAAGAAGATTGCTGCAAAACTGCGCCTCGGGGCTTTTGCGATCAAGTCAGGGGAAGGGCGATTTCCCTGGTATACCGCAATGATTTGTCTTCATTCAGGTAATCATAGCTGCGGAGGGCTCTCTGCTCGCCGATTGGCATGGGCGCGTTCCAGGCTGCGGCTTTCATCAATCACCCGTTCAAACAGCCGGATAATTGCGGAATTTTCCAGCGGTCCCTGATTGTTCAGCTGCATCCGTTCAAAGATCAGTTTTTCCCGGCGGGGATCGTAAATCGGCAAATCAAGCTGCTTTTTCAGCTGGCCAATCTGCAGGGCGAGGGTGGCTCGCTCATTGAAAATTCTCAGCAATTCATCGTCGAGTTCGTTGATCCTGGTGCGGATTGTATCAATATCCAAGGGGCAGTCCTTTAGCTTCCGGACGAGCAGTACTCGGCGCCGGGGATGATGGTGTCATGCTGGAAGTTTTGATCATCGCGCTCCGGGTGGTCAATGGTGAAGTGGAGGCCGCGGCTTTCGTGGCGGGAGAGAGCGCTTTGAACGATCAATTTGGCGACAGTGGCGATATTGCGCAGTTCGATCAGGTCTGAAGTGAGCAGGAAATCCCAATAGTATTCGTCGATCTCCTGCTGGATCAGCAGGATCCGGTTCATGGCCCGCTGCAGGCGTTTGTCAGAGCGGACAATACCGACGTAATTCCACATGCAGCGGCGGATTTCATCCCAGTTGTGGGCGACAATGACTTCTTCATCGCTGTCGGTGGCATTACCGCTATCCCAGGTCGGTACCGGTGGGTTAGGGGGGTATTGTTTGTCGAATCGTTCCAGGGATAATTGTGCTGCTCTTTTAGCAAAAACAACTCCCTCAAGCAGACTGTTGCTAGCCAGGCGGTTGGCTCCGTGCAGACCGGTGCAGGCGACCTCGCCGATGGCGAACAGATTGTCAATGTTGGTTTCTCCGTCCTGGTCGACGCGCAACCCGCCGCAAAGGTAATGCGCTGCCGGCACCACAGGAATCGGTTCGCGGGTCATGTCGATGCCGTATTGCAGGCAGGTTTCATAGATCATCGGGAAATGGTCTTTGATGAAGGCCGCTCCTTTATAGGTGATATCAAGGTAGGCGCAGTCGTCACCATATTTTTTCATCTCGCTGTCGATGGCTCGAGCAACGATGTCGCGGGGGGCAAGATCCTTAAGCGGATGATAATCAGCCATAAAAGCGTAACCATCCGAACGTTTGAGGATGGCTCCTTCGCCGCGCACCGCCTCCGAGATCAGAAATGATTTTGCATTCGGGTGATACAGGGTGGTGGGGTGAAACTGCATGAATTCCATGTTGGCGACATCCGCACCGGCCCGCCAGCCGATGGCTACGCCGTCACCCGTGGCGATGTCGGGATTGCAGGTATACAGATAGACTTTTCCTGCTCCGCCCGTGGCTAGAACCGTAAAACGTGCCCCGAAGGTGACGACTTCTTCATTCTCTTTATCAAAAATATAGGCGCCGAGGCAGCGGTTGGGAGAGACCGGCCGCTGGAGGACTTTGGCTTCGGTAATCAGATCGACCGCGATATGATCCTGAAAGAGAGTGATATTGGGGTGCTGTTGGGCCGCTTCAACAAGAGCGCGTTCAATTTCCCGGCCGGTGGCATCCTTGGCATGGAGAATTCGGCGGTGGCTGTGGCCGCCTTCCCGGGTGAGATCATACTCGTTGTCCTGGTTGCGGCTGAACTGAACGCCCCAATTGATGAGATCACCGACCGCCGCGGGTCCGGACTGGACTACCAGCTCGACAATCTCCGGCTTGGACAACCAGGCTCCGGCGACCATGGTATCTTCTGCATGGGCCCCAAAGCTGTCTTCTTCTGAAAAGACCGTGGCGATTCCACCCTGTGCCAGCTGGGTTGCTGTAATGTCTATATTCCGCTTGGTTACCAGCGAAACCGTGCCCCGATCAGCAACTTTCAGAGCATAGGTGAGCCCGGCAATACCGCTCCCGATAACCAAAAAGTCAGTTTCTATTTTCATTGTTTTCTCCCGGCCGAAACCGACCGTTATTATTTGCATATCAGCACGTCTGCGGCATTATCGGCGGGGCTTTCAAGGTTGTCAAGCAATAGACCGGTACAATGGCGCTTGACTCTGCTTAGGGGCAAGGTTATAAATTACTCATGTTTGCTGATATGAGATTGATTTCAATATATTTTCTGGTTGCTTTGGTGTTTTTGCCGAATATTGTCGCTGCCGGTATTTATCGCTATGTCGATGCGAACGGAGGGGTTCATTTCACCAATGTCCCGACTTCATCGGAATATCGTTTTTACCGGACCGAGGGGGACCGCTATCGGCTGGAATCGCTCATCGCTCACAGCGCTGAGACCTTTCAACTGGATCGAGCCTTGATTAAGGCGGTTATCAAGGTCGAAAGTGACTTTGATCCGCAGGTCATTTCCAAGCGTGGCGCCCAAGGGTTGATGCAACTGATGCCGGAAACCGCTGTGGAAGTTGGGGTTAATAATCCTTTCGATCCTTCTCAATCCATTTACGGCGGTTCCATGTACTTGCGAAAAATGCTTGATTCTTTCAATAGGAACTTGGATTATGCTCTTGCCGCTTATAATGCCGGCCCCAATGCGGTACGCAAATATGGTGGAATTCCCCCTTTTGAGGAAACCAGGAATTACATCAAGCGGGTCAGGCATTATTTCGATTTCTACCGCCGCAATGAGAGTACATTCTGATGACTCGAACAAGAGAATTGTTGAACCTGCCAAATATCCTGACCTTATCCCGTATTGTTGCCGTGCCGGCAGTTGTCCTGCTGTTGCTTTTTGAGTCGAGGGAAAACTGTTTCTGGGCTGCAGTGGTGTTTACTGCTGCGTCCGTGACCGACTGGCTGGACGGATACCTGGCCCGGCGCTGGGGGATCGTGACCATCCTGGGGAAATTCCTTGACCCTTTAGCAGATAAGCTGATCGTTATGGCTGCCCTGATTATGCTGATCCCCCTTGATCGCGTCCCGGCCTGGGCGGTTTTCGTGATTCTGGCCAGGGAACTTATTGTCTCCGGAATCAGGTCGATCGCTTCGTCCGAAGGGATCGTCATTGCGGCCAGCAATTTAGGGAAATACAAGACCATCTTTCAGATGATCGCCATTGTTGGATTGCTGCTTCATTATCGGTATTATTGGTTTTTTGGGGTAGAAGCTAATTTCCTTTACCCGTCAATGCACAATGCCGGCATTTTTATCTTCTACATTTCCCTGGTTTTGACCATCTGGTCCGGGTTGGACTATTTTTTCAAGTTTTTCAGAATCTTTGTTCGTTGATTAACCTGCTGAAATTACACGGGAAAGACTTTTGTAAAAAAGAAGAATTTTTTGTTGACACTTGTCGAAGCGTTTTGCTATACATACACCCGCTCGACGCAACGAGCTCCACTGTGCGGGAATAACTCAGTGGTAGAGTGCAACCTTGCCAAGGTTGAAGTCGCGGGTTCAAATCCCGTTTCCCGCTCCATAAAAATTCAAGCGACCGGATCATTAATCCGGTCGCTTTTTTTTTGTTGTCTGACGGAATTATCCATGGGGCCGCGCTTGACTGTGTTTCTTGATCCCGGCCCATTGGCTTGAGGCAGAGCCTCTTTTAAACGGACAAGCTCAACCGGCAATAGCGTAAATTTAAAATACCCCGGAGCCAATGCAAAGGGGTAGCCACCCCATTATCTGGAAAAGATCGGTTAAAGCACCTAAAGGTATTGACACCTGTTGAAGCGTTTTGCTATACATACACCCGCTCAACACAACGAGCACCACTGTGCGGGAATAACTCAGTGGTAGAGTGCAACCTTGCCAAGGTTGAAGTCGCGGGTTCAAATCCCGTTTCCCGCTCCATCAAAAATTCAAGCGACCGAATCAGCGATTCGGTCGCTTTTTTTTTTATCTTTACACCATCCGAGTAACCGTAACCTCTAAAATTTTTTTTGAACGGTCATCCCCATGGGCCGACGGAATGGAATCCCGAAAGAGGTTCTGTCGAAGGAATTGGTTATCTCACCCCCATCCCGACCTTCCCCCATCAAGGGGGCAGGAGCATGACACTGTCATAATCCATAAATCGTTGGCAGTGTTGGGTTTTAGGCGAGTACGGGACGATATTCCATCAACCCGCGACTCTTGCAATTCCGCAGCCCCTCCGTCCGCCAATACGAGAAGCGAAGCTTTTCGTTCAGGCGCATTCGACGACGTTATGGTTAGTAGCGGCCATACTTCGTGATTAAATGCAGCGGTGACCAACCCTGCCCAACTATCAGCGACCAGCGCGTAGCGATATTGCTCCCGAAACAAACGAAACTCCCGAGCAATCAAAAGGCCATTTTTTGCCATCTTTTTGTTGGCCTGGACAAAAAGGTGGGCGGCGTGCGGGGCCGAGCCCCCGCGACCTTGACTTTGATTTGGAGTTTTTTCTACTGAACCGAAACAACTCGTTGCTCAACGAGAGAAACCGAAAAGCCTCTTTTTATCGACCAGTAAATATTTTGTATTTCTCACCCAAAACAAAACCAATAACCACTTTATTGGCATATCCAGATTTTATTCCTTGAACTGAGCAGTAAAAACGAAGACCATGGAAATCATTTCAGATATGTTAAGATTTGTATTTATTGTATGCGAACTGGCCGGAGGTTTGTTGCATGGATTCCAGACTTGCGAGCAACAATGACGTTGACCGCCTTATTGAGGAGCAGATCAAGCTCCCTTCACCACCGACTATTGCTGTGCAGATCCTGAATACTGTGCAGGATGAAGCCGCTTCGCTGCAGGATTTGACCCAGATTATCGCTGCGGATCCGGCCCTGACGCTCAAGATGTTGCGCGCGGCAAATTCCGGCTTGTATTCGATGCCCTATGAGATTTCTACCATCGAGCGGGCGGTGAGTATTCTGGGGACCAATGTCGTAAAAAATATCGCTTTATCTTTTGTCATTGCCAAAGACCTGCGTGGAACGGAGAGCGGGCAATTCGATTTTGATTACTTCTGGAGACGATCAGTCACCACGGCGGTTGCTGCCGAACTCCTATGCAAACTGCTCAAACACGACAATCACGATATTTTTGTCACCGCTCTGCTCCAGGATATCGGAGTTCTGATCCTGTTTTTGGGAAAGGGCAGCGAATATAGCGGCCTGTTGGAAGAACGGATGTTGTTGGAAAGGACTTTGCGGGATCTGGAAAAGGCTAAATTCGGCTTCGACCACCAACAAGTCGGTGCTGCACTGTTGAAAGCCTGGGGGGTGCCCGACCGGATCTCCGAACCTTTAAAGTTTCACCACGAATCTGTCGCTGCTCCAGATTCATATGTGCAAACCGCACAGATTCTGAGAATTGCCGACCAATTGGCGTCAATTTACAGTGAGATCAACAGCGCTGAGAAGGTTCGTCATCTGCAACACGAGTTGTTTAGAACTTTTCGCTTCAGACCTGACCAAGTCCGTGATCTGGTTGACGATGTTGCAACCAAAAGTGTGGAGTTCCTCGAGGCTTTCGATCTGGATCCTGGAGAGATCAAGCCCTATTCGCAGATGCTGCAGGAAGCCAACGAAGAATTGAGCCGACTCAACCTGTCTTATGAACAGGTGGTGCTGGAGCTTAAAGAAGCCAAGGAAAATGCCCAGAACCTTGCCAATGAACTTCGCGAAGCGGTGGCGCGCTTGAAGGAGCTTGTTTTTCGCGACAGCCTGACCGGCCTCTATAATCATCGCTATTTCCAGGAAATTTTTGAGCAGGAACTGGCCCGGTCTTTGCGCTATCAATCTTCCGTCGGTCTGCTCCTGTTTGATATCGATAAGTTTAAAGATGTGAATGATAATTTTGGTCACCCGGCCGGTGACCTGGTGTTGATGAATATTTCAAAAGCAGTGCAGTGCGCCGTTCGGCCGACGGATGTCGTCGCCCGCTATGGTGGTGAGGAATTTGCCGTCGTTCTCCCTCACACCAATCAGGCCGGCATGCGGGTGTTTGCCGAGCGGTTGCGGCGCAGCGTCGAAGGCATCGCTACTGTTTCCGAAGGTGTTGAACTCAGAGTGACGATCAGTATCGGCGGGGCCTGCTGGACCCTTGACCGCCCTCAGGTCAGTAAAGAGCAGCTGATTCATACCGCGGATCGGGCACTTTACATGTCCAAAAGAAACGGGCGCAATCAGGTGACAATTCTTGAGCCTTAATCTGCGTTTGGCATATTCAGGTGTCTTATCAGTCTACAGACTGGTTCCTGATGCTGGTTGTCCCGCGTTTATAACTATCAGGCTATTGAAAATGACTATCCATGGACTCAGTAGCCTGTTTTTTTAACAGCCTTCTATTTATTTAGCTGATGAAAGATGCTGATTGGATCGAAATTGATAATAGCTTTTGACTTTCACAGATATCGCAGCAATAATATAAAACAGCGTTATTGATGTTTTTTTCGAGTGAGTATGCTGGATCGACTTATGCCGGAATCAGAGTAATCATGCCCACTTATCAATGTAAAATAGGAACCGTCGACGGACGTATTGTCGAGAAGGTCTATGAGTCGGGATCTCGTTTTCAGCTGAAAGAGAATCTTGAGGACCAGGGCTTTCACGTTTTTTTGATTCGCCGACATTATTTGTCCTTTCTCGATGGAGGAAAGGGCAGGGCGGTGCGGCTGAGCGGTCGGCAGTTTTTGAGCTTCAACCAGGAACTGCTGGTGCTGCTGCGCTCCGGGTTATCGGTCCTGAAAATCTTTGACACCCAGCTTGAGCAGATGGAGGCAGGCCCGTTTCGTGATGTCATCGCTGAAATCAGGGAAGACATCCGCGGCGGCAGCTCCCTCTCGGAAGCTTTTGCCAAGCATCCCCGTTCCTTTTCGCCTCTTTACATTGCGGCGCTGAAAGCCGGAGAAAAAACCGGCGATCTTCCGGAAACCCTGGCGCGCTTTCTGGCCTATCAAAAGCGGGTCGAGGCCATTCGTGCCAAAGTCCGCAGCGCCTCGTTCTACCCCTTGCTACTGACCACCGCCGCCATTGTGGTGGTGATTTTTCTGATGCTCTACGTGGTCCCGCGTTTCAGCCAGATTTATGCAGACGCCAATGTGCAACTCCCGCTGATCACGCAGATTCTGATTCTTGTTTCAGATATTGTCGGGCGCTATTGGTATCTGGTGATCGGTGCTGTGGTTCTGGCCATAGTGCTGTGTAAACCGATATTAAGAACGTCCCAGGGACGCCTGCGGATTGACGGGCTGTTGTTGAAGATCCCTTTCTTTGGTCGGCTGGCCATTGATTATGCCTTATCCAGTTTTGCCCGGACCCTGGGAACCATTTTAAACAGTGGAACCCCGCTGGTCGAAGCCATGAAAATGGCGCGGGGAACCCTGAACAACCTGCGCCTTGAACAAGGCATGATCCAGGCGATTCAGCGGGTTGAAGAGGGGTCTGCGTTGTCTGACGCGTTGGGGCGGACCGGTTACTTCCCCGCTTTGGCGTTACGCATGGTCAATGTCGGAGAAACCTCCGGATCGCTGACTGAAATGCTGAGTGATATCGCGGATTATTACGAAGCCGCTGTCGAAGCCCGTTTGAACCGACTGACCACGATGATTGAGCCGGTGCTGATGATGGTGATGGGGCTGCTGATCGCATTCATTATTGTGGCGATGTACGTCCCGATTTTCCAGTTGGCCGGGACCGTCGCTTAAGCAGCAACTGTTGCAGCAGACAGTCGCAGGGTCCAAGAGAGGGCACTTAGAGCTTTAATTCATTGACTATTTTTGAGATCGGTAAAGTGTCATCTTCCCGATTGTTGATTGCATGAGTCCCTGGCTGGACTTATGCAGCTATCTGCTAAAGGACCGCTATGGTGTTTCAGAACAGACAGATTGGACGCATCCTGGCAGATATGGGGGCGATTGCTCCTGCGGAAATCGATCTGCTTCTGGAAAAACAAAGCCAGACCGGACAGCGTTTTGGAACGATCGGCGTTGAGACCGGGATGTTTACCGATATTGAATTGGCACAGGGCCTGGCCGAGCGTTTTCAGTATGATTTTATTGATCTGAAAGATGTGGCGCTTGATCCTGAGCTGGTGGCCTCTTTACCTTCCGATCTCTCCATCAAGTACAACCTGGTTCCCTTGGACCGGCATGAGAATACCCTGGTGGTGGCCGTTGCCGACCCGACCGACATTGCCGTGCTGGATAAGCTGGAGTTGCAGCTGGGTTGCCGTCTCGAGATTAAAATCGCCGCGCAAAGTCAGATCGAACGGCTGATCGAACGCGGAGCCGGTTCCCAGCGGGTGCTGCGGGAGGCCTCGGAAGATTTCAAGCTGCAGCTGATCAAAGAGACCGAAAAAGGGGATGAAGTTCTCTCCATTGACAAACTCACCGCTGATACCAGTCCGATTATTCGGCTGATCGATTCGACCCTGTTCGATGCCCTGAAAAAGCGCGCCAGCGATATCCATATTGAGGCGACCAGTGACGGGGTGGTGATCAAATACCGGGTCGACGGGGTGCTTTACCAGGCGACGGAGACCATCGACAGCCGCTTTCAAAGCCCGATTATTTCGCGGATCAAGGTCATGAGCGAACTCGACATCTCCGAGCGGCGCATTCCGCAGGACGGACGCTTCAAGGTCCGGCTGGGTGATAAATCCATCGATTTCCGGGTTTCGATCATGCCGACCAGTTACGGTGAAGATGCGGTCATCCGGATTTTGGACAAAGAATCGATTGCGGCTGACATGAAGGGCCTGACCTTCGAATCGCTGGGCTTTGCCGAGCGGGAAATGGCGCGAATGCGGGCCCGGATTCGCGAGCCTTACGGCATGGTGCTGGTGACCGGGCCGACCGGTAGCGGCAAAACCACCACCCTCTATGCGGCCTTGTCGGAAATCAATTCCACGGAAGAAAAGATCGTCACCATCGAGGATCCGGTTGAATACCAGGTCAAGGGGGTGGTTCAGGTTCCTGTCAACGAGAAAAAGGGCCTGACCTTTGCCCGCGGCTTGCGTTCGATCCTGCGTCACGACCCGGACAAGATCATGGTCGGGGAGATCCGTGACCCGGAGACCGCGCAGATTGCCGTCCAGTCGGCGTTAACCGGGCACCTGGTGTTCACCACGGTCCATGCCAACAATGTTTTCGATGTGCTCGGGCGTTTCCTGCATATGGGGATCGATCCCTATAATTTCGTCTCCTGTCTCAACTGTGTCATGGCGCAACGGCTGGTCCGGGTCCTCTGCCGGCACTGCAAAACCCCGGTCACCTATGAGCGTGATCTTCTGGCGTCTTATGGGTTGAGCGAAGAACAATGCGCCCGCGCCAATTTTTATGAAGCGCCCGGCTGTAAAGAGTGTGGCGGGCTCGGTTTTTCCGGGCGCAGCGCCATTGTCGAACTGCTGGAGATGAATGATGACATGCGCGAGTTGATTGCCGCCAAAAGCCCGATCTCGGAGCTGAAGAAAAGAGCGCTGCAGAACGGCACCATCTTCCTGCGTCAGGCCGCGCTGGAAAAGGTTTTACGGGGCGAAACCACCTTTAAGGAAATCGACCGCGTCACTTTTGCAGAAGGGTAGAGGCCATGCTGCGTCGTACATATATCGGTTTGGATATCCGCGAGCAAGGGTTGCGTGCTATGGCCATTCAACGGCGTGGCCATCAATTGGCCCTGGCTGGCGCTCAGCAGGAAGCATTTGCAGGCCAGGTTCTGTCGGCCCATTTCAACCAGCTGAATATCCATGACGAAGACGGCTTCTGCACAACGTTGAAGACAACCCTCGCCCCGCTGACCGGCCGCAATGAAAGAGTTTCCGTTGCGCTGCCGGACCGGGCCGGGCAATTATTCCTGGTCGACGTGGAAACCCCTTTCAACAGCCGCGCCGAAGGGGTGGAAGTGCTGCGTTGGCAGTTGAAGGATTCCTTGCCGGGGAAGGCCCAACAGTTCGCCCTCGATTTTCAGGTCATGGACGAACGTGAACCGGGACTGAAAAAAGTATTGGTCGCGGTGATTTCACGCGCCGTTCTTGCCCAGTACGAAGACCTGTTTGCCCGGGCCGGCTATGCCGCAACCGTGATCGATTTTCATTCCCTCAGCCTGTATAACGCCTATCGCTCCAAAATTGATCTGGGGCAGGACTTTATCCTGATCGGAGTTGACGGTTCCCAGCTCAGTCTACAGGTGTTTTTCGATCGGGTTCTCAGCTTTTGCCGCTGTCGCAGCGTTGACATCGATCCGGCCGGGGTCTGCCGGGAACTGAATCGATCGCTGGTGGCTTGCCGCAGCCATTTTACCGGGTTCGGCAGATTGCCGGTGTACCTGCATACGGATTGGGACAAGCAAGGCGAGCTGTTCGACGCGGTGGATGATGTGTTCGAGCAGAGCGTACAACTGCTGATCTCACCGGTCAGCAAGTTGCAGAACGGTTTCGGCAATCATCTCTCAGCGGAGCGCACCAGTGGAATGGTGGCCGCGTTGGGAGCGGCTGAGCGGATGATGAAAGGAGGCGCCTGAATGCAGTTGACGATCAATCTGGCCAGCCGCAGATACCTGAATCGGCGTCTTTCCCAACTGATTTTCTGGGTCCTGGTGCTGTTGCTGTCCGGCATTATCACCTGGCAGGTCAGTTCTTTCCTCGCTGCACGGCAACAGGAGCGGGACTATCGATCCCATCTGCAGGCGTTGCAGGAACAGCTGACCGGAAAACGGCCGGAACAGCAGAGCGCCGCGGGGCTGGCCCAGCAGCAGACCGCTTATGATCGCGCCGCAATCCTGTTGCAACAGGATGCGTTTCGCTGGACCCTGTTGTTTGACCGGATGGAACACCTGCTGCCCACGGGCATCAGCCTGCGCAGTTTTAATCCCGATTATGAGAAAAACTCCCTGGTGCTGACCGGGGTGGCCAAGGATCTGTCCCGCTTGCAGGCTCTTTTGGATAACCTCCATGGCGCGGATTTTCAACATGCCTACCTGATCAATCAGGGCGAAGTCCAGGTCGATGACGGGCGGGGCGGCAAGCGGACCGCATTGAGTTTCTCCATCAATCTGGCGGGGGTGTTCTGATGCAGCAGAAATTTTCCCTCTTGCAAACGGTCTGGGAGCAACGGCGTGGTCAGGTGATCTGTGTCGGCGCTTTGCTGCTGGTGATCTGCGCCCTGGGAGCGGTCCACGGCTGGTCTGTCGCTCCGCGGCTGAGTGAGCTGCAGGATGAACAGCTGCGCCTGCAGAAGGAAGTCCGTGAGCGTCAGCTTGAATTCGCCCGTAGTGGCGTTCCGGTCTCCACCGCGGAACAGCTCAAGAGTAACCTGCAGCGTTTTCAGGAACTGATTCCGGCGATTAACCAGTTTTCCCTGTTTGTCGGCGAGCTGTTTTCCTGGGCCGATCAATCCGGTCTGATGATTCATCAGATCAGTTATCGGCCCGAAGGGGACGAGGCCATTGGCGATATCCGTTATGGTTTGAGCTTCTCCGTCGATGGTGACTATGGCGATGTCAAAAAATTCCTTTATTTGCTCGAGAATACCGACCGCATCCTGATTATTGAAAACATCTCTCTGTCCGGTCGGGAAGGGGCCGGGCGGGGCGAGGATACAGTCAGTTTGCGAATTCAATTGGCCACGTATTTCAGGGAGGAAGCGACATGAGCCGGGCCCGGATACTGACGCTTCTGGTGCTGCTCTTGGCGGCAGCAATCCTTTACGCCTGGTGGGCAACGCCCAGGCAGCGCAGCATCGCGAGCAGCGGCAAGCGGGCGGACAGGCCTGCTGCTCCTGGGAAGCCCGGGCAGGGCCTGACCGTTCCCCCCGCGGTTGCTGACCTTAATTTTAAGCATTCGCCCGCTCCGGCTTATCAGCCACCGCAGAAAAATCTGTTCGGCCCCCTTTATCTGCCGCCGAAACCCGTCACGCCGAAACCTGTGGTTCACCGCCCGCCACCGCCACGGATGACTCCACCGCCGCCGCAAGTGATCACCCGGCCGATCCAGCCGGTTTTGCCTGATCCTTTCCCGGCGCTCAAGGTTCTGGGGTTTTTAAAAAAGGGGAATGATTTTACCGTGTTCCTGGCGGATCGGGACGATAAGATTTTCCTGGTCAGCCCCGGCGAAACGTTTGGTCCGGAATTGCAGGTTGAAGCCATCGATGGCAAAAAAATTACTTTGAAGCGGTTGTCGACCGGCCAGACCCAGGTGCTGGCTTTGGGAGAAGCCAAATCGCAGCGGATTCCCAATGTCAAATTTCAATCAGGTCGGCCGGGTTTTGAAGCCCCCGCTGACCCGGAAGTCGACCCCCGGCGACCGACTCAGCCGCCGGGACAACCCGCTGCACAGGAGCCACCTGCGGCTCCTTCTCAGCCAGAACAAACCAATCAACCGGGGATCATGCTGGTGCCGGGCGGAGCGATGAATTGATGAAGATTGATTGCCGTCGTGCTTTTTGCGTTATGGAGAGCTTATGACCTTGAACAGACAATACTACGGGAGGTTCCGATTAATTCTTCCGGTTTTACTGCTGTCTTTCCTGCTTGCCGGTTGTGTGGCCGGGCAGAAATCTTTCAACCGGGGAGCGCAGGCTTTTGAACAGGAGAATTATGATCAGGCCGTGGCCGAACTGCTTACCGCGGTCGAGAAAAATCCGGGCGAGCCTCAGTTCAGGCTCAAATTGAATCAGGCCCGCAACCGGGCGGCGCTGGAGCACAAGAAAAGCGGCGATGATTTTTTCGCTCATCAGCACTATCGTGACGCCATCCGTGAATATCAGTTAGCTGCCGAACTGGACAAGTCTCTGTTTGCTGCGACGGACGGCCTGCAAACCGCAAACGCTTATCTCCAGGCCCGGGAGCTGGTTGATGAGGCCGAAACCTTGCTTCAGAACAGCCGCCTGGACCAGGCCCGCGAAGCGGTCAATCAGGCCCTTTCCCTGGTACCGGACTATCAACCCGCACTCAAGATTCAACAAAAAATCAAACAGAGTCAGTTCGCCTTGGTAGACGGGGTTCAACTGGAGGTCAAGTCAACCCAGCCGATTAACCTGAACTTTCGCGACACCAAGCTTCCGGATGTGTTCGATATCCTGACCCGGCTGTCCGGCATCAATTTCATTCTTGATGAAGATATTCGTAACGACAAGACCACGCTGTTCCTGGAGCAGGCCACCTTTGCCCAGGCCCTGGAATTATTGTTGCGGATGAACAAGCTCGACAAAAAGATTCTCAACAGCAAAACCATTATTTTGTTTCCAAAAACCAGGGATAAGCAAAAACAGTTTGAAGATCAGATTATCCAGACCTTTTACCTGTCCCATATTGATGCCAAAAAGGCGGTCAACCTGCTGCGAACCATGCTGCAGGTCAGAAAAATCTATGTCCAGGAAGAGCTGAACGCCATTGTCATTCGCGACCAGCCCGATGTCATCAAGCTGGCCCAGAAAATGATCGAAGCCAATGACCGGGGTAGCTCCGAAGTCGTCTTTGATCTGGAACTGCTTGAAGTCAACCACAGCGACACTCGCGAACTCGGTCTGAAACTGAGCAACTATTCCATCGGCGCGGGACTGAGCGTGGAGAACAGTGGTAAGATCGCCGATGCAGGACTGTCGGCCGGGGGCAGTACCGCGAACCTGGTTGACTTCACCAAAAACCTCGATCCATTTTATTCCATCCCGACCGCGGCGTTCCGTTTCCTGAAAACCCTGGTCAATGCTGAAGTCCTGGCCAACCCAAAAATCAGGGTCAGAAACCGGGAGAAGGCCAAGGTGCATGTCGGCAGCCGGGAGCCGGTGATCACGGTGACCATTAACGACACGCTGACCTCGGAAAATGTCCAATACATTGATGTCGGCGTCAAACTGGATGTTGAACCGACCATCCAACTGGACAAGACGATTGTCACCAAGTTGGGGCTGGAAGTCAGCAACGTCTCCGGGCGGGAGAAGACCACCAACGGCACGGCCGTTATCACCATCTCCTCGACCAATGCCGACACCACTTTAACCCTGCGCGACGGTGAACAGACCATCATTGGCGGCCTGATCAGGAATGATAATTCATCGACCAAAAACAAAATCCCCTTGCTGGGGGATATTCCGGTGGTCGGGGAAATTTTTAACGGGACCGATCACAGCAAAATCAAGCGGGAGATTCTGCTCTCCATTACCCCGCACATTGTGAAGTTTGTTTCGGTCCCCCAAGGGGACACGGCCAGCATCTGGTCGGGCGGAGAGGATGACCTGAAATTCGGACGTAACTTTGGAACCTTTGCTGACGAATATGCCAACGGGCAAGGGGGTATCCAGGAGGGCACAGCGGCTGCGCCCGAGGGCTTGACAACTCCGTCACCCGAGCAACCCTCTTTACCAGCACCAGCACCAGCACCAGCACCAGCACCAGCACCAGCACCAGCACCAGCACCAGCACCAGCACCAGCACCAGCACCAGCACCGGATGCGATGAATATCCCGGAGCCGCCGCCACCAGCCATGGCTGTACCTGAGCCGTTGATAGAAGAGAATATCCCTGCAGAAGGAGCGATTATTGCCCCTCCGGCCGCAGCGCAGGTTTTTTTGCTGGGGCCGCCCGCTTTGGCTGTCGGTGATGTGGTGAATGCCGGTCTGGAGATCAGAACCACGGATGATCTGGCTGATCTGACTCTGCACCTGAGTTATGATCCAGCCCTGTTTGAATTGGTTGATGCCAGTCCGGGATCTCTGTTTCGGACCCTTGATGACGCGTTGGTTTCGGTCTCCGTTGACCCACAGCAAGGACTTGTTGCTCTGGAAAAAACAGCTGGTCCGACAGTCTCCGGCAGAGGGCAGCTGTTGTCCTTAAAATTGAAAGCGCTTGCGCCAGGGAAAACACAGCTTGTTCCTGCTGTACTGCAAATGAGCAATAGCCGGGGGCAGGAACTGAGCCCGAACGTTGCTGGCTATTACCTGACGATCGTAAATTAAAGGCTATTGCCCGAATGCTCAGACGTTTACAACAATCAGCCGGACTCACTTTGATCGAGATGCTGATTGCATTAGCGATCCTGGCCGTTTTGGCCACTGCAGTTCTGCCGATGGCGGAGGTCACAGTCAAGAGAACCAAGGAACTGGAACTCCGCCGGGCTTTGCGCGAGATTCGTTCCGCGCTGGACGAATATAAAACCGATTATGATAAGGCCGCCAATGAGAAAAAGATCTTTGTGACGGTTGGCGAATCGGGTTATCCGGCGGAACTGGAAACTCTGTTGACCGGAAATGACTGGGGGGGGTTGTATCAATATCCCCGAAAGTACTTGCGCAGAATTCCCCGGGATCCGTTTGATACCGACCAGGAAGGCTGGGGCCTGCGTTCCTATACTGATGAAGCCGACTCTTCAGTCTGGGGGGGGGAGGATGTTTATGATGTCTATAGCCAGAGTGATGAGATCGCTCTTGATGGAACCTATTACAGGGACTGGTGAATGACTGAATTACGCTGCTCAATTCTCAAGAATCAACGGGGGTTTACCCTGTTCGAACTGCTGGCTGTCATGCTGATCATGGCGGTCCTGGCGACGATTGCGGTTCCCAGCTATAAACGAAGCCAGATCAAAGCGCAGGAAACCGTGCTGGCAGAGGACCTGTTTCAGATGCGGCGTGCTATTGATGCTTACTTTTCCGACCATGCCCGCTACCCGGACAGTTTGGATCAACTCGTGGAAAACAAATACCTGCGGGGAATTCCCCGCGATCCGTTTACCCGAACTGAAGACAGTTGGAAATGCGTTGCCCCGGAACCGGGAGAATCTGGTGCAGTGGCTGAGGGAGGCTGTTTTGATGTCCGTAGCGGAAGCGATCTGATCGGGTTGAATGATACCCCTTATCAGGATTGGTGACAGACCAGGTACGTATTGAGATGAAGCAGGTTGAAACGAACAGGATGAAATCTGCATTGTCGAATCAGCGCGGCGCTGTTTTGCTGATGCTGCTGGTCATTGTGACGCTGGTGGGCCTGTTGACGGGGATTGCCGGGTCAAGCTGGCAAACGATCGTGCAGAGAAGCAAAGAGGAGGATCTGCTTTGGAAAGGGGGGCAGATCCGCAAGGCCATCGGTCATTATTATGACGCTGTCCAGAAAACCGGCAAGGTCCTGAAAAAGTATCCGCCGGAATTGACGGATCTGTTGCTGGACCCACGCTTTCTGGAACCGACCCGGCATTTGCGTCGTTCCTATCCTGATCCCATGACCGGAGCGGACTGGGATATTATTCAAGCCCCAGGCGGAGGAATTATGGGGGTTCGTTCCACGTCCTTGAAAAAACCTTTTAAGCAAGATGGTTTCAGTGACCAGGATAAGGATTTTGTCGGTAAGCAGACGTATCTGGAGTGGGAGTTTGTTTATCGGCCGCTGGAGCAGAACAAAAAGAAAATCGTACCGGGGATTAAGGCGCCGGCGATGTACAAGTAACAGGGGCTATCCGTTTGCCGGGGTGTGACCTGCCAGATTTGATGAAATTTCGCTCCTTACTCATCTAAAATCCAACATTGCCAACTATTTATTGACTATGACAGTGTCATGCTCCTTCCCTCTTGATGGGGGAAGGTCGGGATGAGGGGGAGACCAACCTTACCGCACTGTGACCGTTTATGCCGAAAATCTTCAAATTCTTGAAATCAAAGCCAAAGTCGCGGGGTCTCGGCCCCGCCGCCGACCATCTTTTTGTCCAGGCCAACAAAAAGATGGAAAAAAATGGCCTTTTGGCTGCTCGGGAGTTTCGTTTACTCCAGGTGCGGGATAGCTGCTCGTTGGTCGCTGATAGTTGGGCAGGGTTGGTCACCGTTGCATTTAATCACGGAGCATGGCCGCAACTGGCCTGACCGTCGTCGAATGCGCCCGACGAGAAGCTTTGCTTCACGTACTGGCGGACAGAGGGGCTGCGGAATTGGAAGAGTCGCTGGCTTGACGGAATTTTGTTCCGTACTCGCCCAAAATCCAACATCATCAAGCCGTTATTGACTATGGCAGTGTTGTGCCCCTTCCCCCTTGATGGGGGAAGGTCGGGATGGGGGTGAGATCGACCTTACCGCACTGTGACCGTTTATGCCGAAGATCTTCAAATTCTTGAAATCAAAGTCAAAGTCGCAGGGTCTCGGCCCCGCCGCTGACCATCTTTTTGTCCAGGCCAACAAAAAGATGGAAAAAAAATGGCCTTTAGAATGCTCGGGAGTTTCGTTTACTCCAGGTGCGGGATAGCTGCTCGTTGGTCGTTGATTCTTGGGCAGGGTTGGTCACCGTGGCATTTAATCACGGAGCATGGCCGCGACTGACCGCGGCGTCGTCGAATGCGCCCGACGAGAAGCTTTGCTTCACGTACTGGCGGACAGAGGGGCTGCGGAATTGGAAGAGTCGCTGGCTTGACGGAATTTTGTTCCGTACTCGCCCAAAATCCAACATCATCAAGCCGTTATTGACTATGGCAGTGTTGTGCCCCTTCCCCCTTGATGGGGGAAGGTCGGGATGGGGGTGGCCAGGCTCAATTCTTTAAGTGGCGCTTTTGAGGATATTTCCTATCTATCTGAAATAGTGGAATTGGATATTTATTTATCCGAAAGATTCCGGTACGCACACCCTTCCGGTAACCAATCAAGCTCAGCGACATTCTCCGGGGTTAACTTGATGCAGTCCTCTTCATGTTTGAAGCGGTCGGGATAAATGCGACAGCGGCGGGTGTGAATATCCAGAAATCGACAGGGGATGGCGGTGGTAAGGATCTTCCCGCGGGAATTGATGGTTTTTTCGAAACAGCATTCCCCGCATTGATGACAAAGATCTTCCCAGGCGGCGTCATCGGTCTGTGGCTTATCTTCCGGACGATCGCACATCGGCGTTATACCTTTTTAACAAATTCCGATTTCAGTTTCATCGCCCCGATCCCGTCGATTTTGCAGTCGATATCGTGATCCCCCTCGGTCAGGCGAATATTCCGGACTTTGGTGCCGACTTTGACCACGGTGGAACTCCCTTTGACCTTGAGATCCTTGATTACGGTGACCGTGTCCCCGTCGACCAGGATGTTGCCATTGGCATCTTTAAACTGGGGGCTGTCTTGAGTATCCGTCTGCTTGATCGCGAGCCATTCGTGGCCGCATTCGGGGCAGATCAACAGGTCGCGATCAGCATAGCCGTATTCCGAGCGACATTCCGGGCAGGGGGGGATCGTTGTGTCCATTATAGGTTTCCTTCCAACGGGGTTGCTATAGCAAGGTGTTGAAAAATTATCTGCGTTGCAATTACTGCGTTAAAAATAGCCTCAAAATCCTCATTTACTGGATGTAAACTGCGCTTCTTCGGCAATTTTTCCTTGTCCTTGCTGCCTCGAAAACGTTTTTCAACACCCTGCCAGGCAAATAAAAAATCAGGGGGCAGCGAAGCGGACGCTGCCCCCTGAAAATGTGCTGACCTGTGCTGTTAGCTCAGGCGCACTCGGAATAGCCGCAGGCGTGGCAGACGCAGCAGCCGCCTTCATGTTCGATCGGGCCGCCACATTCCGGGCAGGCGCCGCCGTTATTAACGAAGCGGGTCGGGCTCTCTTCATCATTGAGCATGTGCAGCTCAATGGCTTTGGCCACCGCGTCAGCGCAGGACGTGATGCGGTTGTCACCGAACCCGGCCGGTTTGTGGCAGGTGATCCCGATCAGCTGTTTGACCGCCTGACGGGCCTGCACCCCGCTACGCCAAGCCAGCGAGACCAACCGCCCGATGGCTTCACATTGGGACGCTGCACAGCCGCCGGCTTTGCCCATGGTGGTAAACAGCTCGAAGAGGCCGTTCTGGTCCTGGTTGATGGTGATATAGAGGGGACCGCAGCCGGTCTCCATCTGATAGGTGGAGCCGGTGAGCGCCCGCGGCCGCTCCCGTTTGCGGGATGCTTTACGGCTTTCCATCGGAATAACCGCCTCGTTTTTCTTTTCTTCTTCTTTTTTGGCGACGGACAAAACCTGCATGTCGCGGGAGCCATCACGGTAAATAGTCACCCCTTTGCAGCCTTCCTTGTAGGCCATCCGGTACACGGTGGCGACATCTTCACGGCTGGCGTCGTGACAGAAGTTGACCGTTTTGGAGACCGCGTTGTCGGTGTATTTCTGGAACGCGGCCTGCATCAAAACATGGTCTGCAGGAGTGATGTCGTGGGAGGTGACGAAGACCCGGCGAACATCCTCGGGAACAGCATCCATCCCCTGAACCGTGCCTTTTTCAGCAATCTTCTGCATCAGTTCTTCGCTGTAGAAACCGCGCTCGCGGGCGATCTTTTCAAACAGCGGATGGACTTCGATGAGGCGATTGTTGTCGAGCACTTGACGCACATAGGAAACTGCAAACAGCGGCTCCACGCCGCTGGAGCTGTTGGCGATGATGGAGATGGTACCGGTCGGCGCAATAGTAGTGCAGGTGGCGTTGCGAATCTTGTCGGCGCCTTTTTTATCGAAAATACTCCCTTTGAAGTTGGGGAAGGCGCCGCGTTCTGCTGCCAGCTGGATCGACTCCTCATGGGATTTGTCATTGATGAATTTCATGACCTTTTCACCTAGGGCGATGGCATCCTTGCTGTTGTAGGGGATGCCGAGGAGAATCAGCATGTCGGCCCAACCCATGACGCCGAGACCTATTTTACGGTTGGATCGGGTCATTTCATCGATTTCCGGCAGCGGGTATTTGTTGGCTTCGATGACGTTGTCAAGGAACCGGGTTGCCAACCGGACGGTCTGCTCCAGTTTTTTCCAGTCGACATCGCCGTTGCTGATCATATTGGTCAGGTTCAGCGAACCGAGGTTGCAGGATTCATAGGGGAGCAGGGGTTGCTCGCCGCAGGGATTGGTGCTCTCGATTTCGCCGACGTGGGGAGTCGGGTTGTCGCGATTGAGACGGTCAAGGAAGATAATGCCGGGTTCACCGTTGGTCCAGGCCATATCGACGATCTGGTTGAAGACCTTGGCGGCGTTGAGCTTTTTCATCACCTTGCCGTTGCGCGGGTTGATGATGTCGTAATCCTGATCCTTTTCCACCGCCTTCATAAAGGCCTCGGTGAGGCCAACCGAAATATTGAAGTTGGTTAGGATGGTCTGGTCGCGTTTGGCCATGATGAAATCCATGATATCCGGGTGGTCGACCCGCAGGATCCCCATGTTGGCCCCACGCCGGGTACCGCCTTGTTTGATGGTTTCAGTGGCAGCGTCGAAGACCCGCATGAAGGAGATCGGTCCTGAAGACACCCCGCTGGTCGACTGCACTTCGTCGTTGGCCGGGCGGATACGGGAAAAGGAGAAGCCGGTGCCGCCGCCGCTTTTATGAATCAGGGCGGTGTTTTTAATGGCCTCGAAGATGCTTTCCATGGAATCGCCGACCGGCAGGACAAAACAGGCGGACAACTGCCCCAGTTCCCGGCCTGCGTTCATCAGAGTCGGGGAATTTGGAAGAAAGTCGAGCTGGGTCATCATCCGGTAGTAATCTTCTTCGTGGTCCGCCTTTTTACCGTTGACCGCAACTTCCGCAGCGTTGATGGCTTTTGCGACCCGTCGGAACATGTCTTCCGGGGTTTCGATGGGTGTCCCTTCACTGTCGCGCTTCAGGTAGCGTTTGGTGAGAACTGTCATGGCATTCTGGGACAACTTCGGCCCGGCTGACGCATTCGCTTGTGTCATCGAGGATTCCTTTCTGCAAATACTTGGTAAGGTATTGATAAATAACTGGATTAGTAGGATTTAAACACTATATATGATGTGCAGGTAGAATATAGACTACTACATATGGGGGTTGTCAAGTTTGAAAATTTAAATATCGGAGCTTTTATCGAGAGCCCCGCAACGCGGGCGGACGGGTGGATTTGGCAAAATGAGTGCAGGGGTGACATTTGTCCGGCAATCAACAATAATGGTGAAAAGAGGCAGTTATGCTTGTCGTGCAAATGAATATTCAGTATTCTGCCGCAGTTCTTAACTTCTGTGACCGAATCGTTCCTGAAAATCAGCAAGACCCACGCAGGTTTTGGCATCCGAACAGAGTCATACCCAATGTCTGAACAAAAACTGCTTTATCTCGATAACGCTGCCACCAGCCACCCTAAACCGGAAGAGGTCTATCGCGCGGTTGACCTGGCGTTAAGACATGGCGGCAGTGCCAGTCGCGGGACCCATCGGACCAGTCTGGCCGCCGATCAGTTGGTCTTTGCGACCCGGGAGTTGCTGGCGGAACTGTTTCACTGTCCTGATTCGGCCCGCTTCATCTTCACCTTCAATGCGACCATGGCTATCAATCAGGCCCTGTTTGGGCTGTTGCGACCGGGTGACCGGGTGGTGACCAGTAGCGTTGAGCACAATGCCGTTGCCCGGCCTTTGCAGGCCTTGACGGAGCGAGATGTTGAGGTGGTCAAGGTTGCGGCTGATCCTTGTACCGGCCTTGTTGCCAGGGAAGATCTGTACCGCGCTTGTCTGGAACAGCCGACCCGGTTGCTGGTGATTAATCATTGCTCCAATGTCTTTGGAACGCTGCAGAATCTGGTCGGGCTGGGAAGTTGGTGCCATGAACATGGTGTCCTGTTGCTGGTTGACGGTTCGCAATCGGCCGGCGCGGTTCCCATTGACCTGGCCGCGCTCGAGATCGACCTGTTCGCCGCCCCCGGTCACAAAGGGCTGCTCGGACCGCAGGGAACCGGCTTTCTTTATTTACGGGAAGGGATCGAACTGACCCCGCTGCTTTACGGCGGCACCGGCGCCAATTCTCATTCTGTGCATCAGCCGGCCGAATTGCCGGAACGACTGGAAAGCGGGACCTACAATATGCCCGGTTTGGCCGGACTGCACGCTGCGCTGGAGTTCGTTCAACGAACCGGGATTTCAACGATTCGGGCCCATGAACAGGCCCTGGTTGAACAATTGGTCCGTGGTCTGGAGCAGTGCCCCGGGTTGACAATTTATGGCAGCAAGGATTTTTCCTTGAGAGGAGCCGCGGTTTCATTCAATATTGACGGTCGCGATCCGGCTGAGATCGGTTACTTGCTTGATCAGCAGCAGATCGCGGTGCGGGTTGGACTGCATTGTGCTCCGGATGCGCACCGCAGTATCGGTACTTTCCCCACCGGGAGTGTCCGAGTCAGTCCCGGCTACTTCACCCGGGAAGATGATATCGCCCGCTTTATCAAGGCCATTGACGGAATCAGCCGCTGCGCCGGGTCGCTCTGACCGGTTTCGGCCAGCTGTCCCGACGGGCTTTCCAGAGGATATTATTCGACTATGAAAAAACATTACGTTCTTGATACCAATGTGCTGCTTCATGATCCCCAGGCTATTCTGAAGTTTTCCGACAATCACGTGATTCTGCCGCTGACGGTGATCGAAGAGATTGATCGGTTTAAGAAAGATCAAAGTGAAACCGGCCGCAATGCCCGGCACATCTCGCGGATGATCGATGAGTTTCGTCTCCAGGCCAAACTGGTAGAGGGGGTTCCGCTGGAAAATGGCGGCGTGCTGCGGGTTGCGATCTATAAAGAAGAGCTGATGCAGAAACTGCCGCCGGAGCTGCGCGTTGATCGTGGCGATAACCGGATTATCGCGGTGGCCAAGGATCTGCAGGAGAATTCTCCGAACGGCCCGGTGATCTTCGTCACCAAGGACATCAACCTAAGGATCAAGGCGGATACCATCGGTTTACGCACCGAAGATTATCAGAATGACAAGATCCCGGTGGAAGATCTTTACACGGGGACGACCGAACAGCTGGTGCCGGCCGAACAGGTTGACCTTTTTTATGAGCAGGGGGCGCTGGCAGTGACCGGCGAGTTTTACTCCAATCAGGGGATAACCCTGGTTGATGAGACCAACCCCTCGCATACCGCCATCGGCCGCTACGACAGCGTCGGCAAGAAAATTGTTCCGTTGCTGAAAATTCCCAAAGAGGGAATTTGGGGGATTCACGCCCGCAACCGCGAACAGCAGTTCGCCTTCGATCTGTTACTGAATGACGATGTGCAGCTGGTCTCACTGGTTGGAAAAGCTGGCACCGGGAAAACTTTGCTTGCTATTGCGGCAGGATTGTTGAAAACTGCCGACGAAGGCGCTTATAATCGGCTGCTGGTGTCCCGCCCGGTGTTCCCCATGGGGCGCGATCTCGGTTTTCTGCCTGGCGATATCGAAGAAAAACTGTCTCCCTGGATGCAGCCTATTTTTGACAATGTGGAATTGTTGCTGTCCTCCTACGATGAAGCCGGCAAAAGAAAACGCGGCTATCGCGAACTTATCGACCTGGGCTTGATGGAGATTGAGCCGCTGACTTATATTCGCGGCCGGTCGATCCCCAAGCAGTACATGATTGTCGATGAAGCGCAAAACCTGACTCCCCACGAGATCAAGACCATTATCACGCGGGCTGGGGAGGGGACTAAAATTATTTTGACCGGCGACCCCTTCCAGATCGACAATCCTTATGTCGATTCGGCCAGTAACGGATTGACTTATGCTGTTGAACGACTGAAAGGGCATGATATTGCCGGACACACGACCTTAAGCAAGGGAGAGCGGTCGGCCCTGGCCGAACTGGCAGCGAATCTGCTGTAATGGAATGAATGGAATGATGAAATAACATGTTGCTGCTGGCTCTTGAAAGTTCCTGCGACGAGACCTCCGTCGCAGTTGTCCGCAATGGCGCGGAGGTGCTCTCCAACCTGATATCCTCCCAGGTTGATCTGCATGCGGTGTACGGGGGAGTTGTTCCGGAACTGGCCTCGCGCCGCCATCTCGAAGTGATCAATCCCCTGGTGGCTCAGGCGCTGGCGGATGCTGGTGTGAAACCGGGCCAGCTTGAGGGTGTGGCGGCCACCCGGGGGCCGGGTCTGATCGGCGCTTTGCTGGTCGGCCTGTCCTTTGCCAAGGCCTATGCCTATGCCCTGGGTGTTCCCATGATCGGGGTACATCATATTGAGGGTCATATCCTCGCCATTCAGCTTGAACGGCAGGTCGAATTCCCCTTTCTGGCCGCTGCGGTTTCCGGCGGGCATACCCATCTGTTTCGGGTCGACGGAATCGGCCGTTACCGCTTGCTGGGCCGCACTGTTGATGACGCTGCAGGGGAAGCTTTTGACAAAGTGGCTAAAATGCTCGGACTCGGTTATCCGGGCGGCCCGATTATTGACCGCCTGGCCAAGTCCGGGGATGACGGGGGAATCGTGTTCCCGCGACCGCTACTTAAAAAAGACAATTTCGATTTCAGCTTTTCCGGCATGAAGACAGCGGTATTGAATTATCTGCACGGACTTGAAAACCGGCCGGATGACCAACATATCGCTCAGGTTGCCTGTGCCTTTCAAACCGCGGTGGTCGATGTCCTGACCCGGAAGATCATCCGTGCCGCGCGGGCGGAAGGGTTGTGCCGGATTGTGGTGGCTGGCGGGGTTGCCTGTAATTCAGGTCTGCGTGCGACCCTGACCCGTTTGGCTGCCGAAAAGGGTCTTGAAGCTATCTTTCCATCTCCCGGGCTTTGCGCCGATAATGCCGCCATGCTGGCGGTGGCAGGGGATTACTACCTGTCGCGCGGACAGCGCTCCGGACTTGACCTGAACGCTGTTTCCAGCTGGCCGCTGGAACAGGTCCGGGGTTGAGGTTGTTCTGAGTTATGTGGCGACGCTGGGGTTTCTTCAGACAATTTAAATTGAATATGATTCGACTGGCGCGCATCCAGTCCGAACCGGATGCCGTCGCTCGCGGCATGGCCCTGGGTCTGTTCATCGGTTTTACACCGACCTTCGGGGTGCAGATCATCCTTGCTCTCTTGTTCGCTTTTCTGCTGCGGCAGAATAAGATTGCAACTTTTATCGGGGTCTGGGTGACCAATCCGCTGACCGCCCCATTCATTTACGGCCTTGAATACGAAATCGGCCGCGTTCTCCTCGGATACCCATCCATCGGCTCGCCTGATTTCAGTGCCGATCTGAGTTGGAAAATGGGTGTTCAGGTCGGCGAGCCGTTACTGCTTGGTTGCCTGGTGCTGGGCATACCGGCGTCCATCATCGGCTATTCACTGACCGTCAGATTCATTCCCAGCCTGCGCCAATGGAAAATTCCACGCTGGCCGCGCCGGCGCCAGAAACCTGAATAACCATGGAATATCGCACTAAAAAGCGTTTCGGTCAGCATTTCCTGCACGATCAGGGAGTGATCGACAAAATCATGACCGCCGCCGCCCTTGACGGCAGTCAGCGGGTGGTGGAAATCGGCCCCGGTCTTGGGGTCCTGACCGACCGGCTGTTGCCGCTGGCCGCACAGGTGGAAGTCATGGAGATCGATCGTGACCTGATTGAACGTCTCAACCAGCGCAGCGATCCCGGTCTGATCGTTCACGGGGGGGATGTCCTCAAGCTGCCCTGGGGAGAGCTGTTCAACCAGCCTCCTTATATCATGGTGGCCAATCTGCCTTACAATATTTCCAGTCAGGTGGTGTTTCGGATTCTGGAGTACCGCCATCTGTTCGAACGCCTGGTGCTGATGTTTCAGCGTGAGGTCGGTGAACGGTTGCTGGCTGCGCCGGGTAGCAAGGATTACGGTATCCTGTCTGTGCTCTGTCAGCTCTGGTTTGACCTGCGCAATGTCACCCTGGTCAGGCCCGGGGCCTTCAACCCGCCACCCAAAGTCGATTCCATCGTACTCCATTTTCAGCGTCGTGTTACACCGCGGGTCGACCCGGTTGATGAGGGTCTGTTCCGGAAGGTTGTCAAGGGGGCGTTTACCCAGCGCCGCAAAACCCTGCGCAACAGTCTGCAGGGGGCCGGTTTTATGGCCGCGGAGATCGACATCGCGCTGGACACAACCGGAATTGACCCCGGCAGACGGGGCGAAACTCTCCACCTGGAGGAGTTTTCCGCCCTGACTCGCGCTTTTTTTAGCCGCTCTTAAATTTTATTTGCTCTCTGACTTGATAAGCCTATTTCACTGGTCTATGATTCGAACGTCGCCGCGGGTAATTCCGTCCGTGGCTTGATCTTTTCCCCTTATTCAATGATGAAACAGGGAGTCGAGCATGAAGGTGACTGTGGCCCGCAAAGGTCGTACGTCAGAGCAGAGAGAGCAGCAGTTTCAAGATGAGAATATCGAGCAGGAGCTGAACCGTCTGGGTGAAACCAGGATGCTGTCCCTCAATCTCGAGCTGGCGCGCATCCTGCGCCAGGAGATTCCGTCCAACATCCTCAACCAGCTAAGCCTGGAGACACTGGTCCAGGACCTTGTTCAGGCGAGTAAGTTTCTGGAGCGAAGGGATGACAGAGTTAAGGTCCAAATGGTTCCGCAACAGGAACCGGGCCGTTATTACCTGTTTGCCAACTCTCCCGATGCCAACCATATCTTCTTCTCTCTACAGGAATTTCTTCACCGTCGTTCAATTCATTTCCGGGTGGTTTGTCACCCGATCCTTTCCGTTGATCGCAAAGGCCCGGTGCTGGAACGTCTGGCTGAAGCGGACAGCGAGTTGCCCAGGGAATCCTTTGTCTGGATCGAGCTGCAACGCTTCCCGGCGCGCCTGACCGAAAAACTTGAAAATGCCGTACGCACCGTTATCGCTTCCACGGTGCAGATTTATCAGGATCGTCCGGCCATGCTGCGCCAGTTTGCGGCACTGAATAATATCAAAGGGTTGGACCGTTATCGTGATCTTTATCAATGGCTACAGGAAGAAAATTTCATCCCGGTGGCCAGCCGTACCTTCACCTATGTGGCCGGAGCTCAAGTCGACGCTTTCAAAGAAGACAGCTCCCGGGCGCTTGGCCTGACCGATTTTTACGAGAACCCCTTTTATCAGGATACGACACCTGTTCCGCTGACTGCGGAAAAGGTCTTCCCGTTGCTTGGCCACGGCAAAGATGTCGATCTGGAAAAAACCGACCTGTATTGCCCGCTGCATCGCTTTGAGCGACTGACCTATCTGGGCTTTCGTGAAGAGCTTGCCGACGGAACCTTTCGGGAACACTGCTTCTGGGGTTTCTACACCCAGAAAAGCGTCGATGAAACCAGCTATTCGATCCCGGCCCTGCGACGGCGTATTGAAACGGTTCAGCAACAGCTGAAAATCCATCGAGACAGCCACAATTACCGGAAAACCGTGCAGATTATCAACAGCTTCCCGAAAATTGAGCTGTTCCTGATGGGGGATGACGAACTGCGGCGGATGCTGCGTTCCTTCACCCAGATGCACCGCCAGGCCGGGGTCAAGGTGGTGATTGCGCCGAGCGCCTCCGAAAACGGACTGACCCTGTTGCTGATCATGCCCAATGAATATTATCTGCCGGAACACATCGAGCGCATGGAAACCTATGTGCGCCGTTACTTCAAGGCAGTGCGGGTCGAATCCCGATTGATTCACATGGCTTCGGACTACCTGAGCATGCATATTAATCTGCTGTTGACCCAGAACCAGGTTCAGGTTGATCTCATCCAACTGGAGCAGGGGCTGACCCGACTGGCCATGCCCTGGAAGCTGAAGTTCCGGGAACTGCTCGAAAAACAATTCGCCGACGATTCCTTTGCCATCTGGGATCGTTACAGCAAGGCCTTTCATCAGGACTATCGAACCCGTAATCACCCACGCTTAGCGGTCCGCGATGTGCGCAACATTGAACTGCTGTGCCGGGAGCGCAAGGATATCTTCGATCTCTGGGGACCTTTTCATGAGCAGGATGATTACTATCGGCTGCAGTATTACAGTTTCAAGCGCAGCTATCTGAATGAGCTGATGCCGTTTTTGCAGAATCTGAATCTGGATGTGTTGCATGAAATCGATTCTGATCTGGAGATCGGCAGCGAGCGGGTGCATATCAAAAGTTTCGCTATCCGCCTTGATTCAGACAAGTGTCTGCCGTTTACGGCGATCAAGGACCTGCTCATTGCCACCCTCACGGCACTGTGCAAGGGCGAGGTGGAGAACGACTACCTGCATCGGCTGTTGCCGCTGACCGGCCTGTCCTGGCGTGAAATTGACGTGTTCCGCGGCTATCGCAATTATTATTTCCAACTCGGCAGCCCTTTCACCAAGCGTCGGGTCGCCGACACCCTGGTCAACAACTCCAAGGTCGCCCTGCTGCTTTATCGTTACTTTGAAGGGCGCTTCAAGCCGGCAGCGGAGTGGTCCGATCCCATGGTGCGGGAAATCGAGGTTCTCTCTCCTATCCGCCAGGAACTGGTGACCGCCCTGGAAGAGGTCAGCGATCCCAACGAGGACCGGATTCTCAGAACCCTCTTCAACCTGATGGATTCAACCATCCGCACCAATTTCTATCAGCGCTACCAGCAGGATGATTATTTCCTGTCCTTCAAGGTCAATTCGCTAGGCGTTATCGATATGCCCGCGCCACGCCCCCTCTACGAAGTCTATGTCCATTCCGCCACCATGGAGGGGATCCATCTGCGCGGCAGCAAGGTGTCCCGCGGCGGTATCCGCTGGTCGGACCGGCCGGATGATTTCCGTACCGAGGTTCTCGGTCTGGTCAAGGCGCAGATGGCCAAGAACGCCGTCATCGTCCCGGAAGGCTCCAAAGGCGGGTTTGTCAGCAAACTGAGCAGTCCGGATCGCGACATCATGACCGGCTACGTCAAGGATGCTTACCGGACCCTGATGCGGGGCCTGCTCGACCTGGCCGACAACCGGGTCGGCAACCAGGTGGTGCGGCCGGAAGGGATCATCGCCTATGATGATGAGGACCCCTATCTGGTTGTCGCCGCTGACAAGGGTACGGCACAGCTCTCCGATACCGCCAACGCGATCAGCGAGTCTTATCACTTCTGGCTCGGTGATGCCTTTGCCAGTGGCGGTTCCCACGGTTATGATCACAAAAAGCTTGGTATCACTGCCCGCGGGGCTTGGGAGAGCGTCAAACGCTCGTTCCGGGAAATGGGGCACGATATTCAGAGCGAGCCTTTTACCGTTATCGGTATTGGCGATATGAGTGGGGACGTGTTCGGCAACGGTATGCTGCTGTCACGGAAAATCAAGCTGTTGGCTGCATTCGACCATCGGCATATTTTCCTCGACCCGGATCCGGACCCGGAGATCTCGTTCCGGGAACGGCAACGATTGTTCAATCTGCCGCGTTCCAGCTGGGATGATTACAATCGCGAGCTGATTTCCGAGGGTGGCGGCGTTTACTCGCGTCAGCTCAAGGAGATTCCGCTCTCTCCGCAGGTGGCTCAGCTTTTGGGAACCAGGCAGGGTAGTATTGACGTGCCCGGCCTGATCAAGCTGCTGCTCACCGCCCAGATCGACCTACTCTGGAATGGCGGGATCGGCACCTATGTCAAAGCCACGACGGAAACCAATGAAGACGCTGGCGACCGTGCTAACGATGCGGTCCGGATCGATGCGGTCGAATTGCGCGCCAAGGTGGTGGGTGAGGGGGGCAACCTCGGTCTGACCCAGCTTGGGCGGATCGAATATGCGCTGCAGGGTGGGCGGATCAATACCGACGCGATTGACAACTCCGCCGGGGTCGACACCTCCGACCATGAAGTCAACCTCAAGATCCTGCTTCGGGAACTGCGCAGCGAGGGCAAGGTTAAGGATCTGCAGGAAGGCTATCAACTGCTGGATGAAATCGAAGAGACGGTCTGCCAGGACGTGCTGCGCAACAACTACACCCAGACCCTGGCGTTGTCCCTGGATCAGGTCCGTTGTCAGCAAGACGTCGATCCGTATCTTGAGCTGATCGACCGGCTCGGCCGTTCCGGCCTGCTCGATCGCCGCGGCGAGTTTCTGCCGAGCCGGAAAGATGTCTCCGCCCGGCAGCCCGGGCGGCTGTTGCGGCCCGAGTTGTCGGTGTTGCTGGCGTACAGCAAAATGTTCCTGTTCCGGTCGGTTCTGGATTCCAAATTGCCGGAGAGCAGTGTTATCCATAATCTGCTGCTGGAGTATTTTCCCCAGGAAGTCGTTGACCGCTACCGGGATGTCCTGCCAAACCATCCCTTGGCCAGGGAAATCACTGCTACCATGCTCACCAACCGGGTTATCGACCAGGCCGGGGGCACCTTTCTCCAGACCACCAGCCGGATCACCGGTTGCAGTCAGGTGCAGGTTGCCAATGCCTACCTGATTTTCGACAGTCTTCTCAAAGGGCGCGATTTACGCCAGGCTATTTATAGTCTGGACAATGAAATGCCGGCAGCGCGGCAACATGAGCTGCTGTTGCAGCTGGAGAGCCTGCTGAGCTCGTTCTGCAGCTATGCACTGAGCAACGGTATGCCGATCCCGACCAGTGAGCAGGAGCTGGCTCGAATCGGTCAGCAGCTGGACCATTATTCCGGTGCGCTGTCAAGTACCCTCAGCAGTGAAAAATGGCAGGACTGCCAGGACCGGCAGACTTGCCTTGAAGAAGAGGGTTTGCCCCGGGATGTGGCCTTCAGGTTTGCGGTCCTCGATTCTTTGGTTGACTTCCTGCCCTTGCTCTGCATGGTCGAATCTTCGGGTCTTAAGCTGGATCAGCTGGCCAGGATTAAGGTGTTGGTCGATGATAAGGTCAAAGGTGCTGCGGTGCTTGAGCTGATCGGTTCGGTGCCGGTGCGGGACCATTGGGACCGGCGTGCCCGCGAATCGCTGCTCAGCGCATTGCAGGCGGTTAATGTGCGGATTGTCCAGCAGGTTGCTCTTGAGCAGCCGGACTCCCCGGAAACTTTTTTCAGCATCAGGCGGCAGAAAATGAGGATATATGAAGAGCTGCGCCAGAGTCTGTTAGGAGAAGACCCGGGCACCTTCCACCCCTTTACGGTGTTGTTGCGCACCCTGGAAGGGTTGTTGACCAGCTGAGCTGAGCTTTTTCACAGCCTGTTCATGTTTCGACAGGTATAACCCGGCCTCAGGCGGCAGTATCGCCTGCCTCCTGAGGCCTTTTTTGCGAGCTTTGTTGACCTGGCCTGGAAAGAGGTTTAAAACGAAATTTGACAACGGATGCCGCCACGATCAGTCGGCTGTCCTTTGTTTGTTCCGTTCTCTTTTTCGGAGCGGGAGAGTCTTTATTTTTCTATCAGCATAAATAACACATTGTTATATTTGCTCTCTTGCTGCTTTGACGGCAACTTGGCGAGCTCTTGACAGGAATTTCAAAAGATCTGGACAGTCGATTATGACTGTGTTATACCGGGATCGTTTTTTCCCGGAAGACGGTAGCTGACCCGGTACAGGAACTGGAGTCGATGTGCGAATGTCTTCCGAAACACATACCGCCTGGATCGTTAATGACCGGGACGGAAGGTATTGAAAGATAGATCACAGGGTCTTGTCCGCTCTGCGTGTGCCTTTCGTTTCGGCGAACGGCATTTTTTGTTTTAGAAAAGGAATTTATCGTGAAAAAACGCAGGACTATCCTTGATATGGCAGAAATGAAACAACGTGGCGAAAAGATCAGTGTGCTGACCGCTTACGATTATCCCTTTGCCCGGCTGATGGACGCTGCCGGGATTGATATGATTCTGGTCGGGGATTCAGCCGGTTCGGTCTTTTCCGGTTACGACAACACCCTGCCGGTCACCCTTGAAGAAATGCTTTATCATACCCGTGCCGTTGTGCGCGGCAGCGAGCAGGCCCTGATTGTTGCTGACCTGCCGTTTATGACCTATCAGATCGATATCCCTGATGCCCGCCGCAATGCCGGCCGCCTGATCAAGGAGGGCGGCGCCCATGCGGTCAAGTTGGAAGGGGGCGAACCCATGGCGGAAACCATCCGCGCCATTGTCGATATCGATATCCCTGTTGTCGCCCATATCGGGCTGACTCCGCAGTCGGTGCACCGGATGGGTGGGTTCCGGGTCCAGGGACGTGAGGAAGAGCAGGCCCGTAAAATCATGGCAGATGCCCGGGCCGTGGAAGCGGCCGGCGCCTGTGCTGTGGTTCTGGAAGCCATCCCTCGCGACCTGGCCCGCCAGGTCAGCGAGAGCCTGACCATTCCCACCATTGGGATCGGTGCCGGTCCCGCTTGTGATGGTCAGGTGCTGGTGATTCACGATATCCTTGGTCTGTGCGATAAATATTCACCGAAATTCGTCAAGCGCTATGCCGATATCGCCGACACCATCAGCAAGGGCATCCATCACTATATCGAAGACGTCAAAAGCGGCCAGTTCCCGACCGCTGAGCACTCATTTAAATAAGGAAGATTTGCTCTCATGGAGATTTTGCAAACCGTTCAAGAGATGCAGTCCTGGAGCCGGGCGGCTCGGCAGGACGGGCGGCGGATCAGCTTTGTCCCGACCATGGGCTTTTTGCACCAGGGACACCTGTCATTGTTGCAGGAAGGGCGCAAGCGTGGCGACCTGTTGGCACTGTCGATTTTCGTCAACCCGACCCAGTTCGGCCAGGGTGAGGATTTCGAGGATTACCCGCGCGACCTGCAGCATGACAGCGAGCTGGCTGCAACCGCTGGTGTGGACGTGATTTTTGCGCCGAGTGCGGCGGAAATGTATCCCAAGGGCTACGCCAGCTATGTGCAGGTTGAAGGTTTGACCGAGACCCTGTGTGGAGCAAGTCGACCAGGGCATTTTCGCGGGGTCTGCACAGTGGTGAGCAAATTGTTCAATATCATCCAGCCCCATGTCGCCATCTTCGGAAATAAGGATTTTCAGCAACTGGCGGTGATCAGACGGATGACTGCGGACTTGAACCTGCCCGTTGACATTGTCGGCATGCCAATTTTCCGGGAAACCGATGGCCTGGCCATGAGTTCGCGGAATGTTTATTTAACTGCGGAGCAGCGTCGGCAGGCCTTGGTTTTGTCGGCAGGCCTGGCCGAAGCTCGGCAACTGGTGGCGGCGGGCGAATCAGCCAGTGCCGTTATCCTGGCGGACCTGAGCCAGCGGATCATTGCCCAGCCCGAAGCGCGCATCGATTACCTCAAAATCTGCCATCAGTACAGTTTGGCCGAGCAGGAGCAGGTCGATGGCGATTCCGTGTTGCTGATGGCGGTTTATTTCGGATCGACCCGACTGATTGATAACGGCTTCCTGGTGCCGAGCGATGACTGAGACCGCCCTTGCCAACCTGAAGACGCTCTACCGGATTTTCACGGTTCCGGAAGCGCCCGATTCGACCCTCGGTAAGATCGATCAGGCCATCACCGGCAATGTGGCGGAATTTCTGCAGAAACACATTGTCGCTCTGGAACGGAGCCTGGAGGACATTGAGAAGGATTTTTCCTGCGCCGCTGTCCCGGAAGATCCGACCTTTGTCTCCGAATACACAAAGTTTGTTAAAGAGAAGCTGGTCGCCCAGTCGGTCCACACTGCCGCACCGGGGTTTGTCGGCCATATGACTTCGGCGTTACCGTATTTTATGCTGCCGTTGTCGCGGATCATGACCGCCCTTAATCAGAACCTGGTCAAGGTGGAGACCTCCAAAGCCTTCACTCCCCTTGAACGGCAGGTTCTCGCTATGTTGCACAATCTGATTTACCGGCAGGATAATAGCTTCTACCAGCGCTGGATTCACGACAGTGACCACGCTCTCGGTGCCTTCTGCTCCGGTGGCACCATTGCCAATACCACCGCCTTCTGGGTCGCGCGTAATCGTCTTTGTGCCCCCAGCGGGGAGTTCCGCGGAATCGCCCAGGAAGGGCTGTTCAAGGCATTGCAGCATTTGGGCTGTGAAGGCCTGGCGATTCTGGCTTCGCGTCGGGCGCACTACTCCCTGGGCAAAGCTGCCGACTTGCTGGCTATCGGCCGCGACAATCTGGTGCTTATCGATACCGACGATCATAATCGCATCGACATGCGCGCGCTGCGTGAGGAATATCGTAAGCTGTGCGACCGCAACATTCGGCCGCTGGGGCTGCTCGGTATTGCCGGCACCACCGAAACCGGCCATGTCGACCCGCTGGAGCAGCTGGCGGATTTTGCCGAGGAGATCGGCTGTCATTTTCATGTCGATGCAGCCTGGGGCGGTCCGACCCTGTTTTCCGATACCCATCGCTCATTGCTGGCCGGGATCGAACGGGCCGATTCCGTCACCATCGATGCCCACAAGCAACTTTATGTCCCCATGGGGGCCGGGATGGTGCTGTTCAAAGATCCCCATGCCCTGACCGCTATCGAACACCACGCCAACTATATCCTCCGCCATGGCTCCAAGGATCTCGGCAGCCACACTTTGGAAGGGTCCCGGCCGGGCAAGGCGTTGTTGGTCCATGCCGGCTTGTCGATCATCGGCCGTAAGGGCTATGAGCTGCTCATCGACCTGGGGATTGAAAAGGCCCGGTGTTTTGCCGAGCTGATCAACCAGCATCCCGACTTCGAATTGATTTCCGCGCCGGAACTGAATATCCTGACTTATCGCTATCATCCGGCTTGGCTGCAGGCACTTATGCCCGGTCTTGACCTTGAGCTGCAGCAGCAGGTTAACCGACATCTGGATGCTTTGACTCAGGCCGTGCAGAAGATCCAGCGCGAGGCGGGCAAGACCTTTGTCTCGCGGACCCGGTTGCGCTGTTCCCGCTACGGCAGCGAGCAGGTCACCGTATTCCGTTCAGTGCTGGCCAATCCGCTGACTACTGTTGATATCCTGAATACAGTGCTGGCTGAACAATGCGCCATTGTCAGCGCCGAACCCGAAGCCCAGGAACAGCTTCAGGCCATTGAAACGCTTCTCGCTGGCAGCAAGGACAGCGCAACCGCACAATGACACGTCTGTATCGGGGGAAATATCTGATCACCGGTGATGCCGCGCCCATTGAAGACGGGGCGTTGCTGGTTCGTGACGGCATCATCGAGGCCCTCGGCCGGGCAACGGATCTGCTGCGTCAGTACAGCGGGGTTGATATTGTCGATTTCGATAATGGCCTGCTGGTGCCATTGCTGGTCAATGCCCACACCCACCTGGAACTGACCGATTATCCGCAATGGGCCGAACAGGCAGGGGAGACTACGGAACCGAGCAGTTTTGTCGACTGGCTGCTGCAGCTGATCCGCACCAAGCGTCATCTGGATCGCAAACAATATGCTCTAGCCCTGAAAAATGGTATTGATCTGTCCCTGGCTGCCGGAACCGGCGCGGTCGGCGATATCCTTGCTCATCACCCGGCGCGGGAAGCTTACATCGGGACCCGGCTGGGCGGATGTCTCTATCTGGAAACCCTCGGCCGCGACCCTGCGGTGATCCTCAGACTCAAGGACGGTTTGGACAAGGCCCTTGTCGACCGGCGGATCGGGCAGATGAATGTCGGTTTGTCGCCCCATTCACCGTACACCATCAGCCGGGATTATCTGCACGAAAGTTATCAACGCTGTCAACGGCAGGGCCTGCCCTGTACCACCCACCTGGCTGAATCGCCGGAAGAGGTGGAATTTGTCGAGCAGAGCAGGGGGGCCATGGCCGAACGCTTTTATCCTGCCATCGGCTGGGAAACATTTATTCCCCCCGCAACCGGGCTGCGGCCGGTGGCTTATCTGCAGCAGGCGGGCGGGCTCTTCCCTGGTAACCTGCTGGTTCACGGCGTACAACTTGAGGACGACGAAATCGAACTTCTCGCCGCGCAAAAGATGCGCCTGGCCCTCTGCCCCCGTTCCAATGCTCGCCTCAAGGTCGGCACTGCGCCGGTAGGGAAGCTGTTGCGGGCCGGGGTCAAGCTCTGTCTGGGGACTGACAGTCTGGCCAGTTGCGCCAGTTTGTCGATCTGGGATGAAATGGCCTACGCCAAACACTGCTTCGGTGATGAGATCGATGCGCCGACCCTGTTTACCCTGGCGACCAGGGGAGGGGCCGAAGCTCTCGGTCTGCAAGCCGAGTTTGGGACTTTAAAGGCAGGCATTCCGGCAAGGTTTCAAGTCTTGCAACCAAAATCAACTGTTGCCGGGAAAGATATTTTCGATTATTTTGTAGCGCCTGGCTGTCAGGATGATATTGTGCAGATCTATCATCAGGGCCAGCCCTTGTTGTCGGGAATCGCCTGAAGGGTTAAACTGGAATCACAAACAACCGGATAACCCATACAGTGAAGTTGTAAATTATGATTGAAGAACACGGAACCATTGTTGATATCAAGGATAACCGGGTGGCCATTGTCCAGTGCGGTCGGAGTAGTGCCTGCCAGCATTGCCCGTCCATGGAATCCTGCCATATGGGGGAGGACAAGGAGACCATGCTGATTGAGGCCGTTAACGAGGTCGATGCCAAGCTGCACGATCGGGTTAAAGTGGTGACCAGCACCCGCAATTTTCTGCAATCGTCCTTTATGCTGTACATCATCCCGGTCATCGCCCTGCTGGCGGGCGCATTGGTTGGACAATATCTTGGCGAACAAAGCCAGAGCATCGATCCTTCGCTGCTTTCGGCACTGCTCGGCTCCTTTTGTCTGGTCGTCAGTTTCTTCGGCATCCGTCTGTTGACCAGGAAGTTGCAGAAAGAAGCTTACATGCCGCGTATCATTGCCATCGAATCCTAGGAAAGCCACTGTCACATGGGAATCAAGATCATCGCCACCAACAAAAAGGCTTACCACGATTATTTCATCGAGGAGACCTTTGAAGCCGGCATTGTGCTCACCGGAACCGAGGTCAAGTCGATCCGTGACGGCAAGGTGAATATCAAGGAATCGTTCTGCCGCATCAAGGACGGCGAGGTGTTCATCAATAATATGAATATCCCGGAATACGCTTTCGGCAATCGGGAAAATCATGAACCGACCCGGATGCGCAAGTTGTTACTGCATCATGTCGAGATCGACAAACTGATCCGTCAGACCGAACAGAAAGGGTTGGCACTGATCCCGACCAAAATCTATTTCAAAAACAACTACATCAAGATGGAGTTGGGGCTGGGCCGGGGCAAAAAACTGCATGATAAACGGGAAACCATCAAACGCAAGGAGGCCGACCGCGAAATGGCCAAAGCCATGAAGAACGCTGTCCGCTGATGTTAGCGCTTGGAAAGTCCGTTTAAGTATGAGATAATGCTTGAACAGTAAATCGATAACAGATTAGAAAATAAACATTTTTACGATTTGGGGGTGTCAAGGTTTCGACGGGGGACGGAAACGAAAGTCGCATGCCGGAGTGGGCTGGCTCCGAAACAAAGCCCAACTTAACTAAACGCAGACTCTGACGTTAGTTACGCACTGGCCGCTTAATTAAGCGACCACGTTTCATGACTTATCGCCCATGTAGGACATGAAACGTAAAGCAGTGGGATAGTCCTCAAGAAAGTCTGTGGCTTGAGGGCGAAACTTAAAGCAGACTCGTCGGTTGAATATCCTGTCTGTGGGAGCTTCTACCGGTTAAATTAATATGCAGACTAAGCATGTAGAAGCTTTACGTGGAAAGCTTTCGGACGCGGGTTCGATTCCCGCCACCTCCACCATTTAGAAAAGACAAACCCGTCTCTCTGGGGTCATTCTCCGGGGTGACGGGTTTTCTTTTTCCCCTTGTTTCTAAAGGGTTTGCGCCCGTTTCACATCTTTCCAAAGCACCTCTCCGCACCATCGATTCTCCCCATCTTCCAGCCTTTCTTTCTCTGTTTGGCCCCTGATTCTCTGTTTTCTCCGGACCAAGTCCGAAGCTCGTCCGGAAAGCTACATCCTTGATTGATATGGGTTTGCGGCTGATTGCCATTTTGGGCGGTTGTCTTAGGTCATCGTTCGATGCCGCAACCGGACGTTTTTTTCGAAATCGCCCGCCTCGGCCATGAAAAGAAGCGTGGTCAACTCCGGTTTCCTGCCCCCTAAAGTAAAAAAGCCGACGCTGATGGTCGGCTCTCTGTGGTGGTCTCCGGTCCGGTCGTCAGTCGGTGGCGAAGCCGAACTGGCGGCGCTGCTCGGCCCAGTCCTCGGGAAAGGTCTGGGTCAGCTTGGCCAGCGATAGCCCGTTTGGTTCCTCGCCGTTGATCAGGGCTTCGACGATGTCGGGGGCCAGGGTCGTCAGCTTGAGAATGCGGGCCACATACGAGCCATCGACGTCGAGGGTACGGGCAAGCTCGCTGATGGACTTGATCTGGCCGGATTCGAGGATGTCGGCCCAGGAAAAGGCCCTGCCCAGCGCCTGGAGGACGGCGGACTGCACCGGTTCCTGCGCTCCGGTGATTTCTCCATCCAGGGCCTGGGGAGCGATGACCGTCTTGCGGCCGCGCATGCGCCGGATCAGCATCGGGATGTGGATCTGCAGGTTGCCGTTGTCGGCAACGGTAATGGTCGGCTTCATTTTCATCGGTTTGTCCTCCGTTCAGTGACTTCGCATGCCAGACCAGCCAGCTCGGCGATGAGCGTTGTCAGTCCGTTGGTGCGCAGCTCCATGTCGATTCCGGTCTCGCGGATCTCCACCTTGTCCACCAGGAGGCGGATGAGGCGATTCCGCTCCACCGGGAAAAGGTCTTCCCAGAAGCCCTCCACATTCTGGAAGGCCTCCGACACATCCTGTTCCGTGATGCTGTTCCCCTGGTAGGCTCTGCAGCGCTCGCTCACATGGGTCAGTTGTTTCGAGAGCTCGACCGCCTGGCGGTTGACGGTCGTCAGCATCTCGGCCTTGCCCGGCTGATCGTTGCCGGGCTTCATCAGTTCAAGTGCCTGCTCCCGTGCCTGCGACAGCTCCATCTCGAGCTGGGCTTTCTGCTTGAACAGACGCTCCCGCTCCGCCTGCTCGATGTCCCGGGCGGCGAAGTAGGTTTTGGCCACCAGCGTCGGTGTGCGGAACACCGCGCTCAACTGCTCGACCACGGCCTGCTCGATGTCCCCGGCGGGAATTCGTTTGAGGGGACACCGGCTCACGGTCCGCTTGCTGTCCTTCTGGCAGATGTAATAGGTGTAGTGGCGGCCGTTCTTGCGGGCGTAGGTCGGTCCCATCGAGCATCCGCAGTGGCCGCAGCGGATGACGCCTTTCAGCGGGGCGACCATTTTGGTTCTGGCCATGGATACCTTGACCGGTTTGTTGTCCTCCAGGATGGCCTGCACCTTGTCCCAGGTCGCCCGGTCGATGATCCCTTCGTGCTCGCCGGGGTAACTGCGGTCCTTGTGGGCGATCTCGCCGATATAGATCCGGTTGTTGAGCAGCCGGTAGATATGGGCGGTGTTCCATTCGGAGCCCTCACGGACTTTGCCTTTCTTGGTGGTCCAGGCCTTGGTGCGGTAACCCTGTTCGTTCAGCTCCTGGCCCAGCTTCTTGGCCGAGCCGATCTGGATAAAGCGGCGGAAGATGTACTGCACCGTCTTGGCCTCATCGGGGTTGACCAGCAGCTTCTTATTATCCCGGTCAACGTCGTATCCGAAGATGGGCACGCCGCCGCAGTATTTCCCCCGGCGCTTGGCGGCCGCCACCTTGTCCCGGATACGCTCGGCAATGACCTCCCGCTCGTACTGGGCGAAGGTGATCAGGATGCCGAGAAACATTCGGCCGGTGGGGTCGGTGGTGCTGAAGTGCTGGGTGACCGAGACGAAGCTGACGCCCTTCTCGTTGAAGAGGTCGATCATCTTCATGAAGTCCAGCAGCGAGCGGGACAGTCGGTCGACCTTGTAGACCACGATCACATCAATCTTCCCGGCGTCGATGTCCGCCAGCAGTCGGCGCAGCCCCGGGCGCTCCATGTTCCCACCCGAGAAACCACCATCGTCGTAGCGATCCGGCAGAGCCGTCCAGCCACGCATTCTCTGGGCTTCGATATAGTGTTCCGCCGATTCCCGTTGCGCATCCAACGAGTTGAATTCCTGTTCGAGCCCTTCCTCGTGGCTCTTGCGGGTGTAGATGGCACAGCGCAGGGTCTTGTTCTTTCCCGGCGCGACATTGCTGTTATCAAGCATCCGACCCTCCCTCGGCTTTTCTGCCGTAAACCTTCTTCAGCCCGAAAAAGACCTTGCCGTTCCACCTGGTCCCGGTGATCTCTCTGGCCACCGCGCTGAGCGACCGGAAGGTGCGGCCTTCGAACTCATAGCCATCGGCAAGGACAGTCACCTCATAGCGCCGGTCGTTCCAGACTCGCACCAGTCTGGTTCCGGGCAGGATCGCCTCGTTCGATTTCCGCTCTTCTGGAATGCGTCGATTGACCGTGGCGACCGGGTCCTCCTTGGCGGCCTGCTGGAGATGGACCTTGGCCTGCTCGGACAGCCCGCCGTAGAAAAGCTCCTGGATGCGATAAGCCAGCCGCTTGATGAGGAATTGCTTCTTGTACTGGGGCGGCTCTTCACCATAGAGGTCGAGCCATTTTTCCCGGAGCTGCTCCAGGGACATGGATTGCAGCAGGGCCATCTGCCGAAGAACCGAGTTTCGGGTTCGGTCCTGGTTCTTGCCGCCGGTGGCGGCGTTCTGTAACTCATTCATTTTCAACTCCTTATTTTGGTTTCCGGACGAGTTGTCATGAATGAATGCTCTGTTCCGGCAATGAATCAAGTCCTTCTCCGAGCACAGGGGAAGAATCTTCGAAAACATCTAACTCATTGCCCACAAATGCTTTTTTGGCCTTTCGGCGCAGGACCGCCGTGGCCAGAATCGAGGCGGCTGACTGGAGCCTCGCCTCACCCGACAGGCGGCCGGGTTTGCCGTTTTCGCCAAGGTCATCAAGCCCCGGCCCATCATTCATTTCCTGTACATCCAACATCGAACACCTCCGGTGGGACCGGGGGGCTGGATGGTGTGAATGCCAGAAAACGGTGGCGGTCGGGATGCGCGTTCGATGGCACCCACAACCGCCTCAGCTCCGCCTCTGGTCGGTTATCTGGTTGTGCCCGGCTTTAACCGGACTTGCGTTCGTTACTTACCGGAGGGACGTGCAAGATGACGGAATCAGATGAAAAGTCCTGTTTTTTTGATTGACCTGATATTCATCAGGTCGTATATTTTTTAACCATAAGATGGGCCTAATCCGCTCAGTGGCCATGACACGGAGCAATCGCCATGGGAAAGAAAAAGTTATCGGAAATAACCGACCCGCAGGCCAGGACGCTGATGGTCATTTGCCAAATCATCGATGAAAAGGGGTTGCCGCCAACGGTGAAAGAATTGTCGGAAGTCCTCGGTATCAGTCACGCGAGCGCCCACGAGCAGATCGCTCAACTGGTCCGTAAAGGCTATTTGAAGAAAGAAGCTCGTAAGGCCCGAAGCATCGTCGTCATCAGGAGGCCCGAATAACGATGCAGGGTCGCGAACAATAAGGAGATCGACATGGGGCACGTCAGACTTGGGAGCCTTCCAAGGTCGAGGGCATGGAAAGAGGTGGTCGGCCTGATCACGGCCGGTGCCGACGTGTCCCAGATCGCAAACGCCACAATACGGGCGGCTGACAAGGCCTTCTCATTTGTGCTCAACGATGAGGGGTTTACCGAGGCGGTATGGCTGATGACCCAGCTTGCCATTGCTGCCAAGAAGGACAACTTCAACGATCACCTTCAGTCGGTTGGCATCAATCTGCCGCAGGACACCTCATTGCCCGACGTTGCCGCCGCTGTTGCAGAGGCAATGGATCGGAAGATTGAGTCCAACGGTAGCCGCTCTGACTTGGGTGAGATGTCGCAGCGGGCCTTGGTTGGAGCATTGGTCGAACACATCTCTCCCAAGTTGCCCTCCTTGTTCGCACCAGACGCCAGCGACGTCCAGGCCGCATTGGCGTCGCTCGGAAAAAAGCGGGAGTTCGGCGAGCTGTCCCGCACGTTCTTCGCCAAGCTGACCAACGAGAGCATGAACTACTTCCTGTCAAAAACGCTGGCGACCCATCTGGGCGAAGGCCAGCGCTTTGCCACCATGAATGAAATGGGACAATTCGAGAAAGCCCTGACCACGCACTGCAAAGAAGCATCCCTGATCGTCGAACAGTTTTCGGCGGATTGGTTTTCCAAGCACAAATACGAAGAAGGCGGTGACATCTCCCGGGAGTCGTCCAACGGCTTCGCCTCCTATGCGCTGAAGAAAATGAAGGACGAATTGAAAGAAGGAGCGCGAGCCGATGCAAGATAAGCGTTACATCATCTGCGGAAACGCACCGACCAGCGGAATCGAGGAGAACCCGGAGCGGGATTTGCGCCTGCGTTTGTGGGGCAAGGATGGGCCGGACAAGATCACCCTACGCATCGAGGACATCCACAAAAAGATGAGCAAGGACGTGCCGGATTCCTTCCAGGATCTGCTCGAAATTGCCACCTACGTGTACAGCGCCGACCAGGCCATTCCCCGTGGGGCCGATGACGTTGATTCCTTTGGTCACGGTTGGCGGAGAAATCTGCATTTCATCATTCCGGTCCGGAACCCGGACTTCTGGAATGGAGAGGAGATTCAGCAGGCCCTGTGCTCGACGCTTGGGTTCCTGTCTGATGACAGCTATCACTTCGGATTCACCAAGCTGAAAGAGGCTCAGGCATTCCAGGGCTATCTGGACTTCAACGATGACGGGCGTCTTCTCGGTTATCCGGAACAGGTGGTGATGTTTTCAGGCGGGCTGGATTCGCTGGCCGGAGCTATCGACGAGGTGTTGAACGAAAAACACCGGGTCGTCCTGGTGACCCACAAGTCAACCCCGAAGCTCAACAAGCGCCACCGCCGCCTGGAAAAGATGATCGCCGACAAGGCCGGGGAAAACGCGCCGCTCCACATAGGCGTTCGCGTCAACAAGAACAAGGGGCTGAACTACGAGTACACCCAGCGCAGCCGCTCCTTCCTCTATGTGTCCATCGGGGCGACCATCGCAAAAATGATCAACCTGAAGAGCGTCCGCTTCTACGAGAACGGCGTCATCAGTCTGAATTTGCCGGTCTGTGCCCAGGTCGTCGGCGGCCGGGCAACGCGCACCACCCATCCCAGGGTAATCCGAGGCTTCCAGGAAATCATCAGCCTGGTGGCTGGCGAACCATTCACGATTGAAAATCCCTACATCTGGAAGACCAAGGCTGATGTCGTCGGGGTCATTACCAAAGCCGGGTGCCAGGAGATGATCGCGGCATCGACCACCTGCACGCACACCTGGGAGATGACCAATCACCATACCCACTGCGGCACCTGCTCGCAGTGCATCGACCGGCGCTTTGCTGTGATCGCTGCCAAGGCTGATCAGCATGACCCTGTTGATGCCTACAAAGCCGACATCTTCACCCAAAGCCGAAGCAAGGACGAGGACAAGATCATGGCGGCCGCGTACCTGGAGCGTGCCAACCAGGTCCGTGATCAGGATGATATCACCCAGTTTATCGCTCGATTCAGCGAGGTGAGTCGGGTCTTCCGCTACCTGAACGGGAACCCCGGAAGCGTGGCCCAGAAGGTCTATGACCTTTACAAGCGCCATGCCAAGGAGGTCTGCGAAGCGATGGACACCATGGTCGCCCGCAACATCACGGCCATCCGCCAGCGCACCTTGCCGGGAGACTGCTTGCTTCGGACGGTCTATGAATCGGGATCGGTGATCTCAGTCCCAGCCATTCCGGTCGAGCAGAAGCAGCCGGACAACTACTTCAGGAAGCGCGGGGGTGTCTGGGCCGCACGCTTTAACGGTAACGCCGAGGTGCTCGTGACGGGTGTCGACAAAGGAGCCGAGTACATCAACTTCCTCCTGGCACGACCGAACAAGGAAACCTCGGTCTACGAGATCGTCTGCGGGTTTGCCATCGATAGCTGCAACGCGGTCCTGAACTCCAATGAAACCGACGAAGGTTTTCAGGTCACCCAGGGGGTTCCGTTGGGTGATACCGGCTTCGTTGCAGACCGCAAGGCCGTCGAGCAATACCGGGAGACGGCTCACGAGCTTCTCCGAGAGATAGAAGAAGCCCGGGCAGAAAACAACGATGCCGAGATTCAGCGACTTGAAGACGAAATGACAAAGATCACCGCCGCAATCAATGAGGCGGTTGGTCTGGGTGGCAAACTCCGGAAATCCAACGACAAGCGGAAGAACATCCGTGACGCCTTCCGGAACGCCGTGAACCGAGCCATCAAGTATCTGGAGAAGTATGACAAGCCGCTGGCCGCCCACCTGAAGGAGTCCATCAAGTGCGGCAACGAACCGGTCTACCGGACCGAAGAGGAGATCGTTTGGGAGGTCCGCCCGATAGTCAACGAATGACCCGGGACCACCCAGGAAGAAAAAACTAAAAAAAATTTCCGCTACGCCAAATGTAGCCATTGCGACGCCGGATGTAGCGCCTTCCCCAATGAAGGCGCGATCCGGCGTTTTTTATTGGTCAGCACAGGGTTGGCCACCGGGCGTGCCAGAACTTCCGAACAAGGAGACTGGCAGTGGCACAAGTCAATAAAGCACACCTCACCCCACCGAAGCGGCGACTCATCGAGTTGATGCAGGACATCAACTTCGGCCGCATCACCAACATTCCGGTCCGCGACGGCGAGCCGGAACTCACCCCTGACACGGTCATTGAGCGCGAGATCAAGCTGGCTGGACAGAGCGGTCCCCGGCCCGAGCGCGACCAGGATGACTTCATTCTCAAGCAAGAGGTCGTGGCGCTGCTGGAGCACCTCGCGCAGATGGGCAGCGGAAAAGTCTGCCTGCTCGAGATCAAGCACGGTCTCCCGTTCCTGATGCGCATCGAGGAACGAGCAGCCTGAACACGTAACGACCTGAACCCTTAGACACTGGACAACAAGCTGGACGCATGGCGGAGGCTGTTGTGGGTGTCGCCGAGCCGAATACGGCAATTGGCGGCGTACCTGCGACCCCTTCGCCCACGCGACAGCTTTGTCCTGTGATCTGGCCCGTGCCGACACCCACGCGGACCTCCTCCTCGCTCCGAGGAGGCCCCGATGGTTTCTCAGAATTCTTACGACGGCATCGACAAGTATGCCGCCGACCTCATTCGGCACAAAGCACGTCAACTCGTAGGCAAGGCCGGATTCACCGAGGACGACAGACCCGACCTCGAACAGGAACTGATGATCGATCTGCTGCAGCGGATGCGGCATTTCAATCCCGCCAAGGCCAAGAAGACCACCTTCATGGCCCGGATCGTCGAGCGTCACATCTCCACCATTCTGGAGGCCCGGTTCGCCCAATGCCGGGACTGGCGGCTCTGCCAAACATCACTCAACGAACCCCTCGACAACGGTGAGGGCGACACCACCGAGCGGATCGACTTCCTGGATAGCGAAGGCTCTCTGAGCGGCGGCACCCGCGAAACAAGAGAGCGCCTCGCCCATGAGATCCGCATGGATCTCGGCCAGGCTATCGCCTCGCTGCCGGAAGAGCTCCGGGATCTGTGCTTGCGCCTGCACGACAGCACAATGGCCGAAGTCGCCCGAGAGATGGGCATTCCCAGAACCACCCTCTACGACCGGCTGAGCAAGCTCCGGGACGCGTTCCGCGAGGCCGGGCTTGAGGACTACCTGTGATCTCCGACGCATCGGCTCCGCCTCCGGTAAGTAAGCACCGTGCCGCATGGTGCGGCTATCCGGGGCCTCGGAAATCAGAACCTGAACAAAAGAGGAGTTCAACCATGACTCACGACACCTACAAGTACCGTTTTGACGAGTCGGTCCCGGCCCAGGAACTGGAAGACACTTTCATGCTGGCGATGCTGGCCGTCGAAAGCCTGCATGGCCGTTCCCGTGTGCGGATGGAGAGCCGGTTCAATTTGGACAAGGCCCGCCGCACCTGCGTGATCGACGCCTCCACCGATGTCGGCAGCGACCTTGCCCGCATCTTCACTGGCTTCGCCACCAAGGAATACGGCGAACGCTCGGTCCTGATCGAACGATCCCAGCCGTCGGGTTGCGCCTGTGCCTCCAAGCATCGCGCAGCGCCCGCCGCCGAAGCGGGGGTGGCGGTATGAGCGAGCTGATGACCACCACCTATTCCATGTGGCGGCTGTTCCGCAACTGCCGCATGGCCTGCAAGTGGCGCTACATCGATGAGCTGGTGCCGCTCGAGCGCGACCCCAATCTGGCCTTCGGCTCGGTCATTCACGACTGCCTGGAGTGCTGGCACGGCGAGCGGGATCTGGCCAAGGTACTCGACCACATCGACCGTACCTATCCGAACCGGGCGCAGGACGATCATCAACAGGCCGACTGGCATCTCGCCCGGGCCATGATGAGCGCCTATGCGGAACACTACCCGGCCGAAGCGTTCGAGGTCGTCGCGCTCGAGAAAACCTTCGAAGGTCCCATCGTCAACCCGGCGACCGGGGCGACCTCGCGCAGTTTCATTCTCGCCGGGAAGGTGGACGGCATCGTCCTTCAGGATGGCCAGTATTTCCTGCTGGAACACAAAACCGCCTCGCAGATCGACGCCAGCTACCTGGAGCGGCTGTGGACCGATTTCCAGATCATCCTCTACGCCTGGTACCTGGAGCAGACCCTCGGCATCACGGTCAGCGGCATCATCTACAACGTCCTGGTCAAGGCCAAGTTGCGCCAGGGCAAGGGTGAGACCGAAGCCGAATTCGAGGCCCGCCGGGCGGAGCTGATCGCCAAGTCGAAAACCGGCAAGAGCAGCGCCAAGCGCAAGCTGCCGGAGGACGACGACACCTTCCAGCAGCGGCTCCAGGAAAAGTACCTCGAGGTGGGCATGTTCCATCGCGAGGTGCTCTACATCTCCCGCGACCAGTTCGAGGAACTGCGGGCGGAGCTGTGGGAACTCTCCAAGGCCATGCTCGACGCCCGTCGGCGCAACACCTTCTACCGCAACACCAGCTACTGCTTCCAGTACGGAAGGCCCTGCGCCTACTTCCAGCTCTGCCGCTCGGGCGGCAACCCCAACGTCATCGAAAACCATTTCCAACGGATCGCCCCGCACGAAGAGCTGCGGGACGGAGCCGGTGAAGACGCCGCTCCGGTGTTTTGAAATCCCAACCATAAGGAGACGAAGCCATGCTTCCCAAGACCAAAAGCAAACCCAAACACACGCTCTCGGACCTCACCGCCCTGGTGTACGGCCCGAGCAAGATTGGCAAGAGCACCTGGTGCTCCAAGGCCGATGACGCACTGTTCCTGGCGACCGAGCCGGGCCTGAACGCCCTGGAGGTGTTCCAGACCCCGATCACCTGCTGGGACGACCTTCTGCAGGCCTGCGCCGAAATCGCCGAGGGCAAGCACGAGTTCAAGACCATTGTCGTCGACACGGTGGATAACGCCTACAAGATGTGCTCGGACTACGTCTGCAAGAAATTCAAGATCGAGCACGAATCCGACCTGGGCTACGGCAAGGGCTACGCGCTGATCAACAACGAGTTCCAGCGCGTCATCAACAAGCTCGCCTTTCTGCCCTACGGGCTGATCCTGATTTCCCACTCCCAAGAGCGGGACATCGAGACCCGGACCGGCAAACACACCCGCATCGTGCCGACGCTGCCGGAAAAGGCGCGGAAGCTGGTCACCGGTCTGGTGGACCTGATCCTGTTCTGCGACCTGGACATGAAAACCGGCGAGGACGGCAAGCCTGTATGGCAGCGCGTGATGCGCACCAAGCCCAGTCCCAACTACGACGCCGGTGACCGTACCGGTCGACTCCCCGAAGTCATCCCCCTCGATTTTTCGAGCTTCATGAAAGCGTTCAACAACACGGCAGCCGGAGCTGCGGCGAGTGCCGCCCGGCCGAAGCCGGAGCCGACCGCGAGTGCGGCGGCGAAACCTCAACAGTAAGGAGATCCGACCATGGAACACTACGAAAACCAATCCAACAGCAACCTCGACCTGGCGCAGTTCGACGACGCCTTCGAAACCGCCGAAGTCGAGGAACGCGAGTTCGAGGCCGTTCCCGACGGCAAGTACCAGGTCAACGTCGACCGGGTCGAACTGACCCGCGCCCAGACCTCGGGCAATCCCATGCTCAAGTGGACCCTGCGCATTCTCGCGCCGACCCACAAGGGGCGTCTGCTCTGGCGCAACAACGTCATGGCCAGCAACGAGAACATCAAGTGGCTCAAGCAGGACCTCTACACCTGCGGGCTGCAGCTTCAGAAGCTCTCCGACCTGCCGGGCCACCTCGAGCAGCTTCTCAACATCAAGCTGGAGGTGACCAAGCGCACTCGCGGTGAAAACGAGAACATCTACTTCAACCGTCGCATTGTCATGGCCGACGATGCCGGGGCTCCCGGCGCGGCGATGGATGACATGATCCCGTTCTGATGATGGACCGGATCACCGTTGTCGTCGACACCCGCGAACAGGAGCCCTACAGCTTCGATAGCGACAAGGTTTCGGCGGTTCGCAAGGCGTTGCCCGCCGGTGATTATTCACTGGTCGGCCTCGAGGAACGGTTGGCAGTGGAGCGCAAATCCCTGACGGATTTCGTCTCCACCGTCATCCGGGGGCGAAAGCGGTTTCACCGCGAGTTGGAAAAGCTCTCCGCCTACGAATCCGCCTGCGTGGTTGTCGAATGCAACTTTCGCGATCTGGTCGATGGCCGCTACCGCAGCGATGCCCACCCGCATGCGCTGATCGGAACGGTCGCCTCCATCGTCGTCGACTTCGGTGTCCCCGTCTACTTCTGCTCGGACCGGCAGGCCGCCTGCCGTTTTGTCGAGGAGTACCTGACACGTTTTCACCGGAGGATCGCGAGATGCCAAAAAGAAATGAGAGTAACCCGGCGCGACTCCGGGGAAGAATAGAGCGCGTATACTATGCCGGACCCAAGTTCTCCGCAGGCCGACTGCTCACCCCGACCGGTGAGGAAGTCCAGTTCGCGGGCAATTTGTTCGCCCGGGAAAATCAGCCTGTGGTCCTGCTCGGGTCGTGGGCCACCCATCCCAAATACGGCCGTCAGTTCAAGGTCGACGGGATGGAGCACGACCTCGAACTCGATCCGGAGGGGCTGATCCACTATCTGGCCAACCATCCGGAGATCAAGGGCATTGGTCCGGCCAAGGCCAGATTGATCGTCGAGAGTTTCGGTGAGGCCTTTGAAGAAACCCTTCTGAATGACCCCGAGCGTATCGCGCTCAAAGCCCGGCTGCCCTTGGATGCTGCCCGGCGGCTGCGTGACGAATGGTTGAAGAACCGCAGCGTCAACACTGTCATGGCCTGGCTGTCGGCATTCGGTCTGACCCATCATCAGGTCACCACCCTGGTCGAAAGACTCGGCGGCAACTGCCTCGATATACTGAAGGAAGACCCGTACATCCTCATTCGGGAGATCCGGGGATTCGGCTTCAAGAAGGTCGACAAGATCGCCCGCAAGCTTGGCACCCCCAAGGACCACACCCCTCGTATCCGCGCTGGGTTGAATTTCTGCGTCCGTGAAGCCCTGGACAATGGTCACTGCTGGATCGAATACGAGGATCTGGTGGATCAGGCCAACCTGCTGCTGGTCATGGATGCCTTGGACAGCCGGGTCCGTATCGAGAGCGCCCTCGACGCGCTCATCGAAGAACAGGCGCTTTCCTGCGATTCCCACGGCGGACGTTTCGTGGTCGCTCTGCCGGAGATCGTCCGCATGGAGCGGGAGCTGGCCTCGTTGTTCAGCCAGGCCGAAACACCGAATCCTCATTTCCAGTCCGTCAAGAAGCTCGATGCCCTGATTCGGCGCTGCGCATCAACGCTGAACGAGAAGCAGCTCGAAGCGGTGCGCTCGGCCCTCCAGCACAGCATCAGCCTGATTTCGGGTGGAGCCGGTTCGGGCAAGAGCTACACCATTTCGGTCATCAACACCATCTGCGAGGAGAGCGATCTGGAGGTCGTGCTCGCCGCGCCGACCGGCAAGGCGGCCAAGCGCCTGGAGGAAGTCAGCGGTCGCAGCGGCACCACCATCCACCGTCTGCTCGGCTATGACGGCAAGGGTTTCTCCCGCAGCAAGGAGAACCCCATCGATGCCGATGTCCTGGTGGTCGACGAGTTTTCGATGGTCGATGTGCCCCTGGCATGGCACTTGTTCGAGGCGGTCGATCTGTCGCGGACCACGGTGCTGCTGGTCGGGGACCACAACCAGCTTCCGCCGGTGGGACCAGGGAACATCCTGCGCGATCTGATCCAGACACGCGCCATCCCCACGGTCATCCTCGACAAGGTCGTGCGTCAGGCTGGTGTCCTCAAGGAGAACTGCACCGCCGTTCTCAAGGGCGAGGTGCGCAAGACCAGCGAGGCGTCGGTGGGCGGATGCCGGGATTGGTATCTGGTGGATCAGTTCACAGACCCGATGGCGGCACGCTCGTTCCTGCTGGAGTTGTTTCAGGAGCGGCTCGATGCCCTGGGTTTCGACATCATCAAGGACGTGCAGGTGCTGACGCCGACCCACAAGGGGCCGCTCGGCACCAAGGAATTGAACGAGGAACTGCAGCGGCTCATCCAGCGCAAGCTCTGGAACACCGAAGTGCCGCCGGTCGCCATGGGACGCCGCGCACCGTTTCTCAAGCACGACAAGGTCATCCAGACCCGGAACAATTACGACCTGAACGTGATGAACGGTGCCATCGGCTATGTGGTCGATGTTCTCGCGAACGGCACCCTGGTCATCGACTTCGACGGCATGCCGGTGGAACTGGAGAAAGGGTCGCCCGACCTGCAAGATCTGCAGCTCGCCTATGCGCTCACCATCCACAAAACCCAGGGTTCCGAGTTCCCCTGTGCCGTGGTGGTGGTTCACAAGGCGCATTCCTTCATGCACCACCGCAATCTGCTCTACACCGGGGTGACCCGCGCCCGGCGCACCGCCATTGTCCTGGGTGACCATTGGGGCATTCAGAACTGCGCCAAGCGGTGCCAGGTGGATGACCGCCGGACCTTTCTGCCCCTGTTCCTGGACGCCGCCCAACACGCGGAAGCCGATTTCGCCCGTGTCGCGGAGGCCGAATGAGCATGGGCGGAACGGATAACGTCAGGGAGTATTACCGGCTCGTCACCGAGATGGACATCGGTGACGTGGCCCGGGAACTCCTGCCGGGACGGATCACCCAGGAGACCGGCCAGCGCTTGATGTGCGACTGCCCCAACCATCAGAGCCAGTCGCGTCTATCGCTTCATGTGATGCTCGACAAACAGGGCTGGTACTGCTTCGGCTGCGGGGTCGGCGGCGATGTGCTGCAGCTCGTGGAGTTCATTCAGACGGGCTCGGTCACCGCCGGTCAATCCGGTCCGATGCCGGACAGCCACCGCCAAGCCCGGGACTATCTCGCCAAGAAGGCGGGCTTGCCGCCGCTGTCGCGTTATGGCCTGAGCCAGGAGCGTCTGGCTCAGACAGAGGCGGACCGCGCCTTCGAGTTGCGGGTCAAGGACGCGTTAACCGCGCTGGCCAGGCTTTACCACGCCAGGCTCAAGGAGTCGCCGGAGGTCCTCGATTGGCTGAAATCCAAATATGCCCTGAGCGAGGAGACCATCGACGATCTCCTGATCGGCTATGCGGACAATGCGTCCGGCGCGGTCGCCCAATTGACCGGAGGCGAGGATGGTTTCTTCAAGCGTGAGCTTGCCGCGACCGGCGCTTTCAAGCCCACGAGCCAGGACGGCCTGACGCCATTCTTCGAGCGCCGGATCGTCTTTCCATACTGGAGCCGTGGCCGGGTGGTGTTTATGATCGGCCGCAAGACGCCATGGACCCCGGATGTGGGCTGGGAGCAAGGGAAATACAAGAAGCTGCCGGTTCACGACGAACACCAGCGGCCCTACGTCGCCGACTTCATCAACAACGCACTGCTGTTCAACGAGGACTGCCTGCTGGCCAGGCCCGGCAAGGTAATCATCACCGAGGGGGTGACCGATTGCCTGGCGTTGATGCAATTGGGCTTGCCCACCGTATCGCCGGTCACCGTCCGCATTCGGGCAGCCGATTGGGAGCGCCTGATCCCCAAGCTGCGCGGCGTCGAAACCGTCTACATCTGCCAGGACAACGAACTTTCCCAGGCCGGTCTCAAAGGGGCGCTGCAAACTGCTCGTACCTTGGCCGAACACAAGATCGACACCCGCCTGGTGACGCTGCCCTTGTCGGAGACACAGATCTCGGCCCGGCAGGAGCTGACCGAACGCTTCGGCCTGACGGCGAGCGTGGGGCCGAAGGAGCTGGCCAAGCTGCTGGCGGGACGGCCCGCCGAAGAGATTCAGGCGGCCGAGGCGCTTCTCGCCACCGCCAAGATCGACGTCAACGATTACATTGCCGCCGGGCATACCCGGGAGGATTTCGAACGTCTGCTCGCCGAAGCCAGCACGCCCATCGAGTTCGGCGTGCGCTCGCTGCCCGAGGGCGCTGAAGAGGAGGAACGCAACCGCCTACTCGAACCGATCCTGGGGGAGATTTCCGAGCAGTCGCCGCTGGAACAGGCCCGCCTGCTGAAGCTGGTGCAGGAGCGCATCGGTGGTGGCGTTTCGATGGCCACCCTCAAAGAGCAGATCCGCGCCATTCAGAAGGACCGCAAGGTCGAGTTCCGTAACGAAAAGAAGAAGGCCAAGCGGATGTCCGGCGCGATGCCCGGATCGTGCCGCGCCCGGGTCGACGAGGTGCTAATCGACACGGAACTGGAGAACGGCGCTCCCGACTACACCTTGGCCGCCGAGGCTGCCTACGACTGGTTCACCGCCAACGGTGCCCAGTTCTTTCACACCCTGCAGGGCGAGCCTTTCATGTATTTCGACAACGCCATCTACTGGATGGATTCACCGGACCGGGGTCGCAAGCGCCATTACGCGGCCATGCTCTACAAGCACACGGGCATGGTGCCGACATCCAACGGCGGACGGACATTTTTCGAGGTACTGCCCAGCCTGGCCATGATCCGTGGCCAGGTGCGCGACCATTTTTCCTGGCTGCACACCGATGTGGCTTCCTACACCGTCTATTTCAATCTGAACAATCCGGAGCACGAGATCGCCAAGATCACCCCGGACGAGATCCAGATCATGAAGAACGGCGGCAACGAGGACGGCATCATCCTGGATGGCTCGCGGAAGATGAAACCGCTGAAATTCCTGCCCGACGCCGACCTCGAAGAGGCGGACCGGCTCCTGGTCGATCTGCTGGTGGGCAACATGACCTGTCCGCAGGGGGATCGCTTTCTCATCCTTTCCTGGCTCTCCTGCTTCCTGCTGATCGACTTTGCCGGAACGCGGCCCATGACCCGCTTCGAGGGCTCGGCCGGATCGGGCAAGACCACCGCCAGCAAGATCACGTCGACATTGCTTTACGGCGAGCCCCAGCACAAGAAGGCCACCGACGCGGCGAACTACACCGATGGCTCACAGAACCCGCTCATCGTCCTCGACAACATCGAGGTCAAGCAGATGACCGAGGATCTGACCACTTTCATGCTGACCAGCATCACAGGCATCGCTAAGGAGAAACGGAAGAGCGGCACCGACAGCGAGACCATCACCGAGCGGACCAAGTGTCTGCTGAACACCACCGGCATCGAGCCGCTGTGCGGGGAACTTTCGGAGATCCTGTCGAGGTCCTTTGTCATCAACTTCGACCTCGCCAACCAGGCCAGCGACTGCTTTCTGGAATCGGAGGTTATCTCCGCCATCCAGCAAAACCGGGATCTGATCATCTCGGCCATCATGAAGCGGACCAGCCATGTGCTGGCAATGATCCGGGAGGGAGCCCAGAAACAGGTCATGCGCCTGCTACACCGAACCATGCCGACTCATGGCAAGCGCCGGTGCAACGACTATCTCAGCCTGATGTATCTGATGATGCTGGCCGGGTCCGAGGAACACGAGGTGACCACCGGACTCGAGGATCTGAGCCCGCTGTTTATCGAGCAGATTCATTCCATCAACGACACCAGCCAGGAGATGGCGCGGGAGTCGAACCCCATCGCCACGGCACTGGTGTCGCTCTTCCACGCCTACCGAAACGCGGTGGAGCTGGACGAGAAGGCCCGCTACAGCGAGGACGACCGGGCAAACCACGTGGTGGGATTCATCGAACGCTACCAGGTGAGGTTCGAGAACGAAACCACCATGGAGCCGGTGTCAGCGGGACGACTGCTCGCGGCGCTGCGCAGGGTCGGCCGGGAATTCAACCTCGAGTTCGAATACAAGAAGCCCGCCCAGCTCGGTCGGCGCATCAGCAACGACCTGGACGTCATCCGGGACGCCGGGTTCGACATCGACCGGCAGCGCAACGCTCACACCAAGAATTTCGAGTACCGGATCGTCAAGACCGCCAATCTCTGATTCCACCCCATACTGACGTAATCATCCAGGACGCTCTCGGGCGTCCTTTTCTTTTGCGGTGGTGCGGTGAACACCGCTGTCCCTTGCGGTGGATGACCACCGCACGCCAAACCCTTACCAGACAAGGCCTTCATGGCCTTTGCGGTGGATGCGGTGGTAAATCCAGAGGTCTCACCCCCTATGGGCTGAAATATTTTTTTGACTCACCAACCCGGCGTCCCCCGCCAGAGAAATTCCGGCCCAGTGTGAGAGACATTCCCCAAACACCACCGCAATCACCGCACTCTATCTTCTCTTTCTTCATAACTATCGAAAAACAATAAACAAACAACGAACAACCCCCTGCGGTGGGACGAGAAAACCTTCCACCGCACGACCACCGCAGCCACCGCAGATATCCACCGCAGCAGGAGGTCTCCGACGGTTTCAGGGCTGCTCCGGTAAGTAACGGGAAAAGCGATTAACCCGTATTTCTGGAGCCTGAAGCCATGAGCCTTCTGAAAACCATGATCAAGCACACCGCCGTAGGGCAGGACGCCTCGGCCGGATGTGAAACCCCATCATTACCACCGCAACCACCGCAGCCCGCCATCTATGTCTCCACCGGGCTCGACGTTCACGAGATCGAGGACGCCCGCGACTGGCCTGAAGACAAGGAGGTCAACGGCACGCTGTGTCGCCGTTTGTCGCCTGAATACTTTGCCTGGCTACGTTCCCGCATGGTCACCGCCCAAGCCGCGCACAAGGCCGGAAAGCTCCCCGTGGATGCCTGGAACACCCTACGGCAGCGATTCAACGCCCTGCAGGAGCTGGCCATCCGGGAGTTCGGCAAGGAACGCCTTCAAGAGGTCCTGCAGTCCTTTTCCCAGAAGAACTATCGGCCACCCGCGCTTCGTCCCGAGCCCCAGGAGAAACCCGTCGAAGTTCCCAAAAAGGACTGGATTTATCCCGGGAACCAAGCTTGGAAATGTAAGCAGCCGGTGACTTCCCAGGCTGTCGCCAAGGTCGACGTCATCAGTGAGGAGGCCATGGCCAAGGGTTGGTCCGAGGCACGCCTCTATCAGAACCAGGGCCGGTTCCGGTTTCCCTGCGGCGAGGACTACGGCCTGGTCTGCTTCGTCGATGGCGATCAGGAGATTGGCGAGGTCACCGAGCGTTTTATCGAAATTATCCACGGGCCGAAGTCCGGGCGTCCCAGCACGCTGCGGTTCTACAACCCGGACGTGCCGCAGCCGTGGATGAAGAAAGTGGAGGATTGAGCCGTGAAGAAAAAGAAACGCTACGCCAATGCCAAGGATGTTCTGCCCGAGGAACTGTTCGAGCAGATCCAGAAGCACTACACCGGAATTCTCTGGGTCCCTGCACCGAGCCGCTTCTACAAGGAACGCCGGGACCTGGTGCTTGCCCTTCATCTGCAGGGGATCAGCAGCCAGGAGATCTCCAACCTCGCAGGTGTGACCACCCGCCGGGTCAACCAGATCATCGCCGCCGAACGAAAACAGGACCGGGACCGACAGTTGGCCGCCGCTTCCGGTAAGTAACCCTGAACCGGCGGGAGCGCGTTTGGAGGCTAAATCGGCCTCCCGCCCCGCATCCCGGCTTGGGAAAACAATATTCGGCAGGATTTCCACGTGGCACTGAACAAACCGGACAAAGAGACGCTGGACCGATGGCACCGCAACGAGGGCAAGACCGAACCGCCCCGGCGCGGGCCTGGTGCGCCCGAGGGCAACCAGAACCGGCTACGTCACGGCATCTTCGCCGACCGCTGCCTGACGCCGGAAGAGAAGGTCATGTTCGACGCCATCATCGACCGCCTGAACCAGGACTTCGAGTTCAACAAGTCCAGCGACTTCCTGCAGGTGGAGCTGGTGGGCGTCTACTCGGTGAAGCTGGTCCGCGCCCAGATCGAGGGGAACACGGACGCCGCCGAAAAGCTCGACCGGATGATCCGCTGCCACATGAAGGATCTCAAGACCACCAAGATCGCCCGTGAGGGTGAGGAGCCGAAAGGCCCGCAGACCTCTCCGGCGGAATGGGCGGCGGCGCTGCTCGAGAAGGTGGCCGAGGCCGCCAACGCCCCGGCCACGAAAACCTCCGGCCGCAAGAAACACGGAAAGAATTGCGGATAACACCATGGAGGGCTTTTCCGATGACCCCGGCACACGGCGACTTGCGGCAGACAGCTTCACCAGGAATTGCGGATAAGACGTGTTCCTTGCACTTTCGGAATCGGCATTCTCAGGCTGCTGATCATCATTTCCACTCCTCGATTTCTTCCTGCAGCTCTCGATATCCGCTTGGCATGTGTGCGCATAAGCCGAGCCGCATAAGCCAAGTAGATATTGGCCTGTTCACGCCGGAGCTCTCTCACACAACCCAAGTAAATATTGGCATATCGTGCCCCAGGCAGAACCGGCCAAGCCCCGCAAACAGCCATTCCTTCGGCAACGGCCCTCGCACATGCCAAGCAGATATTGCCATGTGTGTTCCGCGCCCGGAGCGCACAAGCCAAGCAGTTATAGCGATGTGCCGCCGAAAGACAGCGAAGGAGAAATTCCGGTCAATCGATATTTCCCGCTCTGTCCGGGAGGCAGCGGGCCATCGTCATGATCATTCATCATCGGCGGATGTGTTCTTCTGCGGGCACTGTCATTCACTGTCTTCGACACTGTCTTCCCCAACGAAAACAGGAGCAGCCGAGGCCGCTCCCATCGTCGGGTCCGGAAGGATCAGAGGCGTTCGAGGGCTTCCTCGAGCTGACCGTCCACGAGGTGGGTGTAGATCTGGGTGGTGGACACGTCCCGGTGCCCCAAGGCCCGCTGCACCACGAGTAGGTCGTTGGTCGCGCCGTAGAGGTGGGTGGCGAAGGTATGCCGCATCCCGTGCGGCGTCAGTTCCTTTTCGATCCCGGCTTTCCGCAGCCAGTGAGCGAGCCGGTTGGCTATCTGCCGCTGGCAGAGTCTGCCGTCCCGGTTCGACAGGAACAAGGCTTCCATTTCCGGACGGCCGTGTCGGCGGCGCTCGGCCAAGTAACGGCGCAGCAATGTGCGGAGGTCGGTCTTGATGAACTTGACCTGCGGTACATTCCCCTTGGCCCGCACCCGCAGATGTTTGGCGTCGAGGTCGATGTCATCCATGTCGAGCGCGGCTAGCTCGCCAAGCCTGATCCCGGTGCCCAGTAGCACCTCGATCATGGCGCGGTCGCGCAGCGCGGAGAAATCGGTCCGCCCCTTGAGTTCCTTGAGCAGTCGTTTCTTTTCGGCGGCGGTCAGGAACACCGGCAGCTTTCTCGGCAGCCGATGCATGCGGATAGACCGGGCCGGATTGTCATCGACCACGCCTGCCTCGGCGGCCCAGGCGAAAAAGGCTCGCACCGCCGCCTTCATCCGATGGAGCGAGGCCGCCGAGCGTGGGCCGCGCTCACTCTCGGTGACCGCCCCGGCGGAGAACACCTGGTCGAGGAGCCCGGCCGTGACCGCCCGACAGACGATACCCGGGGCCAGCTCCCCGGCCACGCGGGCCACCAGGGCGAGGTCCCGGCGGTATGCGGCTATGGTCGCCGGGGAGCGTCCTTCGGCCGATAGGCGGGCACAGAACGCCTCTATCGCGCCCGTCAGGTCGAGGTCAGCCGTTCGGTTGCTCATCGCTGGACTCCTTCACCCGGCTGTGGCCCATGGGTGTGCTCTTGGGCAGCGGCAGCTCCTCGATGCGCCCAGATTCCCTGGCCCAGACCATCATCATGCGGAACACCCGGACGGTCTTGGCGACGGTGCGTTCAGCCCGCTCCTTGCCGTCGGGGAGTTTGAGCAGCAGGTCGGACTTGTAGAACTTTCCGACCTGGGGAAGCCGGATCTCGGTGAGCTGGCGATCCGCCCCGAAGAAGGCCTCAACCACGTCGAGGTCCTTCCGGTAGGTGTAGAGGGTCCGCTCTTTCTTTCCGGATTCCCGCAGGTAGCCGATGAAAGCCTCGGCGGCTTGATGCACGGTGCATTCGGTCATGTCGATGTCTCCTTTGTCGGTGGCCCGGTGTGTTCAGGACAGGAACTCGTCCAGCTCCCGCAGCAGTTCCTCGACGTGACCGAGGGAGCCGACGCTCGCCCAGGTGATGTCCGGCTGCTTCGCGTCCGCTTCGAGCTTGCCGCGAATGCCCTCTATCAGCCGGGTGATGTTCTCCTGCTTTTCTCGGTACGCCTTGAGTGCCTGCTGGCGGTTTCTGTCGTAGGTCATGGCCTGCCTCCGGTTCCGTTTTCGTGGATGCGGGACCATCCCGCGTCACATCCAATGACGCTTCTATTTCGTTGGAAATCAAGTGTTTGCAGAAATCTTTCTGCATGTACCCCAAACCCATAACCCAAAGGAGATCAACATGTTGAAGAAGACCCTCGAATGGACCATCCCACTGGCCCTGGCCGGAATCATGACCGGCTGCGCCACCTACCGGCCACCGGCCCAGATCCAGTCGGCGGTGGCCACCGTCAACCGCCACACGCCCGAGTATGTGACCGAGGCCAACAAGGCGCTGCGCGAGGTTGGTCACCCGGACGCCGAGCGCCTGACCGGAGTCGGTCTGCGCCTGCAGACCGCCGTGGACGCCCTTGACCAGTGGGCCAACGGCTCGAACCAGGAGGCAGGCCAATGAAAGAGATCCTTCAGGAAAACAGCGATGCCGTTCGCCAGGCCGGTGAAGCCCTGATTGAAATCGGCACCGAACTGGCGGCGGGACGGATCGAGAACGCCCTCGGCCGTCTGGAAGCGGCCCAGCAGCAGTACCGGGCCTGGGCAGAGTTGGACCAGGCCATCATCGACATTCAGGAGGCTGTCCACGACCGGAAGAACACCCTGGCCGTGCAGCAGATCCTGACGGAACTGGTGGGCACCATCCTCGGCAGCGCCTTGAGGACGGGAATGCACTGATGGCGGTAACCGACAAGGAGCGCAAACTTGCGGCGACCCTGAGCGATCCCGTGTTGTGGGGGCAAGCCTACCTCTACAACCGGGATGGCTCAGGCCGCGACTACTGGCCGCATCAGGTGGAGGACCTGCGCTGCCCGGCCAAGAACATCATCCACCTCGACGGCCGGGACGTGGGCAAGTCCATCGTGCTCTCGACCGACGCGCTCCATTACGCCTTCACCACCCGAGGCGGCCAGGGCCTCATCGCGGCTCCGCACCAGGGGCACCTCGATACCATCATCGAAGAGATCGAGTTCCAGCTCGACACCAACCCGGATCTGATGAACAGCATTGCCCTGACCAAGTACGGCAAGCCCAAGATCCACCGCAAACCCTACTTCCGGCTGGAGTTCACCAACGGTTCGGTGCTCTATTTCCGCCCGGCCGGGGCCTATGGCGACGCCTTCCGGTCCTTGCACGTGGGCCGCGTCTGGGTCGATGAAGGAGCCTGGCTGACCGAACGGGCTTGGAAGGCGCTGCGCCAGTGCCTCAAGGCCGGGGGGACGCTACGCATCTACTCAACGCCCAACGGCCTGCGCGACACCACCTATTACCGGCTCACATCATCGGATCAGTTCCATGTGTTCCGCTGGCCGTCCTGGCTCAATCCCCTGTGGACCGAGGATCGCGAGGCCGAATTGCTGGAGTTCTACGGCGGCCGTGACAGCTCCGGTTGGCAGCACGAGGTGGCCGGTGAACACGGTAAGCCATCCTATGGGGCATTCAATGTCGAGCAGTTCAACCTCTGTCGGCAGGAACTGCTGGAGTACCAGAAGATCGTCATCACCGATTCTGAGATGCGCGACTGCGACACCGAGGAAGCGGCCCATGACCGGCTGGAGATGCTGCTTAACCTCACGCCCCGCAGCGGTCAGTTCTGGGTCGGCGGCGACCTGGGCTACACCAACGATCCCACCGAGATTGTCGTATTCCAGGAGTTGGAGATCGGCGAGCGGACGCTGCTGAAGATGATCCTGCGCGTTCATCTCGAACACGTTTCCTATCCGCACATCGCCCAGATCATCGCGCTGCTGGAGCGTTACTACACCCCGGCGGGCATCGGCGTGGACAACGGCGGCAACGGCCTGGCCGTGGTCCAGGAGCTGCTCACCCTGGACAAGTACAAGGGGCTGGAGCTGGAAGGCAGGCTCAAGGGATACGACTTCGGCGGCATGACCCGGCTGGCGGTCCGCGACGGCAAGGAAGTCAAGAAGCGGACCAAGGAACTGATGACCAGCCTCATCAACGGAGCCCTGCAGCGCAAGCAGCTCATTTTCCCCTCGGACGATCTGGAGGTGGAAGACCAGTTCACCACCCACACCTACACCCTGCGGGACGGCAAGATCATCTATTCCAAGGGCAACGACCACATCATCGACGCGGTGCGCTGCGCCATGCTGATCCGGGAGGAAGGCAACCTCGACCCGGTCGGTGAAGAGGTGGTCTCGCTCAAGCCGGTGCTCACCAATCCGGTCTTCATCTGACCGCATCCTCCGACGCTTTCCACCCCGCTCCGGTAAGTAACGGGCATCGAGCCGGATTCGGCCCACACGGGCCGGATGTGCGGCTGTCATGGCCGAAACTACCGAGAGGATCACGTGGAAAGCACCGCCCATCAGGACGAACAACCCGAAAGCCTGGACACCACCGGCTTTGTCATCGCGCCGCTGGCCGCTGCGGCCGCGCTCGACTCGGCAGCCTTCAGCAAGGTCAACGCCGCCGAGGCGATTCCTGCCACCTGGGAAGAACGCGCCCGCAAGGCATGGGAATACTATGTCGAGGAGCCGCTGGTGAAGAACTGCGTCAACTCCTGGCGCACCTTCGCCGTGGGCGACGAGATCAAGATCACCAGCGATGACGAGACCCTCAAGGAACAGGCCCTGGAGGCCGCCTGGCGGCTGAACGTCTCGCAGTTCATCAAGGACATGGTTCTTCAGCTCCTGGTGAAAGGCGACGCCATCGGCTTCAAACGCTTCACCAAGTCCGGTCAGGACATCGAGGAGCTGGTCTGCGTCAACCCGGTTTCGGTCAAGGTCAAATACGCCCAGGGCGAGCTGATCGAGGCCCGGCAATTTCCCGAGGACACACCGGGCGGCGGCGAATCCATTCCGCTGCCCGTCGAGCAGGTGGTCCACCTCAAATGGGACGCACCGGCCTTCTCGCCCCGGGGCAACTCCCTTGTGCTTCCCGCTTTTCAAGCCATCGAACTGCTGCGCGACTACCGCCGGGCCGAACAGGCCATCGCCAAGCGCTGGGCCACGCCGTTCCGCCTGCTCAAGGTGGGCGGCGCGTTCGGCCAGAAGATGGTGATGCCGGACCAGCGGATGCTCGAACAGGTCCGCGACATGGTCAACAAGATGGACATGAAAAGCGGCCTGGTGGTCCCGTTCTACGTCAATGTCGAAACCCACGGCACCGACGGACAGGTCCTCAACGTCGAGGACAAGGTCAAGGAGGTGAAAGAAGACATCGTGGTGGCCCTGGGGCTGTCACGCTCGCTGGTGACCGGCGATGGTCCGAATTTCGCCACTGCCTCAGTGAGCATGCAGAAGATGATGGTCATGATCCGCGAGATCAAACAGGCCGCTCGCAAGCTCCTCGACTGGGTGTTCGACGACTGGATGGAACTGAACGGCCACGGCGACAAGAGCATCCAGTTCATCTTCAACGACCTCGACCCCAGCGACGCGGTCGATTTCAAGAAGCTCCTCATCGAACTCTACGACCGCAAACTCATTAGCCGCTCCAGCCTCCAGCTCAAGATGGACCTGGACCCGGACATTGAGGCCGCCAACCGCGAGACCGAACGCAAACAGATCGACCTGATGGACGAGAAACAGGTGAAGCCGGTGGTGGACATGGTCGTCTCCGGCATCCTCAGCGTGCCTCGTGCTCGGAAGATGCTCGGGATTCCGGCCGAGGACGATGAACCCACGGCGGAGGCGGCATTAGTCTGGTCGGGCGACCTGGAGTCCACCGGCATTGCTGCCGTGTGCGACGAGTGCAGCCACTTCATTGCTGACACCAACCACTGCCGGGTCCACAACAGCGAGCGCACCTTCGACGCCCCGGCCTGTCGTTTCATCGACCGCCGGGAGCCCCGCTGATGCCGTCGGACCTCAAGCAGCGCATCCAAGCGGCCACCCTGAAGAGTCTGACGGCCCGCAACCGCTACAACGACCAGGTCACGGCCCAGCTTACCCAGGCGCTGAAACAGGCCGAAGACGAGGTCGCCCGCGCCATTCTCCAGTACCGCTCCCTCGGCTCCCTGCCGGACAACAAGCTCGCCGCCCTCAAGGGGCTGGAAAAGCTCCAGCTCGAACTCGACGACACCATGAAACGACTCAAGCGGGAGCAGACCCTGGTCTTTCGCAAGACGACCAAGGACTCCTTCAAGCACGGCATCCAGCAGGGAATCGGAGAGCTCGCCGACGCTGCGCTGCCGTTCTACGCCGACCTCAAACCCGAAGGCATCGACAAGTTGGCCACCAAGGTGTTCACCATCGTCGACACCAACGCCCTCGACTTCATGGCGCAGTACAACCTCACACTCGCCGGTGACGTCCACCGCGAACTCGCAGACGGCATCAAGCGCACCATCCTGAACGGCGTCGCCACGGGCAAGGGAGCCGACGACATCGTCCGGGACATGGGCAAGGTGATCATCGACAAGGACTCCTTTCGCCAGGCCGGAAGCCGGGTGTTCAGCAAGGCGCAGTACCGCATGGAGATGATCGCCCGCACCGAGGTCCTCCGCGCCCACAACATGGGAAGGCTCAAGTTCCACGAGCGGGTCGGCATCCAGAAGCTGGAATGGCTGGCCATGGAGGATGAACGGATGTGCCCGGTCTGCGGTGGCCTGGACGGCAAGACCTTTCTAATCGACAAGTTCCCCCAGCAACCCGCGCATCCGCACTGCCGCTGCACCAACATCGTGGCGTGGCCGATGACCGTCTGCGGCAGCGAGATGGCCGCCAAGGCCGCCGCACAGGCATCGCAGGGGGACGCCTGCATTCTCCCGCCCCACGTGCTGGAAGGCATGGCCGACGCCCAGGCCAAGGAGAACGCCAAGCTCAAAAGCGCCTTTGAAAACGGCGACATTGCCGACCTCGGCTCGCTGACGGTTAAACAGCTCCAGACCCTGGCGAAACAGAACGGCGTGGCCATTGCCCGGACCAAGGCCGATTTCATCAAGCTGCTCGACCTGGCCGAACCCGGGATCGATCACGGTGACCTGGCCGGAGCGGCGCTCAGCGCCAAGCTCAAGGAACACAAGATCGGCCTGCTGCGGACCAAGGAAGAACTGGTCGAGCTGCTCGGACTGAAACAGGCGGAACTCAAACAGGCCAAGCTGCTCGCAGCCCAGATGGCGAAGATCCCTCCCGCCGAGGGGCTGGATGGCATGACCGCCCAGCAGCTCAAGGAGATGGCGAAGGAGAACGGCATCTCCCTCAACATGACCAAGCAGGAGACCATCGAGCTGCTGGACAAGCTGGAGCCCGGCGTGGATCACAGCGGCCTGATGGGCAAGGAACTCGCGGCGGCCAAACAGAAGCACGGCATCGGCATCCTCAAGAACAAGCAGCAGCTCGTCGAGGCGCTGCAGAAGAAGGCTGGTGCCGACATGGCCGAGTCGGTCAAGAAAAAGGCGGTCGACGAGGCCAAGCAGAAGCTGATCCTGAAACAGAAAACGGCCCTCGAGGACGCCGCCAAGGCCGTCGTCGTTCCCGACACGCCGAGCGGCTACAAGGATTTCCTCGACGCGATTGCCAAGGCGGAACAGGCGGTTTCTGGCGGCACCGATTTGCCCCAGGAACTGCTTGCGGCTCACAGCAAGGAAATCGCCCTCAAGAAACAGCTCTTCCAAGATCAGGTCGGCAAACTGAAATCGGCGGAGCTCAAGACGCTCGCCAAGGAGACCAAGGTCCAGTATTGGCAGTGGGCCAACAAAGACGAACTGACCACGCTCTTCACCGAGACCGACCCGGCGAAAATCAAAGCGGTTCAGGCCAGCATCGACACCAAGCACGCCGCCTGGGCCGAAAAGCATGGCGGCAAAAAGAAAACCGCACCGGCCAAGCCCGCCACACCGAAGAAAGAGCCACCGAAACCGGCTCCGCAGCCGATGCCGGTCAAGCCGCCCGAGCCCAAGATCGGCAAGAAAGGCGCAGAGTTCGCCACCGTCGATACCGCGTGGCAGCAGAAGGGTCTGCCTTCGAAGTTCAAGAAAACCGGCAAGGCCGCTGTCGGCGGCGCACATGAAAAGGAGTTCTGGACCGATGAAAACGGCGACAAATGGCTGTTCAAGCCTCATGGCCGCAAGGACGATGAGTTCATCGCCTTCGGAGAGGAAGCCGCTTACAAGATCGGCCGCTTGATCGACCCCCATTCCATCGAGGTGCGCACCATCCAATTGAACGGCCGCACCGGCTCCATCCAGAAATGGCGCACCGATCTGCGGGAAGACTTCGATTTTCGCAACATCCTGCCCCAGGATCTGACCACCATCGAACTGGAGCAGATCCAGCGCGAGCATGTGGTCGACTGGCTGATCGCCAATCACGACGGACATTCCAAGCAGTTCATTCGTGCCCGGGACGGTCGCGTCTACGGCATCGACAAAGGCCAGGCCTTCAAGTTTCTGGGCCAGGACAAGCTCTCGCTCGACTATCACCCCAACGGCGTCTGCGGCGAGGAAGAGCCGTTTTACAACAAGGTCTTCCGGGCGGCCAAGGAAGGGAAGGTACGGGTCGATCCGAACGCGACCCTTCGCTACATCCAGGAGGTCGAAAAGATCGCCGACGAGGATTACCTCGATCTGTTGCGACCCTACGCCGAGGGACGGTTCGCCAAGAACCCGGCCGGGCTGCGGCATTTCTACGATCAGGCCCTGGAGCGGAAACACAATCTCCGGCGGGACTTCGAGGGTTATTACGCCGATGTGCTGGGGGATCGGGGGTTCCGTTTCGACAAGCTGAGTACCGCCACCGGCAAGAAAAAGCTGCTCTCCTCAACAGAGGAAGCCCTGGTCGAGGAGGCCCGCAAGCTCGGCTGGCAGGGCAAGACGCTGCCCTTCGACAGCGGCGACGTGGAAGACCAGAACGCGCTGATCTTCACCGAGAGCTTCAAGGGGAAGAAGCGCACCGTGGTCAAGATGAAGATCCGGCCGGATACCGACCGCCGCATCGACGAGGTGCTGCGCAGGTATGTGCAGACGGCGGCCGGTGAAAAGGGACAGCCGCTGGTCGAAGACAGCTTCTTTCCGACGATTCTGGACGCCGTCAAAAACGTCAACTTCCACGTGGGCGACGGCAAGTACAACCGGACCAAGATCGACAAGGCCCTGCGCCTGCGCAAGAAACTGGAGACCCTGCAGAAGAGCGCCGACCCCAAGGTCAAGGAGATGGCGGACCACTATCTGAAATGGGTGAAGGAGATTGAGGAGTCCGTCGATTGGGACCGGGCCACCAATGGCGTTTTCGAACAGTATCTGCCCAAGATCGACGCGCAGAAACCCAAGGAGAAACCGCCGTTTAAGGTGGAGCGCGGCAAGGTGACCCACACCAAGCGCAGGATCGGTTCCGGCACCATCACTGTAGAGGCCGACGACATCGACAATCGGGCGCTGTTCAATCACAACTCCCGCATGCAGGACGGACACCAGTACACCGTCACCTTCGAGGACGGCACCCGGGTCCGCTATCGCCCCTGGTCGGACACCAACCTCTATGCCCAGCGCGGCGAGCTGGAAATGATCCTGGAAGGCGACGCCACCCCCGGACGGGTCGAGGCGATGCTGGAAAAGCTCGAACAGCTCGGCATCGATACCCGGGTGGCCACGGCGGAAAACGCCGAGCAGATGTATCTCGAAAAGCTCGCCTACATCCGCAAGACCGACAAGAGCGCCGACTTCAAACGGCTGCAGAAATCCCTCGACGACCGCAACGCCACCACCACCGAGCGGGTTCAGGCTCTGCGCGGCTATTGGCAAAAGGAACTGGGTGTCCAGGACATCACCCAGCTTTCCGGGTACAACCCGCTGGGCGAATACCAGGCGGGCTTTCTGGACCGCGACGCCAAGGGCGGATACCGGCACCAGTTCCGGTTCGACATCACCGAGGAGGACCTTGAAAAACAGATGAAGGGCTACTCGCTGGTCCACGATCTGACCAACGGCGAGAGCATGTCCGGCTTTATCGACTCGATCATGGAAAACAACGGAGCCATGGTCAGCACGGTCGAGAAGATGCGCATGGGCGTGGCTCCGGGCGGAATGTCCCCGGTGGCCGACATGCAGACCGGTGGTGCGAGCTATTTCTTCACCCGAATCAAGAAGCAACCGGCCAGCGACGCCTCACCGGCCCTCTACTTCAAGAAACAGATGCTGCGGCGCATGGACGCCATCAGCTATGACCATGACGCCTACGGCAAGGTGATCGACGACTACGTGCAGCGCAACCGGGGAGCCAGCATCGATGATTGGAAGCGGTTCTCGCAACGCCATGGCAACGAAACCATCTTCAAATACTCGGTGACGCTGCTGGACAACATCGAGTTCATCGTGGCCAGAAGCGACAACGAACGCCGGGAGATCATCCAGAGTTTCACCCGGCGTGGCATCAAGAAACTGCCCGACGGGCGCAAGGTGGAGGACATCGTCCATACCTCGCAAAGCTGGAGCAAACGCAAACAATGACCATGAAGGACTTTATCGAACAGGAGAAACGGCGGCTGCAGGAATCGCTGCACTGGTTCAACAGCCGGGGCAGCCGCATGGCGGTCAGAGAATCCGGGGATCTCTTTCTGGACACCCTGGTGGACAGCTTCACCGTCACCCGGATCGCCCCCCATTTCGACGCCGCTGGAAACCATCTGCGCACCGATTTCTGGCTGTTGTGGAAGGCGCTCGGTTACGACGAGGGCTTCCAGCACGCCCACACCATCAAGGTGGTGGATGTCCGGGTCGAAGATACCCTGACGGACGAACATGACGACACGGAGGTCGAAGGCTGGCTGATTGTCGATATGACCGACGACCTGGGCCGCATTCACCATGTCGAAATGATCGAGCCGGTCTCGGAGCCCGAACTCGCGGCGGACTGGCAATGCTGGATCGCCTACCGCCAGAAAAACGCCGAAAGATTCCACCGGCTCGACGCCCAGCTTCTGACCGAGCATCTCCGGATCGCGGAGGACTGGTCATGAAACTGCGCTATATGATCGACTCAATAATGGCCGACCGGCAAGCCACCGTGCCGGAATACGTGCCCGTGGGCGTCTGGGTTCAGGGACCGGGTCCCGGTCTGGATGTGGAGATGTACTACCTCGACCGGGGACCGAACGGGCTTGCCGACCGCAAGGATGAGGCTGCCTGGGTGGTCAACCGTCTGGTCGAGGCCGGGGCCACCTCGCTTCCGGCGGATTTTCTCGAATACCACCGGCTGTCCCGCTCTCCCTACGACGGGGTCTTTTCCGAGATCACCGAGACCGACGAATACCCCTCCATCGACGCCTGCGGCAAGGTCGTTCTGGCCCGGCTGAATCCCGCCCGCTGAAATTCGCCGTCACCCTCCGACACATCGCCGACGCTTCCGGTAAGTAACCGCTGAACGCTCCCCGCAGGTCGCGGAGAGCACAGCAAACTGACCGGAGACGTTGATGGAACTGTTCGCCACAGACCTGGAAAGGCTGGCGTTTCTACTGGAGGCCGATGCGGCGCTGACTCTCGATCCCGACACGCTCGGGTCAGAGGCTGCCGAACAGTCCGCTCCTGAAGAGCTCCCTCCCGAGAAGCGCCCCAAGTACATCACCAACTACATCGGCAGTAAGCAGAAGCTCGTCGACTGGATCTGGAAGCATACCCCGGAGGGCACTGGCACGGTGCTGGATGCCTTTTCGGGGTCTGCGGTCGTGGCCTACATGTACAAGACCAAGGGCCTCCAGGTCATCGCCAACGACCGGCTCCGCTACTGCCACCATGCCGCCAAGGCGATCATCGAGAACAACTCGGTTCGCCTGAGCGAGGACGAGATCGAGGCACTCCTGGCCGACAACGCCAAGGCGGGCAGCTTCGTTCAGGACAACTTCAAGGGCATTTTCTTCGCCAAGGGCGTCCATGCGCTGATCGACACCATCCGCGCCAACTGCGACAAGCTCTCCGGCTTCAAGAAAGACATCGCCCTGTTCGGCCTCGGCAAAACCTGCATGAGCGGCAAGGGTGGCTTCGGCCACTTCTCGTCGTCCACCGATTATGGCCGCCGCCAAGACACCCCCGACGAGTTCAAGGATCGCTTGCGCAAGAACCTGCAGCGCATCAACGCCCTGGTTTTCGACAACGACAAGGAGAACAAGGCATACCGGCAGGACATCAACGACCTGCTGCCGAAAGCCAAGGCGGATCTGGCCTACTTCGATCCGCCCTACGCCACCGAATTTTCGACCACCAACTACGAGCGGGCCTACCACTTCGTGGAGGGGCTCATGACCTATTGGGAAGGGCTCGAAATCAAGGCCGACACCAAGGTCAAGTATTACGAGACCGACCACAAGACCGTCACCAAGGCCAATGCCAGCGAGTTCTTCCAGACCTTTCTCGGCAACGCCAAGCACATCCCGCACTGGCTGATCTCCTACCGCGATCACGCCTATCCCAACGAGCAGGAGATGAAGCGGATCATCGGCTCCTTCGGAAAGCAGAGCCGGATGAAATCCAAGGATCACCACTACGCCATAACCTCAAAGCACGGCGAGGCTTCCAACGCCAAGGAGCGTCTGTTCGTCTGCGCTCCCGGGGCCAAGGCCAGCGCCGAGCGGGAGGAAAAACCCGTTCCGATGGCCGCCGCCGCGAACTTCCACACCAGCATTCCAGTGGACATCCGGCTGGGCGATGGTGAACGCCTCGCGACCGAGGCTATGGATGTCGGCTCGGCGGGCGACCCCCAGTTCAGCTTCGTGCTCTGCCGCACCGGGACCAACAAGAACGGCGACCACTTCACCGCCGAGGAGTTGTCCGGTCGGCACATGACGGCCGTGAACAAGAAGGTCGATCTGCAGCATTCGCAGGAGTTCAACGACATCGTCGGTGGCATCGTCGCCGCCGACTACCTGGAGGACGACAACGGCGGCCGCGTGGAATGCGTCGGCGAGCTGTACGTCCACGACACCCCAGCCGCCCGGCTGGCCTACAAGCTGATGAAGCGCGGGATCATCTCCCAGGTTTCCATGGAATGCGACTACCAGGAGGGCGAATGCTCGGTCTGCCACAAGCGATTCCAGAACAAGGCCGACTACTGCACCCACCTGCGCAAATTCAAGGGCCGTGATTTCAACGGCCAACCCGTTTTCGAGATTCTGCACGGCGTCACTTTCACCGGACTGGGACTGCTCGACCGCAAAGGCGCGGACGAGAACGCCAGGATTCTGCAGGTGGCGTCCCTTCAGAGCCAGCCCGACCAATCCCAACCCGAAGGAGATTCCACGATGGAAGAGAAAACCAAACCTACCGATGAACCGGCCGTCGAAGCGGCCAAGAAGAAACCGGCCCAACAGGAAGGCGATCCTGCCCGCGTTTCCGACCTGGAAAAGGAAAACCGGCAGCTCAAGGCCCAGGTGGCCGAACTGCAGAAGCGCGTCCAGGAACTGGAAGCCGAACAAAAGGCGGCCGCTTGCCGCTCCCGCGCCAAGAAGCTGCTCACCCGGCTGGAGAAGCAGGGGCTCTCCTTTGCGTCCGATGAGGACCGGGAAGCCGAGCTGAAACGACTGGCCGAACTGTCCGACGAAGCCTTCGCCGCCACCGAGGCCGCTTACGAGCGCCTGCCCAAATCGGCCAAGGCGGACAAGGACAAGGAAGAGAAACCCGCTGACAGCGACCAGGGCGGCAAGCCCGCCGCCAAGGCATCGACGGAAACCCCGCTGCGCAGCGACGCCGGTGTCAGGCCCCACGATGTGGACGACCGCAAGGTGTCGCTCGAGGACCGTCTGCGCGACGGGTTCATGGCCGCTTACCGCAACCGTGTCGGCGAGGACTCTCCCGAACACTTGCAAATCAACGCATAAGGAGGAAACACCATGTCATTCATCAATCCGTGTCACCGCAGCCTCGCCTATGGCGACGGCCACATCCAGGGCGACGGCCAGCTCGGCCAGGTGGTCCGCGTGGTCGGCGACGACCTGTTCGCCGTCAACACCGATCCCACCAAACGCTCCTTCGGCATCCTGATCAAGGATTACGCCGGTGGCGAAATGCCCGGCATCTACTGCGACGGCGGCGTTTACGAGACCGACGCCTTCGAAGGGACCGTCGTCGCCGGAGACGACCTGAAAGTTTCGGCGAGCGGTCGCCTGACCAACGGCGTCGCGGCCGGAGAGCACGTCGTCGCCCACGCCATTTCTGTACAGAGCGGCGTCCTCAAATTCCGCCTGCTCGTCTAACCCAAGGAGCCAACGCACATGAAAACCAATCAGTTGAAGATCCATTCGCAGGAATACATGGAAACCATGGCGCGGCTCATGAGCGAGGCTCTCGAGTCGCCCGAAGGCATGCGGGCGCTTGCCGCCGCCATCGCCGCGCCCATCGAACAAGAGATCAAGCGCAAGGAGATCTCCTCGCTGCTGCTCACCAAGCACACGTTGCCCAAGGGCGAACGTCCGGTCTACCAGAAGAAACCGACCGTCAAAGCCCACTGGATCAGCAAGGACGGCGACGCCCAGGAGCAGGAGGTGGGCAAGGACGAGGTCGAGTTCCCCACCAACCGCATCCACTCCAACCCGATGGTGGACGTTTCTGTCCTCAAAAACGGCAACATCGGCACGCTGATGGACATTCAGACCAGCGCCGCCGACGCCATCCGCAAGGAGATGGACCGACGCACCATCTCGGTGCTCTCCTCGGCCATCCCGGCGGCCAACACCATCGAGGTCACCGGCGATCTGCTCACCGAGGATGCACTGAACGAGGCCATCTCGATCATCGAGGACCTGGAGCTGTCGGTGAAGTACATCGTCATGCGCGGCCGCCGTTTCAACGACATGCGCGGCTGGAACCTCGATCCCCAGACCAAGCTCGAGCTGCGCCAGAAGGGTGTCATCAAGAACTACGGCACCGGCGGCATTCTGTTGACCGCCTCCATGCCGCTGGACGAGATCATCATCGTCCCGGATGAAGAGGTCGGAAAGATGCCGGTGCGCGAAAACCTGAAGACGGAGTCCATCGATCAGAAGACCCGCTTCAAGACCGGCTGGCTGGTGTGGTCCGAGATCGGTCAGGGCATTACTCGCCCCGACATCATGGCCAAGGTCAAACTGGTTCCGTAATCCGGGAGGTGATGTGACATGAATCGAATCAAGAACATCCGTCCCGGCGTTCTGGTGATCCCCGACGCCGGGTTGAAGCTCAAACCCGGTCAGGTGGTCGAGGTGGAACGCCTTACCAAGCAGATCCAGGCGGCTCTCAAGAACGGCCGCCTGGCCATGGCCGACAAACCGAAGCAGGAACCGCTCGCCCCTCCAGAGCCCGACCAGGACGCGGAACCGGTGGACCTGAGCAAACTCTCCGCCACCGACGCCATCTCCAGGGTCAACGAGGAAGCCAATCCGGAAACCCTCAAAGGCTACATGGACACCGAGAAACGCCGCACGGTGATCGACGCGCTCAAGAGCCGTCTGGAGGGTCTGCAAGGTGCTGCTGAGTAACCTCATCGCCGACCTGCGGCTTGACCTGTCCGATCCGGGCGCATCTCTCTTCGAGGATCAGACTCTGGAGAGGTGCGTCCGGAAGGCCGTTTTCCGGGTCGGCCGTGACCTCGACCAATCGCTGACGATCACGGCCGGAGAGATTACCCCCGATCCCACCGGCGAGGTCCGCGAGCTTTTGGTGATCATGGCGCAGATCCACGCCTGCCAGGTCATGCGTTCGGCCACCGCCAACGCCTTCTCCTTTTCCAGCGGCGACAAGCGGGTGGACAAAACCGGCCAGCCCGGCCACTGGGCCAAGCTCGAGGCCGATCTGCTCGCCGACTACCGCCAGCGGCTCACCGAGCTGCGTCCGGCCACCCAGCTCGATCAGGAAGCCTACATCCTGACTCCGAGCGGCCTTACGCCGGTCATCTACGAACAAGGGATCGATCTCGATGTTGTTGAATGAGCGGGAACGCGCCGAAGCCGTGGCCGACGTCGCCCGGCTGATCCTCTCCTCCGGCCAGACCGCACGCATCCTGCGCGTGGTTCCCGGCGAGCGGCTCTACGGCACCGACGATGCCGAATACGCGGAAGTCGCTGTCATCCCCCTCGAGCTGAACGAAACCCCGCCGGAGGAGCTGAGCGGCAAGATCGACGCGCTCGCCTGCGTTCTTCCGGATGCCGATGTCCGGGGGGAAGACCGTTTGGCCGCAGACCGGGAAACCTATCGCATACAGAGTGTGGAAGAAGAACACTTTTTCGGGGCCGTCACTCACAAGAACCTGCAACTGGTGAAGCTCAATGGGCGTTAGGCGGACCGGTGACTGGGACAAGGCCCGCGCCAAGCTGACCACCGGCATGGGGCCGCGCCTGGCCACGGTCCTGCGTCAGGCCACGATCCGCAACGCCCTTTTTCTGGTGCGCGAGATCCAGCGGGGGATTCGCTCCCAGGCCCCGGGCGGACAGGCCTTCGTGAAACTCGCCGAGAGCACCATCGAGCGCAAAGGTTCCAGCAAGGCGCTCATCGACACCGGCTTTCTCGTCAACGCCATCACCCAGAAGATCATGGCCGACAAGGCGTTCGTCGGCCTGCTGCGCGGCACCGTCAACAAGGACGGGGAAGACATGGTGAACATCGGTGCCGTCATGGAGTACGGAGCCACCATCAAACATCCGAACGGCGCGACCATCGTCATCCCCGCTAGACCCTTTCTGCATCCGGTGATGGAGAAGTACCGCAAGCAGATCCTCCAGAACTATCGCGAGGCGATCCGCTCCGCGCTTTGAGCCTCCGACACATCGCCAGCGCTTCCGGTAAGTAACCAGGCAGAAAACGGAGGCGTCCCTTGAGCACGATACAGACCGTCACAGAAACACTGATCCGCCTGGCCAAGCAGGCCATCCACCCGGACACCGTGCTGGTGTTCCCGGATGACCTGTTCGAGGTCCAGCGCACCCCCAGCGTCATCCTCCAGGGGCCGAAGCTGACGGAAGACCGTTTCCGCCGCAGCCAGAGCCGCCTATTCGAGAAGAATGTCGCGGAGCTGAGTTTCGAGGAGAGCCGGTTTCCCCGGCTCTATCACCTCGATTTCGACCTGGTGGTGACCGTGGACCGGGAAGCCGAACTGCTCGGTTTTCACGAGTCGGTATCGCGGTTTCTCCAGCTTCACCCGGAGATCGCCATCACCGACCAGGGCAGCCTGAACCTCACCGAACTGGTTCCTCTGGGCGGTCTGGCCCGGGTGAACCTCTCCAACCTCCGGCAGAGCTCCGGACGCATCCGCATCGAATCCTGCCCGGTGTACGACGGCGACCTGCGCGACGGTCGGCTGATCCGGGACCGGACCTTCCAGTTTCACGGCGACGTGACAGAGCAACGAACAATTCAACCGTAAAGGAGAACAACCGTGATCGAGATCAGAAACCTGCAGTTCCAACCCCTGACGTTCAACCTCTCCGGCCAGGGAACCCTCCACCTCGGGCCGCGAGAGCGCAAGAGCATCGCCCGCAAGGACCTCTCCGCCGAGATCAAGACCGCCGGAAAACGCGGACTGGTACGCATCACCGACCTGACCGGCGGCGCGGAACCTGAGCCGGAAAAGCCCACGACGACCGAGGACGCCGGAACCGATGAGGCCAAGACCACCAGCAAGCGGAGGAAATAACCATGCCGACCTATCTATCGCCCGGGATTTACACCCGGGAAACGGACTTCAGTTTCTATGTGAAGCAGATCTCGACCTCGTCGGCCGCCATGGTCGGGGTGGCCGAGAAAGGCCCGATCAACAAGCCCGTGCTGGTGACGAGCTGGGAACAGTTCATCAACCGTTTCGGCTCTTATATCAACGAGAGCTATCTGGCCTACGCCGCCCGGGCATTTTTCGACAACGGCGGCTCGGTCCTCTATGTCACCCGCATCGCCCATCTGACCGACCCCACCGACCGGGACACCCTGACGGCGCTCAAGGCATCCGTCGTCCTGCAGAACCGGGAGGCCACGCCTGCCGATACCCTGCGGATCGAGGCCGTGAACGAAGGCGTCTGGGGCGACCGGCTCTCCGTCTCCATCGAGGACGGCTCCCTTGACCCGGCCAACCATTTCAACCTGGTGGTCCGGCACAAAGGCGATGTGGTCGAGGTGTTCAAGGATCTGAGCATGGACGAGGCGCTGCCGAACCATGTGGAGCTGGCGATCAACGACCGCTCGGATTTCATCCTCGTCCAGGATCTGGCCGCAGCAACGGGAACGCCCGGCGACCGTCCGGCCTTGGGCGTGTTCACGCTCAGCGGCGGCGACAACGGGCTGACCGATCTGGCCGATGCGGATTTCATCGGCGATCCCTCGCAGCATACCGGCCTCTATGGCTTTGACGAGATCGACGCCCTGAACCTGCTGATGGTCCCCGGCGTCACCACGGTGCCGGTGATCAACGCCGGAATCGCCTATGCCGAGGGGCGCAAGGATCTGCTGTTCATCGCCGACACGCCCATGCACCTGGAGCCGCTCGAAGCGGTCGACTTCCGCAAGGGACAAGGGATGTACAGCCACGCGGCATTCAACTCCTCCTACGCGGCGCTCTACTACCCCTGGCTGGAGATCAGCGACCCGGTCAACTCGCGCAAGAAGCTGGTGCCGCCCTGCGGCGCGGTGGCGGGCTGCATCGCCCGCAGCGACCAGAAGACCAACGTCTGGAACGCGCCCGCCGGTATCGACCGGGGCCGCATCTTCAACACGCTCTCCCTGGCCTACAAGACCAGCCGTGGCGAGCGCGATGTGCTCTATCCGGAAGGGATCAACGTCATCGCCGTTTTCCCCGACACCGGCATCAACATCTGGGGCCAGAAGACACTGCAGAGCCAGCCCTCGGCCGTGGACCGCATCAACGTCCGCCGCCTGATGATGTTCATGGAGGAAGCCATCTCGGAATCCTCCCGCTTCGTGGTGTTCGAGCCGAACCATCCCCAGACCTGGCGTGCCCTCGGTCGCCTGATCAATCCCTTCCTGCAGGACATCAAGGACAAGGGCGGCCTCTACGACTTCGCCTTCCAGTGCGACGAGGAGACCAACACCCCGGCGGTCATCGACCGCAACGAAATGGTGGCCCGCGTGTTCGTCAAGCCAACCAAGACGGCGGAGTTCATCGAGCTGAACTTCATCCTGACCAGCACCGGCGCGGACTTCAAAGAAATCATCTAACGGGAGAACACGGCTATGAGAAGCGGAAACATGCCCAAGAGCCTTTACCAGAACTGGCAGTTCGCCATCGAAGTAAACGGCTTCGACGTGGCCCTGTTCCACAAGGGACAGGAGCCAAAAACCGAATTCGAGGAAGTGGCCTTTGCCCCGGCCGGTTCGATGTTCGACCAAAAGGTGGCGGGCCGGGTCAAGTTCGAGGACATCACCCTCGAAAAGGGAAACCTTCAGGACGGCTCCGACGAGGCGGCCCGCGAATGGATCAAGAAACAGGTGGACGTGAACGCAGTCACCGGCGGCCTTCCGGCCGACTACATGCGCGACATCGACGTTGTCCGCTACGACCGCACCGGCAACGAGACCCGCCGTTGGACCCTGCACGGGGCCTGGGTGAAGGCGCTCGAATACGACGAGCTCGAAGGCGGCAACACCGAGAACACCATCGAGAAGCTCACTATCTGCTTCCAATACTGGACCTAAACCGGAGGATCGACCATGTACAGCTTTGAACTGCCAAGCGGCACTGAACTCGAGCTCCGGGAAATGACCGGGGCCGAGGAAGAACTGCTCACCAACCAGCGCCTGATCCGCTCCGGAGAGGCGATCAACCAGGTGCTCCGCAACTGTTTCGTCCGGCTGGGCGAGAAGACCGATCCCGATCTCGCCGAGGTGATGAACCTGCTCTCGGGTGACCGGCTGTTCGCCCTGGTCCGCCTGCGCCAGATTTCCCTCGGTGACGAGGTGGAACTGGAGCTGAGCTGCCCGAACAGCGCCTGCCGCATGACTAACTTCGTGACCGTCAATCTCGAGGATCTCAAGGTCACCCCCTACGGCGAGGAGCGCGAGTTCGTCTTCAAGCTGCCCGGCTCGAAGAAAGCCGTCCGCTTCGGATATCTCGACGGCCACAAGGAAAAGCGCCTGGCCAGCCTGCGCGAGCCCAACATCTCCTCGGCCATGCTCATCCGCATTCTCGACATCGACGGCAAGGCTCCTTCCAAGAAGAGCCTGGCGGAAATGTCGATGCGCGACCGCAACGCGCTGCGGCAGGAGATGTCGCGGGTCGACGCGGGAATCGACACCTCGGTCGAAACCGAATGCGATGGCTGCGGCACCAAGATCCGCACCCGTCTGGAGGCAGAACCGGCTTTTTTGTTCCCCGGAGTTCGCTTGTAAGCGACGCATTCTTTCTCGCTTACGGCGGACTGCACTGGGGCTGGTCGGAAACCCGCTCGCTGCCGCTCAGGGTCCGGCGTCAGTTCGTCGAGGCCCTCGAGCGGCAGCTTGATTTTGAACGTGAGCAAACGGAACGGCGATAGATGAACGGCGATCTCGGACTGGGCATAGTGGTATCGATGAAGGATGCGTTCTCGCAGAACGCGCAGCGCATCCGTGGCTCCATGATGGACCTCGATTCCACCGTGGCGGATGCCAGCGAGCGGATGACCCGCAACCTGGACCGCATCCAGCAAGGCACCATGATGCTGGGGGCGGGACTGGCCTTGATGGCGGTGCCCGCCGCCCTGGTCGCCTCCACCGCCGCGACCCAGAAAGCCCTGGGCGAGCTGGCGTCCCTCGGCGTGCAGGACCTCCGGGCCATCGAGGACGCCGCAGAATCCTTCACCAACCAGTGGTCCGGTGCCGACAAGGCGGCGTTCATCACCGCCACCTACGATGTGAAATCGGCCCTGTCCAACCTCAGCGACGAGGCGGTGGGCGTCTTCACCTCCATGGCCGCCATGACCGCCAAGGCGACCAAGGCCACCACCCAGGAGATGGTCGGCTCCTTCACCACGGCCTACGGGATCTTCAAGCCCATCATGGCCGACATGAACGACATGGAATGGGCGACCGCCTTTTCCGGAGCCATGGCGCAGACCGTGGCCTCGTTCAAGACCAACGGCACACAGATGGCCGACGCCATCAAGAACATCGGCGCGGTGGCGGCCGCGAGCAATATTCCGCTGAACGAGCAGCTCGCCGTACTCGGCCAGCTCCAGACCACCATGCCCGGCTCCGAGGCGGGCACGCTGTACAAGGCGTTCATCATGAAGGCGGCCGAGGCCGGGGACGAGCTGGGCCTGTCCTTCACCGACACCAGTGGCCGTCTCAAGGGCGTGGTTCCCATTCTGCAGGAGATCAAGCGCCAGTTCCCCGATCTCTCCAACGCCGCCGCCCAGGTGAAGCTGAAGAAGGCCTTCGGCTCCGACGAGGCGGTCAAGTTCCTGCTGCAGATGTCGGCGGGTATGGAGAGCCTCGAAGGCAATATCCAGTCGGTGGGCCGGGCCATGAAGACCGGCACGGCGGTCACCGAACAGATGGCCGACGCCATGAACCAGGACATCGGAGCCCGGTTCCTGCTCCTACGCCAGCAGGTGGCCAACCTCAGCGAAATCCTGGGACGCACTCTGCTACCGGTGGTGACGCCGGTGATCAACGGCGTCTCCCGCTTCATTCTGTTTCTGCAACGCATGGCCAAATCGATGCCGGGCGTGACCCGGGTGGTCCTGGGGCTGTCCATGGCCCTCGGCACCATTCTGGTCGTGGCCGGAGCCGTCACCGCCGCCGTGGGTATGGTGGGACTCATGCTGCCCGCCATCAAGGCCGGGTTCGTGGCCATCAGCGCCGCGCTCGCCGGAGTGGGTTCGGCGGTCGCGACCTATTTTCTGCCTGTTACCGCCATCATCGCGGGCATGATCCTCTCTGTGTATCTCCTCAAACGCGCCTGGGAAACCAACTTCGGCGGCATCCAGGATGTCATCACCGGGGCCTGGAACAAGGTCTCGCTGGTCTTCCGGGGGATCAGGGAGCTGGTGGGCTCGCTCAGCGGCGGCGTCGGACAGATGTCGGCTGAACTGGCCCAGAAGCTCGAATCCGCCGGACTGCTGGGCTTCGTGGTCACCGTCTTCAAAGCCTATTACCGCGTTCGTGAGGCACTGGCTGGATTGTGGGGCGCTTTTTCCCATGCCTTTGGCCGCATCCGCGCCATCCTCGAACCGACCGTCCGCACCCTGATGAGCGCCTATGCGGCGCTGGCCAGTGCGGTCTTTTCGGTGGTGGAGATCTTCGGCGTGGCCGCCAGCGCTACCGACGGGTCGTCCTGGCGCACCTTCGGCACGATTATCGGCACCGTCGCCGGTGTGCTTCTGCAGGGGCTGGCATTCGCGCTGAAGATCGTGGCCTGGAACCTGTCGCTCATTGTCAGAGCCCTGGCGGTGGTGGCGCGCAGCGTGGTCTGGGTCGGCAAGGTCATCGTCGGGTCTCTGGTCGGAGCGGCCAAGTTCATCTACAAGTTCCTGTTGCCCGTGCGCATGATCGGCGAGGCCTTCATGGCCGCCGGGAAGATCATCTATTCCGTCTGGCAGGTGCTGACCGGTGACATTTCCCTGCTGGACGGTCTCAATGCCATTGGCGGCGCGGTCTACGATTTTCTCGCCACCCCGTTCCGCTGGGCGCGGGATGTGGTGGTCGGTGTCTGGAATTTCATTTCCGGCATCTTCACCTCCATCGGCAGCCTGGTGGCCGATGCCGCTGGACAGATCGGCCAGGCGATTCTGAATCTGCCGATCATCAGCACCCTGCGGGATATGTTTGCCACCGTGCGCTCCTTCTTCGCCGGGGATACCACCTTTTTCGAGGCGGGCAAGAAGCTACTGATCACCCTGGGCGAAGGGATCTGGTCGGCGGTGACCTATCCCTTCACCATGCTTAAGAACGCCTTGGGCAAGCTTCGCAATCTGCTGCCTTTCTCCGACGCCCGCGAGGGACCGCTCGCCAGCCTGGCCGCCTCCGGCTCCGCGCTGCTCAAGACCCTCGCCGATGGCATGAGCCTTACCCAGACGCTGCCCGCGAAAGTGTTCGGCTTCGCCGCTCACGGGATTCTCTCGGCCGCTGCGGGAGCCTGGCAGCAGGTCAAAACGGCGGGCGGAAACCTCATGGACGCCGCCTCGGCTCCTTTCCGGATGGCCGGAAAACTCTGGGATGGGTTGACCTCCGGCGCACAAACCGTCGCTGCCAAGGCCGGTGCCATCTTCGGCGGTCTCAAACAATCCCTGTTTGGCAACACGCCCGAGCTGGCGATCAAGCCGCCCCAGGTCAATGCCTGGGACGCGCTGGCCACGGGAGCCGTCAATCTCCGCGACCGGATCGTTGCCACGCTGTCTGCCGTCCCCGGGGCTGTGGGCCGAATCTTTGCCAGTGCCGGTACCGAAGGGCAATCCCTCTGGCAAAGGCTTTCCAGCGGCGCGAGCGCGGGCATTCAGGCGATCAAGGATCGCAGCGCCGGGATTGCCAACGGTTTGCTCTCCTCCGTTCGCGCCATGCAGGGAGTCCAGACCCCGATTCCGCAGGTGGCCGAGCAGAAGCAACCGCTCGGAGCTGCGCCGCCCGCCGAATCGATTGGGCAACGCATCATAGAAAGCGTGCTCAGTCTCGTGCCGCGTCTGGACGAACGTCTGGTGCCCAAGGCCCTGAGCGCCATGCTGATGCTCCAGCCGGTCATGGCCACGGCCGCGCCACCCCCGCAACCGATGAACGGCACCGTGCAGACCGTCGCGGCGGCCGTCGAGCCGGTAAGTAAGAGCTACATCCAGCCGTTTGCGGTGGAACCGGCACCGGAAATCGGAAGTGCCTCTCCGGCTCCGGCCGGGATTGAATGGCCCAAGACGGCCGCGCCGACTCCGATAGCGAAGCCCCTGCAATCCGGACCCGCCGAGACGGTGCCTTCCGAACGGTTGATTACTCCGGCCCGCACCGCTCTCGCGACACCCCTGCGTGGAGAGGAAGCCGGTCCGGGTCTGCGCGAGCTGCTGGAATCGCTGCTCTCACGCCTCGATGGTCTGGCCGACCGCCCGGTGGAACTGAGCGTGACCACCAACATCGATGGCCGGAAGGTGGCCGAGGCCGTCTACAAGGATCTTCGCGAGCGGAAGATCAGAAACTACGAAACCCTGTGAGAGGACCGATGAAACGCATCTTTGTCTGCAGCCCGTTCGCGGGTGACATAGCCCGAAACGTGAAGGTCGCCGAGGCTCTTTGCCGACGGGTCATGAGAAACGGTCACGCGCCGTTCGCGCCGCACCTGTTGTATCCAACCTTTACCGATGACAGCGTCCCCGAGCAGCGGGAGACGGGCATCGCCTGCGGTCTGGCCTACATGGAATGTTGCGACGAGGTGTGGGCGTTCACCGGCAACGGCATTTCCAGCGGCATGCGGCTGGAACTCGACCGGGCCGGACAACTGGGCAAGCCGATCATCGAGATCGCCGAGGTGTAAGGAATGGCCTGGGATCAACAGCCCATCAAGGGATATCTGGTGGACGCCGACACGGGGGAGCGGCTCGAATTCCAGTACAACCCCAACTCCATCAGCGACGAGAAGTCGACCGACTACGCGACGATCAAGATCCCCGGCATGAGCCATCCGCGCTACCAGTACGTCGCCGGGGAACCGCGCCGGATCGCCTTCAAGGTCGAGCTGTTCAAGGGGCCGGTGAAGCAGAAGGTCGACTGGCTCCGCTCGCTGCAATATCCGGAGCACGCCGGAACCATGCTCAAGAACGCACCGCACCGCGTACTGCTCATTTTCGGCGATCTCTACCCCGGCGTGACCTGCATCGTCCGGCAGGTGAAGGCGCGTTTCTTCGGCCTGTTCGACCGGGACAACCTGCTGCCGCAACGGGCCGAGGTGGACATCGTACTCGAGGAATATGTGGACCGTTCCATCAACTGGTCGGAGGTGCGCTCATGATCGGCCGCAATTCCCGATACGCCCGCTGCATTCTTTACCGGGACAGCGACGGCACATCCCTCGGCATGCGCCAGCGCATCGACACCACCCCCAGACACGACGACCGCCTGCACATCGTGGTCGAGGGCGACCGTCTGGATCTGCTCGCGCACCGCTATCTGGGTGACGCCAGGCTCTGGTGGATCATCTGCGACTACAACGACCTCTTTTTCCCGTTGGCGCTCGAGCCGGGTCTGGCGCTGCGCATTCCCTCCCGCGAACACGTCCAGATGCGCCTGCTCGACTGAAGCGTCCGACACCTCGCCATGCCTTCCGGTAAGTAAGCAGGGAACTGCGAACCGCCGGAGATACGCATGGATCTGGATACCTTCAAGCCGACATTTCTGATTCAGATCGAGGGGCAAGACCTCTCGAAGGACATCACCCAGGAGATCACCTCGTTCGTCTTCACCGACAACGAGGAGGAGTTGGATGTCCTCGAACTGTCGGTGACCGACCGCAACCTGCAGTTCGTCGACGATCCGCTGTTCCAGGAAGGCAACGAGATCGTGGCCCGCTTCGGCTACGTGGGGAACCTTTCTCCGCGCAAGAAAGCGGTCATCAAGGACATCGATTACGACTTCCCGGAAAACGGCGATCCGACCATCCGCATCAAAGCCTACGACAAGGGCTTCAAACTCGCGGGCAAGGAGAACCAGAAGGTTTGGCAGAAACCCGCTCCCGGCATCCTCTATTCGGAAATCGCCGAACAAGTCGCCGCCGCCAACGGGCTCACGCCGGTGGTCACGGCCACCAAGGGGACCCATCTCCGCGTCACCCAGAGCAACATCTCGGACGCCCAGTTCCTCAAGGAGCTGGCGGAAAAGGCCCGCGACCGCGATGGCGACGGCTTGAGCGGCTATGTCTTCTACATCCAGGATGACGAACTCCATTTCCATCCCCGCGAGCTCGACCAGACGCCGCTTCTGACCCTCGAATATTTCACCGACACCAAGGGCCTGCTGCGCTCGTTCCGCCCCAGCACCCAATCCCAGGGAGCCAAGGGCGCGGGTGTAGAGACCAAGACGGTCGGCGTCGACCCGCGCAAGAAGGACGTGGTCGAGCACAAGGCCAACAACGCCACCACGCCCGAGCGGACGGCCCTGGGCAAGCAGACCTATCTGGTCGACGGCAACACCGGCGAAGGCAGCTTCAAGGAACAGGAGACGGGGCAGATCGTGCCCAGCTTCGACCGTTCCGAAGGCTTTCACGAAGAGCCGCGCCAGGAGCCCGCCCAGGACAGCGCCGAAGGCAAGTTCCGCGAGGCCGAGCTGCGCCAGGTCGAGGCGGACGCCGCCACCATCGGCATTCCCCAGCTTCGCGCTAAGAAGAACGTCGAGATCAAGGGCGTGGGACGGAAGTTTTCCGGCATCTACTACTGCCACTCGGTGCGCCACAGCATCAGCGGCGCAGGCTATCTCTGCGAACTCAAACTCAAGAAGAACGCCCTCGGCAAGGGAGCGGGCGACAAGTCCGCCGAGTCCCAGGGCAAACCCAACGACAAGGAGGCCCCGCCTACGCCGCAAAACGAGCCGCCAGCCATGGTGACCATCGACGCGGATTCCGGCGCGGTCACACAAGGAGGCGGCAATGGGTGATCTCAGCAAGAATTTCAACCGTTCGGAATTCGCCTGCAAGGGCAAAAACTGCTGCGGCCATTCGGCTGCGGTCCATCCCGACCTGGTCGACGCCCTGCAGACGCTGCGCGACCGCATCGGCAAACCGCTGTCCATCACCAGCGGCTTTCGCTGCAACCGGCACAACAAGGCGGTAGGCGGCGCGGAGCAGAGTTTTCACACGCTGGGCATGGCGGCGGACGTGAGCTGTCCCGCTGGCGTTTCGCCTGAAGAACTGGCGGTCATCGCCGAGGAGATCCCTCTCTTCCGCGAGGGCGGCATCGGGGTCTACGCCTCCTGGGTCCATCTCGATGTGCGCCAGTCGGGCAAGGCGAGGTGGCGGTCATGAGCGCCGAAACCAAGACCCTGTTTTCCGGCACCGCGCTGGGTCTCTCCGGACCGCTTCGGGTGGAAATTCTGCCCAATGGAATGACCGCGAGGCTGACCCAGCCGTTCCGTGTCCGCACCGGCGCTGGCCGCATCATCGAAGTGCCCGCCGGGTTCGAGACCGACTTCGCCTCGGTGCCGCGCCTGTTCTGGCGCGTGGTGCCGCCTTGGGGACGATATTCCCCGGCGGCCGTCGTTCACGACTACCTCTACCACACCGGCAAGGTCTCGCGGCTTGGGGCCGACCGCCTCTTTCTCGAACTGATGGCGGCCCTGGGCGTGCCCCTGTGGAAACGCCAGATCATGTATTGGGCGGTTCGCCTGGGCGGTTGGCTGGCCTGGGACGCCAGTCGAAAACGGGAGGCGGAGCATGCTTGAAACCCGCGACCGTCAATCCGAGGAGCGCTACCGCAACCGCTGGTATGGCAAGTACCGGGCCTTCGTGCGCGACAACAACGATCCCGAACGCCTTGGCCGGGTCCGCCTGGAAATCCCCGCCGTGCTCGGTAGCGGGCGGGAGAACTGGTCCGAATGGGCCGCGCCCTGTTTCCCCTACGGCGGCAACGACGACACCGGCATGTTCCTGGTCCCCGAGGAAGGTGCCTCGGTCTGGGCAGAGTTCGAGGGCGGCGTCGTCCAGTATCCGATCTGGACCGGGGTCTGGCTGGCCAAGAGCAATCCCGGCGAACAGCCCGAGGAATCCAAGCGCACCTGCGCGAATGCCTTCTGTCATGACTGCGAGGACAAGGTCGAGCATCAGGCCAACCGGCACGACGATCTCGAACACAAGAAGTACCACGGCCATCCGCCGTATTACTGTCCACGCCTGAAGGTCCTGCTCAAGACCGAAACCGGCCACACCATCCTGGCCGATGACCGCGACGGCGACGAGCTGCTGCGGATCATCGACCGCGCCGGACAGATCCTCACCATGGAAGGGAAGGTGAAGCCGGAGATGCAGAGCGGCAACGCCCTGCGGCGCGGCACGAAGGACGCCGAGAAAGGTGACCAGCTCGACATCGCCTCGCAGATCGTCGGCTCCCGCGCCCGCATCCAGCTCACCGACCTCTGCCGCCAGCAGGTGATCCTCGAAGCCTGGCAGGACAAGGAGAAGGTCCACATCCTCTCGTGCGACAAGGGCCGCTCCCGCTGGCAGAAGATCCTCATCGATACCACCAAGGGTCGGGAGAAGGTTCACATCTGGGGACTCAACGGTACTCAGGAAATCCTCGTCGATTCCACCGCCGCCGCCGAACAGATCCGCCTCACCGACAAGGCCGGTCAGGTGGTGCGCATGAACGCAGCGCCCGGCCAGGAGAGCATCAGCGCCACCGACAAGTCCGGCAGCCTCGTGTTTATGGATGGGGTGGCCGGAAACATCATCATTCGCTCGACGAACACTGTCTTGATCAACACCTGAAGGAAGCATCGCATGGGAGAAAGAACAACAACGCCCTCCGGACTCTCGGCCAGCGAGGAATTGCTGGCCCGGACCTTCGATCATTGGCGGGAGGAATTCCGCAGCATCCTCGAAAGCCACCGCCGGGAAATCCAGGACCGCCTCGAGAAGATCGAGCGTGAAATCGAGAAGAAATCGGACAAGGAAAACGTCGAGGTGCTGGTCCGCTCGATCTATTCCGATCTGCACCGGCACGCCGAGGAGATCGACCGGCTGCACGCCAGGGTCGGCTCCAAGATGGGGACCGAGACCATGTGGAAGATCGTCGGCCTGGTGCTGACCATCGGCAGCACCATCGGCGGACTCGTCGGCTTTCTGATCCATCTTTTGCTGAAGGTGAACCCATGAGTTCCCAGGCGCGACTCGGCGACATCAGCAGTCACGGCGGCGTCATCATCACCGGGGCCAGTCGGACGCTGGACAACGGCATGCCGGTGGCCCGCATGGGGGATCTGCACGTCTGTCCCATCCCGGGGCATGGCGTGACGCCCATCGTGACCGGCAGCTTCGACACCATCACCGAAGGATTGCCCAATGCCCGCATCGGCGACATCACCGCCTGCGGAGCCATCATCGTGACCGGCAGTCCCGACACCATCGACAACTGAGGGGGACGCCATGAACAATCTCGAACAGCCGCAGGAACCGCACTACTGGGATGTCTTCCCGAAGTTGATCCGGGTCTCGCGATCCTCATTCGTTCAGCGCATTCCGCTCTCGATCCGGGGTCTGCCCGAAGCGCCGGTGTTCGAATCGTCCAATCCCGACGTGGTCAGTGTCGATGAAGACGGCAATGTCGAATGCGGCTTCGTTCCCGGAGCGGCCATGATTCTGGTCTGGGATTCGCCCGAGCGGCTCAGCCTGAGGCACGTTCAGGTCGAGGTCTATGGCGGCGGCGTCTCCGCACCGGTGGAGGTCCCTTCATGACGGATGCCCCGCCAACCTTTAGCCACTGGGAGGTACAGCCTCGCTCCATCCGCCTCTCCGCTGGCGAGTTCGAGCAACGGATTCCGCTCTCCCTGCGCGGCGACGTGGACGCTCCGGTCTTTGCCACCAGCAATCCGGAGGTCGCGGAGATCGGGCCGGACGGTGTCATTCGCTGCGGCTGGACCATCGGCAACGCCGTGCTCATGGTCTGGCGATCCTCGGCCCGGGACAGCCTTCGCCATGTTCTGCTGGAGGTCCGCGATCCGTCCTGGTTCGCCGACCACCCGGACTTTGCCAGTGGAGCCACGGTCTTCCTCAGCGGCATGGTGGTCAACGCCCTCAACACCAGCGGCGTCGGCAACGCGCTGATCGAATTCCGCCGCTCGGAAACCGGCCCGACGGCGTTCCAGACCTTCGCCAACGCCTATGGCGGGTTCGAGCTGTCCGTACCCGAGGGGTTCTATTACGTGGAGGTCACCGCGCCGGGATACATCGCCTGGCACGGCTGGGTGAACGCTGACCCCAACACCTCCGGCGACATCCAGATCGTTCTCTCGCCCGAGCTCGACGGCCAGGTCGCCCGCATCGTGTTGCAGTGGGGCCTCAACCCCCGGGACCTCGATTCCCATCTCACCGGACCGACGCCATCGGGCGGCCGCTTCCATGTGTTCTATTCCCACACCATCGAAAACGAGGCGGCGGAATTGGACGTGGACGACACCAGTTCCTACGGGCCGGAGACCATCACCATCCATCGGCTCATCCCCGGCATCTACCGCTACGCGGTCCACGACTACACCAACCGCAACGCCAATCCGAGCTCCGGCCTGGCGCAGTCCGGAGCATCGGTGAAAGTGTTCTTGAGCGATGGCCGTGAGCAGACCTTCAACGTTCCCAACGCCCCCGGCACGGTCTGGACCGTGTTCGAAATCGACGGCGCGACCGGAACGGTGACGCCGATCAGCGCCATGAGCTATCAATCCCAACCCGCCAATGTCGGCATGTAATGGAGGTTATCCATGATTTCCGAAGAACCCTCCGACTTGCAGGCCACCATCGAACAGACCGATTCCGGCGAGCAGCAGTATGTGCTGCGGGCGCTCTGCGATCACCTGTCTGGCATTCGTGAGGAGCTTTCCGGCATCCGCACACTGCTGGAGGCCGGTCACGCCGCCTCGGAGGCGATGCGCGGCCAGGCCCAGGCCTATCTGGAAGCCCAGCAGGCCAGGACGCAGGAGTATCTGGATCAGGTACAGGTCGAGCCGGAGCCCGATTTCTATCCCTTCGTCGAACTGCCTGCGGGCACCGAACCCCGGGATCTGCCGGACGGCAACCGGCTCTTCACCTTGCCCGACGGCATGATCCTGCGGACCACTGACGATCAGCGAATCTGCGTCATCGACGCCGGGGAGCAGCAGGTCGTCACCCCCGGACCCGGCACGGCCGTCGAGGTCGCCCCGGGACGCCTTTACACCCTGGTCGAGTCCTATCTGAGCGCGACCCGGGAGGCAGCCGGTATCAGCGGACTGCCCGCCGGGATCGATCCGACCGCCATGGGCGCGGAACGCTTCGCGGTGGATCTACCCGAGGGCATCCGTCTCGACGTCGATCACCGGGAGCGGTTCATCACCCTGATCAACCCGGCCGGACCAATCGACATCATCGGCATCGGCCGCATCGAGGGCATCGGCGAAACCATCGCCGTCCGTCTGCTTTCCGGGGGAGCCAAGGGATTCCAGTGCGGCCAGTCCGGCCACGGCGGGCTGATCGAGGCGAACGGAACCATTCACCTGGGGCTCAAGAGCGGCCTGGATCTGGTGATCCGTTTCCAGGGAGAAGCTATCGACGACGACACTTCGGAAAATGGCTGCTCGGGACAGTGCGGCATCGACTGCGAGGAGCGTACCTGATGAGCTATGACTTTCTCGGCAAGGGATTGCGCTACCCGTTCCGGTTTCAGTCGGTATCCGGCGGCACCCAGGTCTCGACCGCCACCTCGCGTGAGAACGAACACATCCGCGAAAGCATCCTGCAGATCCTCGGCACCCGGATCGGCGAACGGTTCATGAATCCGGAGTTCGGCTCCAGGCTGAAGGATCTGGTGTTCGAACAGAACGACGAGGTGCTCAAGGGCCTGCTGCGCCATTACGTGATCGACGCCATCAAGCGCTGGGAAAAGCGGGTGATCATCACGGAGGTGCGCTTCGACGACCGGCCGCTGAACATCGACGGCAACCTGCTGCTGGTACATATCGCCTACCGGGTGATCCAGAGCCAGGTGGACGGCAACCTGGTCTATCCCTTCTACAGAGAAGACCCGAACAATCCCGCGCCCAGCTATCCCCAACCGGAACCCGAGCCGGAACCGCCGCCGGTGCGCAGCGTGCGCCTGTCGCCGGACGTGCGCTCGCTGTTCAATCTGCTCTGGTTCGACGCGGCCGAGATGAGCCACGATCCGGAGGATTCCTTCATCTGGCCAGCCGGGGAATACGAAGTCGCCTTCATCGAGGGAGCCTTTCAGGACCGCAACGGCAAATGGATCGTCAGCGATCCGGGTGACAATCACGGCCATTACCTGACGTTCGAGGGAGCGCCTGAAACGGAAGCGCCCCAGAGCGATCACGCCCTCTATCTGGCCGCGAGCGGTCTGGGCTTCGACACCCAGAGTCAGGCGGAAGACAACGCCGCTGGCACCGCTCACCGGATCACCACGTCGGAGCCTGGCCGCATCGGCCTGTTCTATTTCGAGGGCAAGAAGGAATCCCACTACCTCAACAACACCTCCGGACAGCCCAATCCCGTCTGGCAACTGCGCGGCCCGCTCTGAGGCATTCCGCCTCCGACACATCCAGGCCCCTTCCGGTAAGTAACCGGCGTGGCGAGAGCTTCAGGCGCTCTCGCATAACCGCCGAAAACCGGAGAGACCATGGGCCGCGCAAGCATCGGATACATCAACAAGGATTACGAATCGATCCGCCAGGAGCTGTTGGCGAAGATCCCGCAGCTCACCGACCGCTGGACCGATTTCAACCACTCCGATCTCGGCGTCGTCCTGCTCGATCTGTTCTGCGGCGTGGGCGACATGCTGGCCTACTACCTGGACGCCCAGGCGGCGGAGGCTTTCCTGCCCACGGCCCGCCAGCGGCAGAACGTCATCAACCTCTGCAAGCTCATCGGCTACCGGCTGGATTCACCGGTGGCCTCCACCACCACGCTGCGTTTTCGGCTCTCCTCTCCGCTTGGCAAGGATTTGACCATTCCGGCGGGTACGGCCTGCCGCACCTTGCTGAATGACGGCGAGGCGGATTTCGAGACGGTCGAGGACGGCCTGATCCCGCGAGGCGTGCTCTCGGTGGACATCCCGGGTCGGCAAGGCGTGCGCCGCACCGAGACCTTCACTTCCACGGGGCTGCCATTCCAGCGCATCCGCCTGACCGGCGACGTCATCGCCCAGGGCACCATCACCGTTACGGTGGGGGACGACGCCTGGAGCGAGGTCGATCATTTCCAGGACAGCCTGGCCGACAGCCGTCATTTCATGGCCGACCTGGATGCCCTCGACATCTCTACCCTGATTTTCGGCGACGGGCAAAGCGGCGCTGTACCCACTCAGGGAAGTGCCATCACGGTCAGCTATCTGCAGACCATCGGAGACCAGGGCAATCTCGGTCCGAACCGGATCACCCAACTGCTGAGCCCGGTCTACCTCGACGGCGGCCAGGTCTCCCTGACCGTCACCAATCCTGTGCCCGCCACTGGCGGCGCTTCGCGGGAAGCCCTCGAACATGCCCGCCGACAGGCACCGGCGGAGCTGCGCAGTCTCTGGAAGGCCGTCACTCTGGAGGATTACCAGGCGCTGGCCGAAGGTTACCCCGGCGTCGCCAAGGCCAAGGTGCTCGACACCAATGCCTGCCAGAACATTCGCTATTACAACGTCCAACTGGCCATCGCTCCCAACGGCGGCGGAATGCCCTCGGCGCTGCTCAAGCGGGAACTCGCGAAGTTTCTCGAACGCCGCAAGGTCATCACGGTCGAGATCAACCTGTTTGACCCGATCTACCGCCCCGTTTCCATCGACGCCGAGGTCTACATCTGGCCCGGTGAACCGCTGGAAAACGTGCACAGCCGCATCGAAGCCGCGCTCTCCGATTTCTTTTCCTTCGACCAAGTCTCTTTCGGCCAGACCATTCACTTCTCCGACCTGGTGGCCCTGATCGACGGCGTGCGCGGGGTCAGCCATATGCACCTCTACGCGCCGCAGCAGGACATCGAGCTGCGCCACGGTGAAATCCCGATTCTCGGCACCGTCAACCTCGATCTGCGGAGGGCCGGTTGATGTCGGATTGGTTCAAGGACAATCTGCTCGGCCTGCTGCCGCCGCTTTACGAGCACAACGACGAGGCCGGTGACCTGCGCACCTTTCTGAGCCTACCCGCCGGAACGCTCGACGAGCTCAAGCAGGCTATCGACGACTTCCCGACCATCTTCGACGTCGATCACTGCGACGAACGCTTTCTGCCGCTGCTGGCGAGACTGGTCGGCCTCGAAGTGGACGGCACCTGTTCGCCGGACTGCCAGCGCCGCCGCGTGCGGGAGGCGGTCGAAATCTATCGCCGCAAGGGCACCATCCCGGCCATCGAACGCGCCTTTGACGCGCTTGGTTGGCAGGGGGAACTGCAGGAGACCTTCCGCTCGGCTCTTCGTCTCAATGCCCGTTCCAGACTCAGCAAAGCCAAGCTGCCCGGGCTGGTGTTCAGCCTCGGCGTGTTTCGCGTGCTGTGTCTCAACCAGACCGAGGGGTTGCGCGACGCCCTGGTGTTTCACCACCCGGCGGGCACGCGCTGTTTCTGGCTCCAGTTCCTCCTGGAATGGATCGAAGGCGGCGCGATGCTGGACTTCGGGCATGCCAACGCGGTGCGCCGGATCGTATTGGCGTTTCTCGACGAAACCTTCGTCCTCGGACGTTCCTCGCTCGGTTCCTGTCGTCACCTGACCAACAAACAGAGGGCCTGGGAGCTGCTGCAGCTCACCAGCACCACGGAGATGATCCCGGAGATCGACCGGGCCGCCGTGAAGGTCTCCCGTTTTCACAGCCGCCAGAACCGGATGCGCCTGAACCACAAGGCCCTCAACGATTGGCGGCTGCCGTACACCCGCATCGGCGAGGATCGGGTTTCCTTCTGTACGCCCATCTACACCGGCCGCGATTTCGAAGGGGATGTGCTGGAGAGCGGTTTCGGGCTGGGCGAGAGCCATCTCAACCGCAAGCCGCTGACCCATGGCGAGACCGCGCTGCGCTACTGCTTCCGGCAGAAGGATTTCTTTTTTGACACGCAGGCGGAACCGGTCGAACGGGCGGAGGCCAAGTACGACCTGCGCCTGCCCCTAGAATCCCGGCACCGCCTCTGCTTCCAGCTTGGCCGCGCCAGGCTCAACGAAGGTCTCGATCTCACAGCCAACCAGGGCGGCATCAGCAATCTGCTGCTCGCCTCCACCGCTGGCTGCGACGCGGACGTCACCTTGGCCGTCGACCGGATCGACCGATGGCGGCGGAGAGGGCCTGTGTTCCGGCTCAACGCGAACACCCTGAACACCCGGTATCTGAGCAATGCGAATCTGACCGGCGAACGGGCTTCGCTTGAAGTCTACGTGGACACGGGCTCTCTCCAGCGCCATCGGGTCGAGACCATGAAGCTGGGCGCAAGCCCGCTCAATACCACCGGCCTGCGCCTTTCCGTGGATCGGACCCGCCCCATGCGCGTCAGCCGCATGCGCCTCAACCAGGCCGGATTCCGCTGGTCGCGGCCTTCCTACCGCTGGCTGTTCCGTCAGCAGGATCTGCACGCGCCGACGCAGGCCGGGTTCGAGGCCGCCACCAACAACTATCGCGCCACCCAGTGGCCCACCTGAAGGAGAACCCATGGCGATACATCTCTATCTTGACGAAGGGCTGACCCAGCAGATTTCCGAGGGGGATTTCAGCCGCCCCGAGGCCGAGAGCTACAACGGCACCGACGGCGACATCAAGGATCGGCAACTCTACGTCGCCAACGAGCAGACGAGCCTCGCCTCCGCCATCGATGCTGCGCAGACATCCATCGCCCTGGTCGAACCGCGCTTTGCCGACGGCGAACTCATCATCATCGACGGGGAGCAGATGCTCGTCGAAAGCGGCGGCGGCACCGCCAATCTCACCGTGCAGCGGGGCGTGGCCAACACCGCTCCGGTCGCGCACAACGCCGGAACGACCGTCTATTCCGGCTACGACTACACCGGACTGGTGATCGATCCCATCGACGAAACCGGCACCGACGAATCGGTCTGGTACCGCCTGGCCCTGACCCAGGCCGAACTCGACACCGCCACCCAGGGCGCACCGCTCAACCTCGGTGACAAGGCCTTCCCGCAGACGCTGTCTTTCTGGCGGCGCTGTACCGTGCTCCCGGGCACCCCGGTGCAAAACAAACTCGACATCAAGCTGCGCCTGACCGGCACGGAAAACCCGATTCTCTGAGGCACATAGATGACTGGCATCACGGTTGATATCGATATTTCCGCAAGGGTGACCCGGCCTTGGGCAAGGGACCTGGACACCCGTCAGGTGCTCCTGGGCTCAATCCTGGTGGATACGGATACCGCCAACCGGGTGGTTCGCGCTTTCGAAGCTGACGTGGATGCGGCGTGCCGTATCCATCGGCCCGTTGAAGTCATGGCGCTGACGCAGGCGGTCGTCCTCTCCGAAATCACCAAGCTGCTCGCCACCAGCCAGGCCATCCACAACCGCCTGAACCGGAGCGCCGACCTGTGGCTCGTCGTCCATGGCCGTCTGGGCGTCGATGTTGACGCGGCGGTGCGGGTGACGCGCCCCTGGCTGCGGAGTATCGACACCAGCGTCCGGACATCCGGCGCACACATCAGCCGCTCCGACACCGTTCAGCGCATCGCGATCCCGGCCGGGCTGCTGGCCGACACGCGCCAGATCCTGTTCGCGGTGCTCATCGATCAAGACCACGAAATTCAGACCTAAAGGAGAACAGCAATGGCACTGGGACTCATCGTCAAAACCGGCCGGATACTGACGGCCAAACTCCTCCTCGGCCAGGCCGTGGACGGCATCACCCACTGCGCCATCGGCGACGGGGACGCCAGCTTCACCGACCCGCAAAATCCGCCCGCGCCGGACATCGGCCAGACCGGGCTCAGAAACGAACGCGCCCGCAAGCGCTACTACAAGCGGACCTTCCTCAAGGAGGACGCCGAAGGGGCGCTGCTGGTCAACGGCGTGCGCTATCTCGAAACCGGCGAGGAGACCAACACCATCGGCGTCTTCTTCCGCTTCGACGAGGCCGAGGCCAACGGCATCACCATCCGCGAATACGGCTTCTTCGGCGGCGACGTGCAGTACGTGGAAAGCGTCACCGGGGATCTCGCCATGGGCGGCGTGTTCCATCAGGACCCCAACCCGACCGGCGAGGTGCTGCGCCCGGGCTACCTGTACGAGGTGAAGAACATTCCCGACTTCAACAAGATTTCCGACACCCGCGTGGAGCTGGTCGGGATCATCAAGATCTAACTGGAGGATTCAAACATGAGCATCTCACGCGAGACATTCGACCCGACCAAGAACTACAAGCGCATCCGCTACCATCAGGATCGCGACCTGCTGGATTCCGAACTCAACGAGCAGCAGGACATTATCAACCTGGAGCGGCGCAAGATCGCCGACATCCTGTTCAAGGAAGGCTCCATCATTATGGGCCTCGAGGTCAGCGCGGCCGCCAACGTCCTGACCCTGGCCCCGGGCGTGGTCTACATCGACGGCCATCTCGAACAGGTGAGCGGCGCGACCCTGACCTATGATCCGGCCACCACCAGCGGGGCCGATTACGTTTACGTGGAGCTACTGAAGTACAACTACGGCTACACCCAGGACCCGGCCCTGATCAATCCGGCCACCGGCGAGCCGACCGCCGAACGGGAAAAATGGGTTCTCTCCCTCAAGGCGACGGACACCAGCGGCCAGACACTGCCCAACAACGTGGCCGAGCGCCGGGTGATCCCGATCTACAAGTTCGACCGCGAGAGCGGCGATGTCACGCCCACGGTGCAGGAGAAGTCCAACCTCTACCTGCGGGATCTGCTGGGCACTCTGCCGGGCAGCCGGATCACCGTCTCCTCGATCACCGAGGACCAGCTCTCCTTCGCCGCCGCCGAGGGGCTCAATTCCCTGATTCAGAATCTGGCCGAGCGCACCTTCGACCAGGCCGGAAGCTATCTGGTGCGGGGTTTCGACACCTTCATCGGCGGCGTCGACGACGACAGTGTGGAGGCGATCACCAACGCCGGACGCGCCTACATCCAGGGCTTCCGCCATCAGCGCGATCTGCCCACCTCGACCCTGGTGCCCAAATCCATCGCCACCAAGTCGGTGCGCGGGGAGCAGAAGACCTTCGACATCAACAAGCGCCGCTATCCGGTCAACTCCACGCCGCTCAAGGAGACGACCCAGGTGGAAGCCATCGTCGAGATCACCCGCAACGTCACTCGCGGCTCGGTGGGCGGCGGCGAAGACCTGCTCGATCCCAATCCCGTGGTGGACATCCTCGAGGTCAGCCAGGGGGCGACCATCTTCCAGGAGGGCGTGGACTGGCAGCAGTCAGGCAACCATGTCGACTGGCTCGGCTCCGGCAACGAACCGGCTATCGGCACCACCTACACGGTGCGCTGGACCTACACCAAGCAGATGGTCAAGGGCACCGACTACGTGGACAGCGGCTGGTTCGGACAGGCCAACCATCCGGCGGCCGGAAACTATTTCTATCTGGTGACCGCCTACAACGCCACCGGCGAGACGGCCTTCAACGCCGCTGCGGTCGTTGCCCGGGCCACTGCCGCCGGTGAGATGAACAAGCTCTCCTGGCTGCCGGTCAGCGGCGCGACCGGCTATCGCGTCTACCGGGCCGCCACCAACGGCGCACGCACAGACTACAAGCGCTTGATGGAGCTGGGCAGCGAGGCGCTCTCCTACATCGACGACGGCGTCGAGGAGATCGGCACCGCTTCGCCTCCGGCCACCAACACGGCCGGGCTCACCATGTCGCCGGTCCAGCTCGAGCTGGGCAACCTCAACGTGATCAACTTCGGGCGAGGCAGCCTTGGCGACCAGCCGGTGAACGGTTCCAACTGCAGCCTGGACTACGACTATTACCTCGGCCGCCGCGACATCGTTTACGCCACCACCACCGAGATCAAGCGTCTGGAAGGGGCTCCGGCGGATTTCCCGAAGCTGCCCATCGTCCCGGAGAACGCCCTGGGGCTGTGCAGCATCAACTGTCCCCCCAACTCCACCGACATGGAGATCCGCAACTTCGGCCTGACCCGCATCACCATGGACCAGATCCACGACATCATCCAGGACGTCGAGGACCTGAAGTACAACGACGCCCAGTACCAGATGAATAACGAGCTGCAGAATCGGGACGCCCAGACCAAGAAAGGCATCTACTCGGACGACTTCTCGAACACCGCCCAGTCGGACATCTACCACGCCGAATGGGACGCCCGGGTCAACGAGATCGCCCGCTTCGTCGCGCCGGACCGCATTCCGCACTCCACCGTGCTCTCGGTCGATCAGGCGGGCAGCAACGCCAGCTTCTTCGGCAGTCTGGCGCTGCTACCGGGCAACGAGACCGTGCTCGTTGAACAGAACGACTGGTCCGAAGAGCGCAACATCAACCCCTACGCCGTGTTCGACAAGCCCCCGGCCATGCTGCAGATCACGCCCAACCTCGGGCGGCGCGGCCAGACCGGCATCGCCGTCACCGGCATCAACTTCACCCCGAGCAAGTCCGGCATCGTGCTGCGCTGCGACGGCCAGGTGATGGCCAGCAACCTGATCAGCGACGAGGCCGGTCGGGTCAGCGCCTCCTTCACCATTCCGACCAACGCCCGCAACGGCAACCGCATCGTGGAGATGGCCGACGGCGTCTACTCGGCCCGGGCCAGCCTGCAGATCAACGATCCGCTGGTCATCACCCGCATCGAGCGCATCATCGAGAACCGCATCATCCGCGTGCCCGTGGTGCAGGTGGTCTGGCGCACCCAGACCATCTTCGTGCCCCGCGATCCGCTGGCCCAGACCTTCAGCTTCACCCAAAACCAGGTGATCTCCAGCATCGGACTGCAGTTCACCGCTAGGGACCCGAGCATCCCGGTCACGGTGCAGATTCGCGGCGTCACCACCGGTCTGCCCAACGGCGTGGTGTTCGCCGAGAAGGTGCTGGCCCCGAACGAGATCAGCCTGAGCGGCGAGACCCGCATTCGCTTCGATGACCCGTTCTACGCCGAGGCCAACACCAGCTATTCCGTGGTGCTGCTGACCAACAGCACCAACTACAAGGTGCGTACCGCCACCCTGGGCAAGATGGGCCGCTGGGGCATCATCACCCGCCAGACCTACATGGAGGGCGTGCTGCTGGAGAGCTCCAACGCCGAGACCTGGACCCCGCTCAACGGCTCCGACCTGGCGATGAAGATCTACGGCTACAACTTCCAGTCCGAGGGGATGATCCGCTTCCAGCCGATCACCGGCGTGCAGTTCTCCGACATCAACCTCGACGAATACTCGGCCATCCCCCAGGGCACCGGTCTCGACTGGGAATACTCCACCGACGGCGGCGTGACCTGGGACGCCATGGTTCCCGCCGAGGAGGAACGGCTGCCCAACCTCGCCACCCGGGTTCAGATCCGCGTGCGCCTGAGCAGCTCGCTTTCCAACGACACTCCGGCCATCAACTTCCGCGACGTCAACCTGGTGGGCTACCTCAACAAGACCACCGGGGCCTACCTGACCCGCGAGAACGAGCTGACCCAGGGCGTGGAATCGACCAAGGCCTATGTGCAGATGCAGATCCCCAGCGGCACCACCCTGCAATGGTTCGCCAGCAACGACGGCGGCCTGACCTGGGAGGCGATGACCATCCAGGACACCCGGCCCATCGACGAGAACTGGACCGAGTACACCCTGGTGCGCACCTTCACCGACAACACCGGCAACAAGGTCCGTTACAAGGCCGAGATGACCGGCACGCCGCTGATCTACCCGCGCATCCATTCGCTGGGCGCGACCCTGAGCTAAGGAGGCACGGCCATGATCGTTCGACGCAAAGGCGGCCTGACCGAGTTCATCCCCACGCCGCAGGAGAAGCGCGACGGCCTGATCCGCGACCACGCCCTGGGCCTGCTGGAGAATCTGCACCAGCGCCTGGCGCGGCTGGAACGGGCGTCAAAGCTCCCGACCGACGAAGCGGAGGCCTTCACGGCGCTGCTGGCGCGGATGCGGGCCGATGAGTCGCGCAACCTCGAGCTGCACGCCAGCCTGTTTCAGGATTATCTGGAATAATTACTTGATTGAGGGGAAAGGAAAGACCTCCTGAGTTTACGCTCAGGAGGTCTTTGTAAAGAGAGGCTTTAGTGAGTCCAGTCGATGATCTGGATCTCATCACCGACCTTTTTGACAATCGCTTCCCGCATCGCTGCGAAGTGTGGGCATGCGACCCCAATGGGGTTTCCTTTTGAAATGCAGGAGGCGAAAACGATGGCTTCAGCGCCTCTGTCCACCATCAATTTGGCCCTCGGAATGGCTCGTTTTCCAGGACAGCCGCCACAACTGACGAAGCCAACGACCTCGGCCGGGCCGCTTTCCTCGAATGCCATCTTGCCCGCAGCGGCGACTTTAAAGTCCGTATTTCCCGGACACATATCCTCTGTTTGTTGACACCTGATAATACCAACCTTCATCCATGATCTCCTTTGTTGTTATTTGTCCTGAAAAAAGAAAGCACGACGAAACTCTCATCTCGGAGAGTCACTCTGCTTATGTCATCGCCGCCAAGTGGTTCATCTGGAATCGGCAGAACGCAATCGTGTTCGGTTTGACAGGTGAAACCTGCGTTTTCCGCTAACGCTTTGATTTCCTCCGAAGTATAGAAATGGGCGGAGGAATAAAAGGTGTGGCCTCGCTTTCCTCGCAGCGAATGGTAAACACCCCACGGACTGTTCGAGGGGACGAAACTGATGACCAGACGTCCGCTATCAGTCAAGACGCGCCAGCATTCCATAAGCGTTTTCCTGGGGTCATTCAGAAAACAGATGGTACAGACCAGCAACACGCCATCAAATGAAGAGTCTTCAAAGGGAAGTCGCTCGCCAGGAGCCAAATGGGCTTCAATGCCGCGCTCAGACGCGATGTCGACCATTTCCTGAGAAGGGTCGATACCCACTTGAACCCCCAGCGCGTTTGCGAAACGGCCGGAGCCGACCCCAACTTCGAGCCAGCGGCCACTTACCGGATCGACGGCCTGTCGCAGGCAATCCAGCTCCAGCGAAAAAATCCGGGACCCGTGCTCGGAATCAAACCACTGATCGTATTCGGCGGCGTGAGTTTCAAAGGGGCTGGGCTGGTTCTTCATATCGGCAATCCATTCATTTTTCCGCCGACATCAGCCCGGTGACTGATTGACAATTCCTGTCTTCGTAATCCCCGGCGAGCACGCACATCAACGCCTTGATCAATGCTGGGTTCGTGAGGAAATAGCACCGCTTTTTCCCGTCTTCAGTGAAACTGACAACTCCCTCGCGTCTCAGAATCGACAGGTGCTGTGACAGGTTGGGTTGCGGAACGCTGAGAATCTCGCAGACATCGCTGACGCATTTCGTGCCATCCTTCAAAGAATCCAGGATGGCAAGTCGCGTCGGATGAGCCAATACGCGCAACAGGTCCGCCCATTCGGCATAATTACTTGTTTCCACAGTCACGTCCTCGCTGATATTTCCAATTGGGTAGGCACTCAAAAGGTGAGCACCTTGTCGCTGTCCACCACCCATTCAGAAAGCGCGGCCATCGTGGACTGCTCCGCCCCTTCAAAATACGGGTGGTTTTTATAGATCCCGCAACGGGCCATGCAGGTGCCGCAAACCTTTACGGGAACACCTCCGACGATAAGATCTTTCAGCATCTGCGAAAGGTCCTGGTCGTAACCTTCCGGCGGCTTACAGACATCCCTTGCCATATCTACGGCATCGTTCATAAGGAAAATCCGCACGCTCTGGCCGGTTTCCAATAGCTTTCCGGCAAGACGCAGACCGTTCCAGGTCACGTCCGTGTTGTCATAAGGTTCGCGGTTGAAAATAATCAAGATATTCATGGTTCTCTCCTGGTTAAAATGAGGTTTCCGGCCTGATCAGTAGGATTCCAAAGTGGTACGGGCAGCATGCCGAAATATCGATTTGCTCATGCCGCTTGAATCCAGCGGCTTCCGCCCAGGCTTTGCACTGTTCAGGGCTGGGCCTGATCTCCATGGATGGTCCGCGAGGGGTGGGAATGTCACGTCTCCAATGGATGACCGAGGCGATCCCACCAGGCTTCAAAATCCGTAGAGCTTCCTTCAGCAGTTCCACGGGATGTTCGATATGCAGAAGGTTGTAAATCATGACATGCGCGACGCTCCCATCGGGCAGCCCTGTGCCGTTCTCGACGAAATCGCGTGCTGCTAACCGAACATTATGGAGACCCAGGCGGTTACATTTCTCATCTACGAGGGTGACGAGGTCAGCCTCGATATCAAAGCTATGAACAAACCCTGAGATCTTTTTGGCAGTCGGGATCGTGAACGTCCCGTAACCCGACCCAAACTCAGCAACATCCCCCTGATCGACACGGCTGGCAACCAGCGTATCGACAAGACAGTCGGCGTCGAAAAAACTGTCCCAATAATCTTCATCCGGCATGCCGCTCTCTCGGCCTTTCATTCCTCAGCTCCTTTGCGCGTTCGTATTCTCATATTCGCACATCAATATATGAAATGGCGCGACAAGGTTCAAGCCTAAATTCCAGAATCTATCAAGTCATTGAAAATACACGTGTTAAATGTCGGCTTCGGCTGTTCTTCTACTTGATTTGTGTCCGGAAAGAAGCATTCATTCATGGTGTAAGCAGAGGCTAAAAATCCTTGCCCGACAACGACTTAGAAGCGCCATGAACGACGGAGGCACGCATGAACCTGAAAGAGATCCACTACGGGATCGAGATCGAGACCGTAAAACGCACCCGGGAGCAGATCGCCTGGGCCATCCACTCGGTGGTGGGCGGCACGGTCCGCCATGTCGGCATCCCCAGCAGCTATGACCCCTGGGAGGTCGAGGACCTGCGCGGCCGCGTCTGGAAGGTGGTGGGGGACGCCTCCCTGACCAGCGTCCCGGCCCATCTGCGGGCCGAGGTGGTCAGCCCGGTGCTCGGCTACGACGACATCCCGCAACTGCAGGAGGCGGTCCGGGCCATCCGCCGCGCCGGGGGCAAGATCAACAGCCAGTGCGGCATCCACATCCATATCGACGCCGCGCCTTTCGACGGCAGGCACCTGGGGAACCTGGCCAAGATCATCTACAAGCAGGAACCGCTGATCCTCCACGCCCTCGGCATCAGCCGCGACCGGCTCAACCGCTACACCCGGCCGGTCAGCGACGAGCTGATCCAGCGCATCGAACAGCATCGCCCGCGCACCAAGGACCAGCTCAACCGCATCTGGTACGGCTACCACAACCGCCAGCCCCAGCACTACGACAACAGCCGCTACCACGGGGTCAATCTGCACAACGTCTGGTACCGGGGCACGGTGGAGTTCCGCTGGTTCGAGGCGACCCTCCACGCGGGGCGGATCAAGGCCTACCTGCAGTTCTGCCTCGCCGTTGCCGCCAAGGCGCTCAACGGCCGGGCCGCTTCCAGCCGCAAGCGGGACTTCGATCCCCAAAGCGCCAAGTACGACTTCCGGGTCTTCCTGCTCCACCTCGGCCTGATCGGCGACGAGTTCAAGACCGCCCGCAAGCATCTGATGGCCAACATGCCCGGCGACGCCGCCTTCAAGAACGGACGGCCCAAACCGGAGGACGTCCTGCCGGACGAAACCGAAACCACCACTCTCACCAACGAGGCCGGGCAAGTTCCCGGCCTCACTGTTTAAGGAGGTGCCCAATGAAGATTCTGATCCGCTCAACCACGCTGGACGGCGAACCGATCCCCGGCAGCGGGGAAACCATCCAGGCAGCCGACTGCCTCGAAGTTGTCGAGCTGATGCGCGGCCAGACGCCGTTCACCGCCAGCCGAGCGCCCCGGGACTACATGACCGAGGTGCTCTCCGGCATTGAAGGCGGACCGACCCAGCCTCTGCCGGAGGACGCCGCCGCTGCGGCCGCCGAGTTTCTCACCCGCCTGGCCCGGCATGGCTTGATTGAGTTTCTGCCCGACGACAAGGCCAGCGATCCCTGGCCGGAACGCTTCCTCGAAGCCCTGGAGACGGTGCGGCTCTCCGGTCGCACCAACATGCTCGACCACCCGGAGGTGACCCGGCTGACCGCCGAGATGGGCTACCCGGAGGTGGCCGAGTGGCTGGCGGACCACCGGCGCGAATACGCGACCTTCGTCCTCGAAGGGACGAGACCGCTCGGCAAGAACTTCGGCGGCAAGGGGGACCCGGCTCCATGTGCGGACAAGTAGGCATCATCTTCGGCCGCAAGCGCAGACGGCCCGACGAGCGGGATTACCTGCGCGAGGTCTTCATCCGCATGCTGCTGCACAGCGAGGAACGCGGCCCGCACGCCTCCGGTCTGGCCTGGCTCAAGATCGACGGCAGGCACCGGATCTTCAAACGGCCGATGCGGGCGCACGAGCTGGTCTACGAGAAGCTGTTCCAGGAGATGCTCGGGCAGGTCGACAACGAGACTACCATCCTTATGGGGCACACCCGCTGGCGCACCCGGGGCAACGAGTTCAACAACCGCAACAACCATCCCATCCGGGCCGGGATCGTCATCGGCACCCACAACGGCACCATCTACAACGCCGACCACCTGTTCCGCCGCCTCGGGCTGCCGCGCTACGCCGAGGTGGACAGCGAGCTGATCTTCCGCCTGGCCGACCGTTTCGCGCCCGAAGGCCCTATCGACCAGGAGGGGTTGAAGAAGGCACTTGCCCTCTGTCGCGGCCAGATGAGCGCCGTGCTGGCCTCGCGGCTAGACCCCGGAACCATCACCGTGCTCAAGGGCAACAAGCCGCTCTGCCTGCGCATCCACCGCCAGCACCGGGTGGTGCTCTACGCCTCGGAGACTGCCTTTATCGACTTTGCCGTGGACAACGAGAAGGGCTGGCGCGAGCTGGAGGTGCCGCCCATGACCATGCTCACCATCCGCCACGAGGATGTGCGGGCCATCGAAAACAGCGAATTCCGCTTCATACCCCAGGAGCGCAAAGGGACACTGCCCGAAGGAGTGAATGCATGAACATCGGAGACACCGCGAAGCTGAACACAAATCCGGAAGACAGTCCCGAGACCATCCTCCGGCTCTTCGTCTACGGCACCCTGAAACGGGGCTACTGGAACCATCAACGCTTCTGCGCCCAGGCCCGCAGCATCGAACCAGCCGTGGTCTGGGGCAGGCTCTACCATCTCCACGCCGGTTTCCCGGCCCTGGAAGTGCCGGAAGGTCTGATCCTGGCCCGGGGCACCGCCAATCCACTGGCCGATGCCCGCAGGCAGCAGGAGATCGGCACGCCGCGCTTCGGACGCCCGACCGGCGACTGGGATCTGATCCATGGGGAACTGGTGACCTTCACCGACCCGCAACGCGACCTGCTGCCCATCGACCGGCTGGAAGGCTTCCGGCCCGGCGGGCACAGCATGTACCAGCGGGTGATGGTGGCGGTGCTTTGCAAGCGCACCTCGATTCCAGCCTGGATCTACCGGATGCCCCGTGTTGAAACCGGCACTCGGCTTGACTCCGGCGTCTGGCATCGAGCGTGATAGAAAATAATCGGCTCAAATCGGTAAAGATCGTTTGACATAGCACATAGTGCCTTTGTATATTGATGGAGTTTTTTAACCTGGGAGAGGTGCGTCCAGTCTCTCCCGTTTCGCCTCTGGCGGACGTGGCAAACAACCAAAACGCCCGTGGAGCAAGAGAATGAACGAGATGGAAGACCGCTGGTTATCAATAACCGAGATCTGCAAGTACCTCGGGGTCAGCAACGACACCGTGTACAAATGGATCGACAAGCATGGTATGCCCGCCCACCGCATGGGTCGACTTTGGAAGTTCAAGAAAGATGAAGTGGACGAGTGGGTCAAGGCTGGCGGCGCGGCCGAGCCTGTAGAAACCGACAAGAAGCGCAAGGAGTAATAACGGGCTATGAACCATGTGATCCACAACAGCATCGTGAATTTTATCTGGGGTATCGCCGACGACGTGTTGCGCGATGTCTATGTGCGCGGCAAGTACCGCGATGTGATCCTGCCGATGACGGTTATCCGCCGCCTCGATGCGCTCTTGGAGCCGAGCAAAGAAAAGGTGCTCGGCATGAAGAAGCAGCTCGACGGGGCCGGGATCGCCAATCAACACGCCGCGCTCTGCCAGGCCTCCGGCGAGGCCTTTTACAACGTTTCGCCCTTTACCCTGCGCGACCTGAAGAACCGTGCCAAGCAACAGCAACTCAAGGCCGATTTCGAAGCCTACCTGGACGGCTTTTCGCCCAACGTCCAGGAGATCCTCGACAAGTTCAAGTTCCGCAACCAGATCCCCACGTTGATCGAGGCGGACATCCTCGGCCACCTGATCGAGAAGTTCCTCGACGGCCGCATCAACCTCAGCCCGAAGCCGGTGCAGGACGTGGACGGCAACGAGATCCTTCCGGCGCTCGACAACCACTCCATGGGCACCATCTTCGAGGAGCTGATCCGCCGTTTCAACGAAGAGAACAACGAAGAAGCCGGAGAGCACTTCACGCCCCGCGACGTGGTCAAGCTCATGGCCGACCTGATTTTCCTGCCGGTGAAGGGTGATATCGAGTCCGGCACTTACCTCGTTTACGACGGGGCCTGCGGCACCGGCGGCATGCTGACCGTGGCGGAGGAGCGCCTGACCGAACTGGCGGCAAACCACAGCAAGGATGTTTCTATTCATCTATATGGGCAGGAAATAAACCCTGAAACTTATGCAATCACAAAAGCCGACCTGCTGCTGAAAGGCGAAGGGGCCGAGGCAGAGAACATGAAGTACGGCTCCACGCTCTCCAGCGATGCCTTCCCGTCGCAGGAATTCGACTTCATGCTCTCCAATCCGCCCTACGGCAAGAGCTGGAAGACCGACTTGGAGCGCCTGGGCGGCAAGGGCGACATCAAAGACCCGCGCTTCGTCACCCAGCACGGCGGCGACCCGGAATACAAGATGATCACCCGTTCCTCGGACGGGCAGCTCATGTTCCTGGTCAACAAGCTCTCCAAGATGAAGCACACCACCCGCCTCGGCAGCCGCATCGCCGAGGTTCACAACGGCTCGTCGCTCTTCACCGGCGACGCCGGTCAGGGTGAGAGCAACATCCGCCGCTGGATCATCGAAAACGACTGGCTGGAGGCCATCATCGCCCTGCCGGAGAACATGTTCTACAACACCGGCATCGCTACCTACATCTGGGTACTGACCAACCGCAAGAGCGAGGAACGCAAGGGCAAGGTCCAGCTCATCGACACCACCGAATGGTACGTTCCGCTGCGCCGCAATCTTGGGAAGAAGAATTGCGAATTCTCCGAGGAACACATCCGCGCCATCTGCGACCTAGTGGTCAATCCGGTCGAGACCGAGAAATCCAAGATCTTCCCCAACGAGGCCTTCGGCTACTGGAAGGTGACGGTGGACCGCCCGCTGCGCCTCGCCGTTGACCTGAGCCCGGCCCGGCTGGAACGGTTTGTGAAAACCTGCACCAAGGCGAAGGAAGAGCCGCTGGCCAACCTGGCCAGTCGCGTGGCCGAGCCCCTCGGTGCTGGGCCGCACCTGGATTTCAACGCCTTCATGGATGCCTGCGACACCGATGCCGACAAACACGGCGTCAAGCTCACCGCCAAGCGCAAGAAGCTGCTGCAAAGCGAGCTCTGCGACACCAGCGAGGATGCCGCGCCGGTGCTGAAGAAGATTTACAAGCCCGGCAAGGCCACGCCCGACCCCATCCACGGACTGTTCGAGGCCGAGGTGAATGGTAAGACCTGCGTGGTCGAATACGAGCCGGATACCGCTCTGCGCGACAGCGAGCAGGTGCCGCTGCTGGAGGAAGGCGGTATCGATGCGTTCTTCCGGCGCGAGGTGCTGCCCTACACCCCGGATGCCTGGATCGACCCGGGTAAGACACAGGTGGGTTACGAGATCTCCTTCACCCGCCATTTCTATCGGCCAGCGCCCATGCGCACCCTGGATGAGATTAAGGATGACATCTATGCCCTGGAGCAGGAAACCGAAGGGCTGCTGGAACAGATTGTCGGGGAGGCTGAGTAATGAAGCTGGCCCCTTATCCAGACTACAAGGACGCGGGTGTGAGCTGGGTCGGGAGCATTCCCGCGCATTGGCCTGAGAAGCGGGCAAAATATTACTTCAAAGAGATCGATGAACGCTCCCAGGCAGGCGACGAAGAAATGCTCTCGGTGTCGCACATCACGGGAGTGACACCCCGCAGCCAGAAGAACGTAACCATGTTCAAGGCCGAGTCGAATGTCGGCCAAAAATGCTGCCAACCAGGCGATCTGGTCATCAATACGATGTGGGCCTGGATGTCTGCACTCGGTGTCTCGAATCATGCTGGAATTGTAAGCCCCGCTTATGGCGTTTACCGGCCAAGAGGCAACCAGGCCTACGATAACTATTATCTCGATCATCTGTTGCGGATTGAAGGATATCGGTCGGAATATATTTGCCGGTCAACGGGCATTCGCTCTTCACGGCTCAGGCTCTATCCCGATAAATTTCTGAGCATGCCGGTGGTCTGCCCTCCGCAGGAAGAGCAACAGACCATCGCACGATTCCTGAAGGCGCAGGACCGCTTGTTCCGTAAATTCATCCGCAACAAGCGGCGGCTCATCGAACTGCTCAAGGAGCAGAAGCAGAACGTCATCAACCAAGCCGTGACCCGGGGGCTTGATCCCAAGGTCAATTTCAAGCCCAGCGGCGTGGAATGGATCGGAGATATTCCGGAGCATTGGGACGCCAGACGGCTCCGCACGCTGGCGGCGGTCAGGGCAAGTGGCGTCGACAAGAACACGAACGAGGACGAAGTCCCGGTCATGCTCTGCAACTACGTGGACGTTTACAAGAACGACCGCATCACCGCTGCCATCGATTTCATGAAGGCCACGGCCACGCTGGAAGAAATTCGCGCTTTTGAGCTGAAAGCGGGTGACGTGATCATCACCAAGGACTCCGAAAGCTGGGATGACATCGCCATTCCCACTTTCGTGCCCGAGGCAATTCCAGGCGTCGTTTGTGCCTATCACTTGGCCTTGATCAGACCGTTCTCAGGGGAAATCGAAGGCGAGTTTCTGTTCAGGGCCTTCTCATCCGACCCCGTGGCAGACCAGTTCCGGATTGCCGCCACCGGCGTTACTCGCTTTGGCTTGGCGCAAGGTGCAATCAAGGGAGCGTTCTTCCCACTCCCGCCGTTGGACGAACAGCGGGCGATTATTGCTCACATCAATGAGAAGTGCGCCGAGATAAGCCAGGCGATTTCAAGGGCCGAGCGTGAGATCGAACTGATGCGCGAATACCGCACCCGGCTGATTTCCGATGTGGTCACCGGTCAGGTGGATGTACGCGGCATCGAGGTGCCGGATGTTGCTGTGGACGAACTGCTTGCGATAGATGAGGACACCAGTGAGTCCGATGACGTGATCGATGACGAGGGGGATATGGATGAAACCGACTGACACCAGCGAAAAGGGCCTGGAATCGATCATCGTCGCCTCCCTTGTGGAGGATGCCGGATATGTTCAAGGCGACCCGCAGGACTACGACCGCGAACATGCCGTCGACCTGGCCAAGTTGCTGCAATTTCTCGCCGCCACCCAGCCCGATACCTTTGAGGCTCTCGGCATCGACGAGGAAGGCCCCAAGCGCACCCAGTTCCTGCACCGCCTGCAGGGCGAGATCGCCAAGCGCGGCGTGGTAGACGTGCTGCGCGGCGGCATCAAGCACGGCCCGGCCCATGTGGACATTTTCTACGGCACGCCGACGCCGGGCAACGTGAAGGCAGCGGAACGGTTCGCGGCCAACATCTTCAGCGTCACCCGCCAGCTCCGCTACAGCCGCAACGAGACTGCTCTCTCCCTCGACATGGCCGTGTTCATCAACGGCCTGCCCATCGCCACCTTCGAACTCAAAAATAAGCTCACCAAGCAGACGGTGCTCGATGCCGTGCAGCAGTACCAGCGCGACCGCGACCCGAAGGAGCTGCTGTTTCAGTTCGGCCGTTGCGTCGTCCATTTTGCCGTGGACGATCACGAGGTGCGTTTCTGTACCCACCTCAAGGGCAAGGGCTCGTGGTTTCTGCCCTTCGACAAAGGCTACAACGACGGCGCTGGCAATCCGCCGAACCCTCATGGGCTCGCCACCGATTACCTGTGGAAGGAGACCCTCTCCAAAGAGGGGTTGACCGATATCCTGGAAAACTACGCCCAGGTGGTGGAGGAAAAGGACGAGAAGACCGGCAAAAAGAGGTGCAAGCAGATTTTCCCTCGCTACCACCAGTTGAAGGTGGTGCGCATGCTGCTGGCCAATGCCGCTGAGAGTGGCATCGGCAGGCGCTACCTGATCCAGCACTCGGCGGGCAGCGGCAAAAGTAACTCCATCGCCTGGCTGGCGCACCAGCTCGTGGGGCTGGAGCACGAGAGCAAGGCGTTGTTCGATTCGGTCATCGTGGTCACCGACCGACGGGTGCTCGACAAACAGATCCGCGACACCATCAAGCAGTTCGCCCAGGTCTCCGCCACCGTCGGCCATGCCGAACACTCCGGCGACCTGCGCAAATTCCTCAAGGCCGGGAAGAAAATCATCATCACCACCGTGCAGAAGTTCCCGTTCATACTCGATGAGATCGGCGACGAACACCGCCAGAGCAAGTTCGCCATCATCATCGACGAGGCCCATTCCAGCCAGGGCGGCAAGACCACCGCCGCCATGAACCGTGTGCTGGAAGAGACCGCGCCCTACGGCGGCTCTGATGCCGAGGGGGAAGAGACAGTCGAGGACAAGATCAACAAGATCATGGAAGGCCGGAAGATGGTGACCAACGCCAGCTACTTTGCCTTCACCGCGACCCCAAAGAACAAGACCCTGGAGATCTTCGGCGAGCCGGACCCGCAACCCGACGGCACAGTAAAGCATCACCCGTTCCACAGCTACACCATGAAACAGGCCATCCAGGAGGGCTTCATCCTCGATGTGCTGAAGAACTACACCCCGGTTGAGAGTTATTACCGCCTGGCCAAGACCGTGGAGGACGACCCGCTCTTCGACGCCAAGAAAGCCCAGAAGAAGCTGCGTCGCTATGTGGAGTCCCACGAGCATGCCATCCGCGAGAAGGCCGAGATCATGGTGGACCACTTCCACGCCCAGGTGATCGGCCATCGCAAGATCGGCGGCCATGCCCGGGCCATGGTCATCACCAACGGCATTGTGCGGGCCATCCAGTATTTCCACGCCTTCAAGGATTACCTCAAGGAGCGCAAGAGCCCTTACGAGCCCATCGTGGCTTTTTCCGGGGAGCACGAGTACGGCGGCAAAAAGGTCACTGAGGCGACCCTGAACGGCTTTCCCAGCAGTCAGATCCCGGACAAGGTTCAGCAGGACCCGTACCGCTTCCTGATCGTCGCCGACAAGTATCAGACCGGCTACGACGAACCACTGCTGCACACCATGTACGTGGACAAGGCGCTTTCCAGCATCAAGGCGGTGCAGACCCTCTCGCGGCTCAATCGCGCCCATCCGCAGAAGCACGACACTTTTGTGCTCGATTTCTACAACGACTCGGAGACCATCCAGAAGTCGTTCGAGCCCTATTACCGGACCACCATCCTCAGTGACGAGACCGACCCCAACAAGCTCCATGATCTGAAGTCGGATCTGGACGGCTACCAGGTCTATTCGCAAACGCAAATCGACGACCTGGTGGGGCTCTACCTGAACGGCGCGGACCGCGACAAGCTCGACCCGATCCTGGATGCCTGCGTGGCCACCTACAACGCCGATCTCGATGAAGACGGCCAGGTGGACTTCAAGGGCAAGGCCAAGGCTTTCGTCCGCACCTACGGCTTTCTGTCCTCGATTCTGGCGTACTCGAATGCCGACTGGGAAAAGCTGTCGATCTTTCTGAATTTCCTGATCCCGAAACTCCCCGCGCCCAAGGAAGAGGACCTGTCCCGGGGCATCCTGGAGGCCATCGACATGGACAGCTACCGTGTCGAGGTGAAAACCAGCCTGAAGATTGGCCTTCCGGATCAGGATGCCGAAATCGGACCGGTGCCGACCAGCGGCGGCGGCCGCAAACCGGAACCTGAGCTGGACCAACTGAGCAACATCATCAAGGCGTTCAACGACCAGTTCGGCAACATCGATTGGAAGGACGGCGACAAGATCCGCAAGGTTATCGCCGAGGAGATCCCGGCCAAGGTGGCGGCGGACGCGGCCTACCAGAACGCCATGAAGAACAACGACAAGAAGACCGCCCGGATTGAGCACGACGCCGCGCTACAGCGCGTCATGATCGACCTCCTGTCCGACCATACCGAACTGTTCAAGCAGTTCAGCGACAACCCGTCTTTCAAGAAGTGGCTGGGCGACACCATTTTCGGCGTGACCTACCAGCAACAGGCCGGACAATCGCCGAGAGGAGAGGCGCTGTGAGGATTCTTGTCGTTGAAGACGACAAACAAACCCTGCAATTCATTGCCAAGGGATTACGACAGGAAGGCTTCGCCGTGGACCTTGCCTCCAATGGCGAAGACGGACTTCATTTCGCCCTTACAGAGCCTTATGACGCTGCGGTGGTCGACGTGATGTTGCCCAAATTGGATGGTCTGGCCCTGATAGACGAAATGCGCAGCAACCGGGTTCATACCCCGGTTATCGTTTTAAGCGCCAAGGGTTCGGTGGATGACCGTATCAAGGGGTTACAGGCGGGAGGCGACGATTATCTGGTAAAGCCCTTCGCTTTCTCGGAGTTGGTCGCGCGTCTTCAGGCTCTCATCAGAAGGGCTACTCGAGAGGATGCACCGACGTTTCTCTCCGTCGGCAATCTCGAAATGGATTTGGTGAAGCGAAAGGTCTTTCGTGACGGGGTTTCAATCGATTTGCAACCCAAGGAATTCGCCTTGCTGGAGTATTTGATGAGGAACATGGGCCGGGTTGTATCGAAAACGATGATCATGGAGCACGTTTGGGATTACAACTTCGATCCTCGGACCACAGTGGTGGAAGCTCGCGTATGCCGGCTGCGGGACAAGGTCGACCGCCCATTCGGGAACGACCTTATCCACACAGTCAGGGGAGTCGGCTATGTTCTGGAAGAGCGGGCGTAGATTCCTAAGGACAACAACCTTCCGGTTGACCCTTTGGTATCTTGGTGTCTTCAGCGCCCTATCCGTGGCGGTGTTTCTGGTCGTTTATGTGTCTCTGGCATTGCGTCTCCAGGCCCAGACGGACAGTGAGCTTTTGGACAAATCGAAGGAATTCGTGACGCTTTACCGGGAACACGGCATCAAAGCGCTTCAGGCCGAGTTCGCGCGAGAGGCGGAGTCGCAAGGCACGGGCCACGTGCTTTTTCAGTTGCTTTCGTCCAGCGGAATCCCCCTGGCATCTTCCAATCTGAGTCAATGGAAGGAACTCGATATAACCCGCTCAAAAGAGCCCTCTGTTCAAGAAAGCCAGCCGTCTTATCGGACTATATCTCTGCGTAGGCAAAGGCATAAGATCAGGTTGCTTTCCATGCCGATCAGCGGCGGAGAATGGATCGACGTCGGCAGTTCGCTTCAGCGTGAGGAGCTTATTCTGGAGAGATACCGGGAAACGTTCGGTGTCGCTCTCATGGTCATGGTGGGGTGCGGAGGTCTTTTCGGCTTTTTGCTGGCCCGAAAAGCCATGGCCGGAGTTCAAAGAGTCACGGACACGGCGACTGGCATCGGAAGAAACGATCTTGGCCGAAGGGTGCCGCTGACCGACGAAGGGGAAGAGATAAACGCCCTGGCCCTGGCCTTCAACGCCATGCTCGAACGGATAGAGATTCTCCTGGGCGAGTTTCGGCAGGTCACCGACAATGTCGCCCACGAATTGCGCACCCCTATCACCCGAATCCGAGGGATGGCCGAAACGACGCTCAAGGGAAACGATGATCTTTGCGAGTATAAAGAAACGGTGGCTTCGGTCATAGACGGATGCGACGACCTCATCGAGATGATCGGCACCATGCTCGAAATTGCAAAGACAGATTCCGGTACTGTGGACCTCGATCTGGTTCTCTTGGATCTTCTCGAACTCGTCGAAGAAGCCGCAGACCTGTTCACGCCCATGGCCGAGGATAAAGGCATCGATATCCGACTGAACAAACCGTACAGGACGGCAACGGTCGTTGGTGACCGGCGCAGACTTCAGCGCGTGGTGTCGAACCTTTTGGACAATGCCATCAAGTACACGCCCCATGGTGGCGTAATAACCGTTTCAATCGAGATTGAAGCGGGAAATGTGAAAGTTGCTATTGCCGATACCGGTATCGGTATTAACGAAAACGACCTCCCTCATATTTTTGAGCGATTCTACCGTTGCGATCATAGCCGCTCCACCCCAGGAAGCGGCCTCGGGCTCAGCCTGGCCCTGGCTATCGTTCATGCTCATGGAGGCGACATCACCGTGCAAAGCTCCGAGCATGGCAGCACCTTCTCTTTCTTCCTTCCCGCCTCATCGTCTCCTGATCGCTCCTGAAGTTTACCAAAAAGTAAACTTGGGCGAATGTTCCGGTAAACTTCGACCTCCTATATTAGTCGCATGTTTGGAGATGAAATGAACTTTCAAGACATGGAGAAATAGTGCCCATGGGGAAAAGATTACATACAGCCTTCATCGTCGGTTTGACATTGTTGGCGTGTTCCTTTTCGGCTCTCGGCTCTGAAGGAACGCTTGGAGCAAATCCGGTGGTCGCTGTTGAACAGAAAATGATGACCACCCCCCAGGCCGTGGTTTTGGGCGTGGTCGAAGGACTTACGGAATATTTGCCTGTCAGCTCCACGGGCCATCTCCTGCTGGCGGAAAAGATCATGGGTATCGGCGAAGATCCTTATCAATCTCCAGCGCAGCGTGAACAAACCAAGGAAGCCGTTGACGCTTACACCATCTGTATTCAGGCAGGAGCCATCCTGGCCGTGCTTTGGCTCTATTTCGGGAGGATCAAACAGATCTTGCTTGGGGTGGTGGGCAAGGATTCCACCGGCCGCCGTCTGCTATTCAACGTGACGGCCGGGTTTCTGCCTGCGGCGGTTTTAGGCTTGCTGTTCAACAAAGTGATCAAATCGTACCTTTTCGGGCCGTGGCCTGTTGTCATCGCATGGCTGCTCGGCGGCCTCGCCATATTGGCCGTGAGCTGGCGCAACCGAAAAAGGAATCAGGGGACACGACTCGGTAGCCTACTGGAGGACATGACCTGGCAGATGGCCTTGATCATCGGTTTTGCCCAATGCATCGCCATGTGGCCTGGGGTCAGTCGTAGCCTGGTTACCATTGTGGGCGGCCTGCTGGTAGGGCTGACAATGGAGGCGGCCGTCGAATACAGTTTTTTGTTGGGAGTCGTGACGCTCGGCGCGGCCACGGCATATGACACGTTGAAGCATGGTCAATTGATGCTTCAGACATTCGATCATTATTCGCTGATCGTCGGCGTAGTGGTGGCCTTCATCGCCGCAGTCGTTTCCGTGAAATGGATGGTGAGCTACCTGTCCCGGCATGGATTGGAGATCTTTGGCTACTACCGTGTGGCTATTGCCGTGGCGACGACGGTATTCCTGCTGACGACGAAAATGATATGGATTCAATAAACCCCGCCGCCTCTCAATTCCATTGATGGCACCGGCGGTCTATAGGAAAGAATATGAAATCATTTAGTTCAAATGTACACAGATGGGTTGACCGAACTTCTGTTTTGCCCGTTTCACTTGATCATTTGATTAGCGCAATCGGCCGTGTAGTCACGGATTCCCGCTTTTTACTTCACATCACCGGTAAGATCCGACGTTTCTGGCTGGTCCATTTTAGAAAACAATATATTCAAACACAACTCATGGTCCGTCATGGCGATTGCCGGCAATGTGGAAGTTGCTGCAATCTGCTCTTTACATGTCCCACGCTGACAAAACAAGGGAGATGTCTTGTCTATGGTTCGTGCCGTCCCAGTGCCTGCAAGGTTTTCCCAATTGATCAACGGGACATCGAGGAAATTCGCCTTTGTGGTGGTCATTGCGGCTATCGGTTTGAGAAAAAAGACTCATACCCGATGGCCGAAATAGGAAGGCGTTGAAATGTTTCATCAATTCATTGTTTGGTTGTCTCATACCGTTGGTGAGTGGGGGTATCCCGGCATTGTCATGCTCATGGCCCTGGAATCGTCGTTTTTCCCATTTCCCAGCGAGGTGGTGATCCCACCGGCCGCCTATCTTGCGGCAAGCGGAAAAATGAATATCGGGATGGTCATTTTTTGCGGCACGCTGGGCAGCCTGCTGGGGGCTGTGTTCAACTACTGGATCGCCATGAAGTTCGGGAGACCGTTCTTTGAAAAGTACGGGCGATACCTGCTGGTCAGCCACCATTCTCTGGAAAAGGCTGACCGTTTTTTTGACCGCCATGGGCATATCAGCACATTTATCGGTCGGCTGTTGCCGGGAATCCGCCAATACATCTCGTTACCGGCGGGATTGGCTCGCATGGGTGTCTTTACCTTTTGCGTCGCAACGGCGTTAGGCGCTGGGTTATGGGTGCTGGTGTTGGCCGGTTTGGGGTTCTGGTTTGGCCGTAACGAACAGCTCGTGTTGCAAAATCTGCAATGGGTCACTTTGATGTTGATAGCGGGGTGCGGCGTTATTGTGTTTTTCTATTGGCGCAAATGGCAAAGCCGCCCCAGACGGATTCAGGGGAGTTCAGAATAAGGTATGAGCACGAACACCCCTTTTAAGCGTATCCCGATCAGTATTTGGGCTCTTGGCTTGGTGAGCATGTTCATGGACATCTCGTCCGAGATGATCCACAGCCTGCTTCCCCTATTTCTGGTTGGCACCTTGGGTGCCAGTACGGTCGTTGTTGGTCTGATCGAAGGTTTGGCCGAGTCCACAGCCCTCATTGTCAAAGTCTTCTCCGGCGCATTCAGCGACTATCTGGGCAAGCGCAAGGGGCTGGCTGTATTTGGTTATTCCTTGGGCGCGTTGACCAAGCCGTTGTTTGCCATCGCGCCGACTGCGGGTGTCGTCTTCACGGCACGAATACTGGATCGAGTGGGGAAAGGTGTGCGTGGCGCTCCGCGCGATGCACTGGTTGCGGACATCGCGCCAGTCGAGGTGCGCGGTGCGGCATTCGGCCTGCGCCAATCACTCGACACAGTGGGTGCGTTCCTTGGCCCTCTGATGGCGGTCGGCCTGATGCTGCTCTGGGCCAATGACTTCCGGGCCGTGTTTTGGGTTGCTGTCATCCCAGGCATGATCGCTGTCGTTCTGCTTCTGTTCGGTGTACGCGAACCGGAGCGGCACGTCGGCGGGAAACGCACCAATCCGATTCGTCGTGACAACCTCAAGCGCCTGACGGGTGCGTACTGGTGGGTGGTCGGTATCGGTGCGGTGTTCACTTTGGCGCGGTTCAGTGAAGCATTCCTGGTGCTTCGCGCCCAACAGGGAGGTATTCCAGTCGCCTATGTCCCGCTGGTGATGATGGGCATGAACGTGGTCTATTCGGGATCAGCCTATCCGTTTGGCAGGCTGTCGGATCGAATGAACCACGGCAAGTTGCTATCGCTGGGCTTGATGGTCCTGATCGCAGCCGATCTGGTTTTGGCCGCAAATGATCATTGGCTCACTGTGGCTGTCGGAGTGTCCTTGTGGGGCTTTCACATGGGAATTACCCAGGGATTGCTTGCGACCATGGTTGCCGATACCGCTCCTGTGGATCTGCGTGGCACCGCCTTCGGTTTTTTTAACCTAGTCAGCGGCATCGCCATGTTGATCGCCAGCGTCACCGCAGGGCTCCTCTGGGACCGCTTTGGCGCATCCTTCACTTTCTATGCGGGGGCGGCTTTCGCAGTGCTGGCGCTGATGGGTCTTGCCCTTTACGCATGGCGACAGCGACAACTTTCAGAGGTGTCTCGATGACAACGAGTCTCAATATAGAAATCTTCACCTGGATTCATTCCGGTGCTGGAACACGTCCACTGTTGGACGGCCTGGCCGTCTTTTTTGCTGAAGGCGGTCCCTTTATTTTGGCGATTCTATTTGTCGCGCTGTGGTTCATTGCAGGCAACCAAAGAAAAATAATCCTACTTGAGGCGACCTGGGCGGCGGTTCTCGGCCTGGTTGTCAACCAGATTATCGGTCTCTTCTATTTTCACCCGCGCCCATACATGGTCGGTCTCTGCGATCCGCTTTTTGCCCACGGGCCGGAAACCTCCTTTCCCAGCGACCACGCCACGCTCATGTTCGCCGCTGCGTTTTATCTGCTTTTCACCCGGCGTAGTACTGTCTTCGGTTTTTCGTTGTTGGCAATCGCATTGTTTACCGCCTGGGGACGGGTATATTCGGGCATCCATTTTCCCTTCGACATGATCGGCAGTTTGGTCGTTGGTTCCATGAGCGCCTGGTTCGTGCGCTTTTCAGTAACACCGCTAAGACCATTGAACGAACGATTCATCCATATCTTTAATCAGGCTGCAGGTCGACTTTTTGGAAAGAGCAAGCGCCCTGCGGAGAGGCTATAAATCGTATGCATTACCTGAATACGTTACTGGCCTTTATCACCCATCACCCCGGGCTGGCCTACGGCGCGATTTTCATCATCTCTCTATCTGAATCCCTGGCTTTGGTGGGACTGCTGGTGCCGGGCACGGTGATCATGTTCGGTGTCGGTGCGATTGTGGCTACAGGCAGCTTGAGCTTGTTTCCCGTTCTTCTAATGGCCATGATCGGAGCGATTGCCGGAGACGGTATCAGCTACTGGTTGGGACATCATTACAAAGAAAGGCTGGTCAATATCTGGCCGTTTTCACGCTACCCCGGAATGTTAAACAAGGGAGAATCCTTCTTTCATCGGCACGGGGGCAAGAGCGTTCTTTTCGGCCGTTTCGTGGGGCCGGTGCGTCCGGTGATACCGGTCGTGGCGGGGATGCTGGGCATGCGCCCGGTGCGTTTTAGTGTCGTCAACATTCTTTCGGCCATTGGCTGGGCGTTGGTTTATATCCTGCCGGGGGTCTTTTTCGGAGCATCTCTTGCGGTGGCCGGGACCGTCAGTACCAGATTGGCCGTGCTCGTGTTGATATTCGTGGCCGGGATATGGAGCCTCATCTGGATATCCCGCAAGACCCTGTCTCTATTAGACCGCAAAGGACCGGCGGTTTTTGCCAGCTTGAAGCAATGGACAACGACGGAATCTCTACATCTACGGACAATAGTCCGGCCAGTTAAACGACTTCTTGCACTCCTGATTTTTCGCGAACAAGGAGAAGAAGTGCTGTTCGCATTTTTAACTCTGCTCCTATTTGCCGCAGGATGGGGCTTTTTGGGTGTGTTGCAGGATGTTCTGGCAAAAGACCCGCTGGTTGTCGCGGACCAGGCGGTATACCACTTTCTTCAATCTCTTCGTACCCCGTGGGCAGATAATGCCTTTGTCGCGGTTACCGAGTTGGGCGATTCGTTCGTCAATATCGCTCTGTTCTGCACAGTCCTGCTTGTTCTGCTTGTGAAACGCTGCCACCGGGCGGCGTCTTTTTGGGCTTTAACGGTTCTCGGAGGACTCCTGGCTGTTCAAGTGCTCAAGTGGACAATTCACTTGCCGCGCCCCGTGTCTATTTACGACGGGGCCTCCGCCTTTAGCTTCCCCAGTGGGCACACAACCATGAGTGTGGTTCTTTATGGGTTTCTGGCCATCTTGATCGTCAGACAGATTGGTTCTGCCTGGCGGTGGGGATTGGTCTCCAGCGTTGTACTCATTGCCTTTATCATCGGATTTTCGCGACTCTATCTGGGCGCACACTGGCTTTCCGATGTGTTGGGCGGCTATTTCATTGGTACGAGCTGGGCGACTATAGTCGGTATCGCCTACCTGAAAAAGGCGGATAAACCTGTGCCCAAGCGCCTGCTGGCTGGAGCCGTCATAGGCGTCGTTCTCATTGTCGGTGGATGGCATGTGACCCGGCAGCATAAAAAGGATCTGTCGTTTTATGCTCCACGCCACACGATGCAAACCATGGCGCTTGCATCGTGGCTGACTGATGGATGGCGAGACCTTCCCGCCTATCGGATTGACCTGGCGGGCGAAAAGGAGCAGCCCCTTACCATTCAGTGGGTGGGATCGACCGACGAGCTGACCCGGTATCTCTTATCCAAACAATGGCAAACACCGTCGCCGCTGGACCTCAAAGACCTCCTGAGGATGCTTTCTCCAGACACGCCGATTGGAGAACTGCCGGTGTTGCCTCGTTTGCATAATGGCCGAATCGATGTGGTGCGCCTTGTTCAGCCCGTCGACGAAACGCGTCGATGGGTGCTGAGACTCTGGCCTACGGATTTAAAGATATCGGAAAATGGCGCTCCCGTTTTCGAGGGGACGATAGAGGTGCAAAACCGGCGGCACCTTGCCGACATGATTCTTCTGGCGACGGATTCCGGCAGGTATGGCTTGCCTTTGACGAGGCTGACGGAAGTACTCAACGGGCGATTCACCATGAAACTGGTGAATCGTAAGGGTGACGAGATTATCACTGAGAACGAGGATCGTAGAGTGGTCTGGCATGGCGGAGTTCTACTCATACGCCGAAATGCCGAGCCCGATGGAGTTCCAAGCAAACGATGAAACGTGAATATTCCCGACCAAGACAATCTCTTAAAAAATGGGCACGCTACTGGCGGCATGCAGTCGTTTTTTTGTTCCTTGTTACCGTCAGTGGCTGTGCCGCATACCGCCCAATGCCCATCACCGAGGAGGCGGTTCGCGCCAGGTTGCAGTCTCCCGACATGGGACAGGTGCGAGCGCTTGCGCGTGAAATCAAGCATCCGATTCTCCACCCGGTCGAGTTGAAGGCGGATGAGGGACTCTCCCCTAACGGCGCGGCCGTTCTGGCGGTTTTGTTGAATCCATCCCTGCGTGCGATTCGCGATCAAAGAGCACTGTCGGACGCACAGATTCTTGATGCAGGTTTATTGCCTAATCCGGAGTTGACATACAGCCTTGACGTGCCGACAGGCGGCGACACGGCAGGCAGGGTAAACGCATTTGGGCTCGGGTTGGACTGGAATGTGACGTCGCTTATCACCAGGGCTTCAAAAGTGCGTGAGGCAAAGGCCCGAGGGGAGGCTGTCGATTTGGATATCGCCTGGCGGGAGTGGCAGGTGGCCCAGGGGGCGAAGGCAGCCGTCTACCAATTGTCGAGCCTGCGGAGTCAAATTGCGCTGCTTGAACAAGTCCATAAACAGGCGGTGGAAAACCTGGCGTATGTCCGGAACGCCGTCTCGAACGGTTTCATGACCGCAAGCGATTTGAATTCAATCCGGACCGTCAATTCAAGCGTGAATGAGCGGCTGCTCTCGCTTGAGAAACAGGCCGATCAACAACGCCTGAACCTGCTGCGATTGATGGGACTTCCGACTGACTCGCAGATCCATTTGCGTAAAAACCTATCACTGCCGTCCAGGATCATCTTGCCGAATATGTCTTTAATCGACGGGCTTGAGCAAAGGCGATTGGATCTTCTCGCATTACGGCGGGGGTATGACAGTCAAGAAGCTGCGGTTCGAGCGGCCGTGTTGGAGCAGTTCCCAAAGATCACTATCGGCCCTACGTTCAGCAGGGATACAGACAACATACGGACAACCGGATTCGGCCTAAACATTGGGTTGCCGATCTTTAACCAAGGCCAGGGAAAAATAGCGGTTGAGCGGGCAACTCGCAAGAAGCTTTACGATGAGTACATAACCCGTGTTTTTGAAGCCCGCTCAGATATTAAACAAGTTGAATCCGGTATTCGTTTCTTGAACGAGCAGATTGCCGCCGCCCAGGCAACGGAAGCAGATCTTGGGAAGCTGGAGGAAGACTACCGCACCGCTTTGGCCGATGGACGAGCCGATGCCCTGGTCTATTACCGTACATGGACTGATCTGATCGATGCGCAGATAAAAATTGTTGATCTTAAAGGGCAACTGGCCCAGGCCGTGGTCGCGCTCGAACTGGCGACAGGCTTTTTTGAAATTCCTGGACCTGACAAATCGTCTGAAGCGGTATCGATAAAGTCCAGTGTGGAGAAAGAACAATGAAGCGTAAAAATTATATCACCCTGGCGCTGGTGGCCGCGATCATCGGCTTGGGAGCCTATGCCCTTTTGCACTTCGAACCCGGGGAGACGGTCGCCGGAAAAACCGCCTCCGATTCATCATCCGCCCCCGAGTCGCTGATCAGCACCGCGTATCCTACTAAGCGCACTTTCCCGCTTCAGGTTCATTGGGTCGGCACAGTGGAATCACAGGCGTCCATCGAATTGGCCGCTCTCGTGGCTGGGCGGGTCGAGAGCATCGATGCCGAGGATCAACGCCCTGTCAAAATGGGCCAATCCGTAATCCGACTGGGAGGCCCCCAAATCGAAGATACCCGCGCCAGACTCACGGCTCAGATCGAATCCCTGGAAACGCAGGTTCAACTTAGCCAGGAAACACTTGTGCGCCTTGAAGAGAACCTCAAGACCCGGTTGGCGACCAAGGACCAGGTGGCTGCGGCGCAAGAAGCGAAGGTCAGGCTGGAGACGCAGTTGCGCGATGCGCGGTTGAACCTGACAACCTTAAACCGGCAAAGCCGTATAACTGCGTCCATGAAGGGGATATTTACCAACCGGCGGGTTAGCGTGGGGCAGGGAGTAGCCGCAGGTCAAGTTATCGGCGACGTCATCGACACGGATCGGTTGCGAGTCAAAGCATCACTTTTTCCCCCACGGGACCTTGAGTTGCAAGGCAGGGAGGCGGCTATTCGCCTCAGTGAAAGCCAAACCATCACAGGCATTGTCCGGCAAGTTCTCCCGATGGCTTCCGGCACAGGGGCTGTGACTGTGTGGATTGAAGGCCCGCAAATAGACGCGCAACTGCGACCTGGTCAAACAGTCGGTGGGGAAATCGTGGCTCAATCGAAGTCCGGCGTCCTGGCTGTACCGGAATCGGCAATCGTTTATGATCCCCAGGACCATCCATTTTTATTTGTGGGTAAAGACGGTACCTATGAGCGGCTCAGCATCCAAACAGGAATGACGCAAGACGGCTGGATCGAGGTTCTTTCCGGCTTGAAAGAGGACCAGTTGGTTGTTGTCAGGGGAGCTTATGAGCTTTTCTACCGAAAATTCAATGAACAGTTCAAGGTGCAGGATTAAGGCATGCGTAAGTTTCTCCAACTGACTATCGCCAATCCCATCGCGGTCCTTCTGTTTGTCGTCGTTGTCGCCTGGGGAGGCATTTTCGCACTGCTGCATCTGCCCGTGGGGCTGTTTCCGGGACTGGATGTGCCGGTGGTCAATGTAATCTCTCACGATCCCGGCACCGCGTCCGAGGACATGGAGCTGCTCATCACCCGCCCAATCGAGGACCGTATTCGTGCAATTCCTGGTGTGCGGCGCGTATCCTCAACCTCGGTCGAGGGGATTTCTCAGATTACCGCCGAGTTCGCCTGGGGGACCCGGTTGACCGACGCTCGGCAGCTTGTCCAGGCGGAGCTTTCGTCCGTGCAAAGCGATCTACCGGCTAACGTTACGCCACGTCTGGAAAATATCGGGACCACGCTTCAAGAGGTCGCTGGTTACGTTGTTTACGGCGCGGGAAACCCGGTTAATCTCCGTACCACAGTGCAGTTGAATCTCGCCAGTCGCCTGATGGGCGTGGAAGGAGTATCCCGAGTGGAGGTGCTGGGCGGTGATGAGCCGGCGTTTGTCGTTCACGTCCGCCCCGAGGCGTTGGCCCGTGCCCATTTGACTATCAGTGATGTGACAGCCGCGCTGGCCAGGTATAACCAGGTGGCAGCAGCCGACTACATAACCAGAGGGTCGCGGGAGTACCTTATTCGCGGTGACAGTCGACTGCAGACCATCTCCGATGTTCTCTCGGTGCCAGTGGTTGAAAATGGTGCCAACTCCGTTCTTCTCAAAGATATCGCAACCGTTACGTCGGGGCGCGTACCGCGTCATTATACCGTGCATGGAAATGGCTTGCCTGCGGTTTCGTTTGTTGTCTTTAAGCAGCCTAATGCCAGCACAATTGATGTAGTGCGCGGCGTTGATCGTGAACTGAAGGATTTTCGGTCCCTTTTGCCTCAAGGTGCCCAAGTTCGAAAGTTTTACGATCAGTCCGATATCGTGACCGAGGCACGCGATTCCCTTTTTCATGATCTGATTGTCGGTGCATTGCTTGCCGCCGCTGTGCTTTTTTTCTTTATGGGAACGGTGCGGGCAACCTTGATCGTCACTGCGACCATTCCTATCACGCTGCTGGCAACCCTGGCGCTGATGCAGGCATTCGGCCAGACTCTCAATGTGATCACCCTCTCGGCACTCACGCTGGCGGTCGGCATGGTGGTCGACGATGCCATCGTGGTGGCCGAAAACGTGGTGCGACATCTACAGGCAACAGGAGACCGTCAGTCCGCCAGCCTGGATGGAGCTGCGGAAATCGCGGGACCGGATGCCTCGGGAACTTTCACTACGGTGGCTGCATTTGCGCCCCTGCTTTTTCTCGGAGGGATAGCCGGTCTTTTCGTGCGGCCATTCGGACTGGTGGTCAGTGTGGCCTTGCTGGCTTCGCTCATCGTCTCCTTGACCTTCGTGCCGATGATGTTTGGCCGCATCGGTTCGACCGGACAGCGTCGCGCTGTCGGTTCACGTCTGTTGACCCGTATCGACGCGGGTCTGCGAAAGACGCTCCAATTTGCCTTTGCCCACCGGGGCCTGAGTGTGGTGGCGGGCGTCATGATGCTTGGACTTGGGGGCCTTGCCGCATGGCTGGGGCCGATCGGTGTCTTGCCGCCAATCGACGAGGGAGCCCTTCTGATCGAATACGTTATGCCGCCGGGCACATCGCTCCAGGAAAGTAATCGCATCGGCGATATCCTGGAGCGTACAGCTCTCGCCCAGCCTGACATTGAAACCGTACAACGCCGCACTGGTTCACCGGCGAGCGGATTCCAGATCGAAGGTGTAAACAAGGGGGAGATGGTCATGAAACTTGTTCCACGTGGCAGCCGTCACTATACCGTAGAACAGATCTTCGACCATTTGCGTGCCTCCTATAGCAAAATACCCGGTGTGGCATTTTTGTATCATCAACCGACCCAAGAAAAGATGGACGAGAGCCTTTCCGGTTTACCGGCCATGTTCGGCGTGACCATATTCGGCCCCGACATGAATGAATTGGTGTCTTTAGCCGGGCAAGTTGAAAAGGTAATGGCTCAAGACTCAACGATTGCCAACATCGTGAACAACACAAAAATCAAGAGTCCTCAGATCATTGTCCGGCCGAATCCGGTTGAATTGGCCCGCGTCGGCCTTTCTCCGGCTGATATTTTTGAAACGATCCAGGCAGGCCGGTTTGGGGTTCAGGCCACAACCATCCTTCACCAGCGGCAACAGGTGCAGGTCCTGGTTAAAAGCAATGTCCCTTCCGATAGCACGATTGATTGGCTGAGAGATCTCACCATCCCTACGGCATCGGGGCAAGCCGTTCCACTTAAAACAGTGGCTGATATTCAAATTACGCATTTGCCTGCGGCTGTAACACGCCTCAACGGAGAACGTGAAATCACCATTCTGGCTGAAGTTGATGGGAGTATTTCTGCCGCTGTGAGTCGGCTTCAACAGAGGTTTTCGTCAATCTCTCTTCCGGATGGATATAGTATCGCCTTCACTGGTCAGTACCAGGTTCTCCAGCGCACGATAATGGACTTCGTCCTGATCGGGCTGGCGGCTGTAATATTGATATATCTCCTCATGGCCATGCAATTTCATTCTTTTTTACAGCCACTTATTATCCTGGTGACCATTCCTGTCGCCCTTGTTGGAGCAATCGTGGTTCTTGCGCTCACCCAGGTCGGACTGGACGTTTCTGTAGGCATGGGGGCTCTCACACTCATAGGCATCGCTGTCAACAACGCTATTGTGCTGCTTGATTACACTAATCAACAGATCAACGCCGGGCATACGATCTCCGCTGCGCTCCAGGAAGCCGCTTCCATCCGTCTTCGACCTATCCTTATGACGGCTATAACTACAATTTTCGCGTTGATCCCGGTTGCGGTGAACCCCGCCGTTGGCTCGCGGATATTCCAACCATTTGCAATAACCGTAATCGGGGGCTTCTATCATCCACCGTTGCCACCCTGGTTCTGGTTCCTGTGCTTAGGACCTTTCTTTCACGCCAATGGAAATAGCAGAGGATGTGAATTTTGATGGATATGTTTCTCTTGGTGCGTTTTAGGCGTTTAACGAATTCAATTTGATTCCGAGTTTGGGAACCGAACCGGCGTCCGAAAATCGGATGCGAGGTTGTTGCGGTTCGATGCCAGGTGTCCGGTTTTACTACAAACTCGTCACCATCGTCCGGTGCCGGGAAATCTGGGGAGAAAATCGTTTCTCTGGTCGGGTTTGCGGGAAGTGGTTGTGCGAGATGACTTCGGCGTTTATTATCAAGGAGTTACGAGGAGCGCGGGCTTTGAGACTGTTTTGTGGTAGGTCGGCGTTCCCTCCACCAATTAAATCAAGTGAAAACAATATGTTATGGTTTTCACTCTTTCTGACTTTCGCCATTTTCCGATGTTGTCGGGTGATGGCGAAAGTTTTTTTTGGCTTCAGCAAAAGTCCGGGCCAAAATATTCCTTTTCTGGATTGCGATAAGTGTTCCTTTTCCTTTTCTCCTTGCCTCCACTTGAGTTGATTGATTGACGTTCCCCCGGTGTCCACGAAACCGGGGGAGGCCACTTCTGAAGGCTTGGAATTATCCGGAAGCTTTAGCCGGTCTCCTACTGTTCCATCCGTTTGAGTAGTTGAAGGTAGTAGCCGCCTTTTTTCAGTAACTCATGATGATTGCCTTGTTCCACGATTCGCCCATCCTTCATCACCAGGATCAATTCTGAGTGCTGGATCGTCGAGAGCCGATGGGCAATGGCAATGACCGTTTTTTCTTTAAAAATCCTGGCGGTGGCCTTTTGGATAAGATTTTCTGTCACAGAATCGACCGAGCTGGTTGCCTCGTCGAGCAGAATCAAATCGCTTTTTCCAGCAATGGCTCGGGCAAACGAGATTAACTGAGCCTGGCCAGCAGAGAGGTTTTTGCCGTTATCGATGATCCTGTAATCCAGCCCCTCCCTGAAACGATCAATGAATTGATCCGCATAAACAAATTCAACAGCATTTTTGACCTCCTGCTCACCAATTTCGGGTCGGCCTAAAGAGATATTGAATCTGATGCTTTCATTGAACAAAAACACATCCTGCTGCATCAGAGTGGTACAGGAGAACAGTTCTGTTTTGGAGATATCCCGCAGTTCCCTACCGTTGAGCCGGATGCTCCCCTGATAATTGTCATAGGCTTTGGTGATCAGTCTCAGGATAGTCGATTTGCCGGAACCGGTCGCGCCGACAATGGCAATGTTTTCGCCCCGGTTCAGGCTGAAACAAATCTGGTCCAGCACCCGGGTCCCCTCGTTGTAGGAGAAAGCGACCTCTTTGAACTCCAGGGTCTTGAAGCTCATGCGTTTAGCATTGGCCAGGGGGACGAGCTGTCCTTTTTCCGAGGGTTCGGCAAAAAGGCGGTCGATATGCTCCAGGGCCGAGAGAGCCCGCTGGATCAGGGCGATTTGCTGAGCAAATTCACGAATAGGGATGAACAGGCGGTTCAAGGTGTTGATAAAACCGACCAGCACCCCGATGGTCACGACTCCCTTCAGGATACCGCCGATACCGATCCAGATAATTCCCGCCATGGTCACGGAGGTCAGTCCTTCAATCACCGAATAGAGCAGGGAGTCATAGATATTCGATTTGGTCTGGGCCTCCATAAATCGCCGATTTTTCTGCTTGAAACGGCGGACGGCCTTCATTTCCGCGGCATAAAGCTGGATGGTTTTGATGCCGTTCAGACATTCTTGCAGGTAGGCCGTGGCATCGGCCAGCCCTTCCCTCGATTCGTTGTAATAGACCCGCAGCTTGTTTCTGAGCAGGTTCGTCAGAAAATAGACAGGCGGCAGGATGCAAAGGATCACCAAGGTCAGGTGCCAGGAGAGGTAAAGCAGAAAGCCAAACAGGGCGATGGTCTTGATGATATCGGTGACCAGGGAAAGCACCCCGATGGCCACCGATTCGCCGATCGCCTCCCCATCGGAGGTCATGCGGCTGAGGGTGACTCCGATGGGGGTGCTGTCATAATACTTCCGGGGCAGGGTTAGGCTGTGGCGATAGAGGTCCTTACGCATATCGGCGATAGCCATCTGCCCGGTCCGTTGGAGGCTGTAGGTGTAGATTGCATCGGCAATATAGTTAACGACGACCGCCCCCGCCAGTAGCGAGACCATGAAGACCAGCCCCTTGATCTCGGCGACGACTAGGTAGTCATCCACGATCTTGATCAGCAGCCAGGGGTTGAGTAGGGTCCCGCCGATGGAGAACGGGACTGCCAGAAGGCTGTAGATCACCCACCTGCGGTAGGGTGCCATGTAGGCAAAAAATCCACGGATCAGTTGCCAGTCAGATTTTTTTGTGTTCTCTTTCAAGGTGCTTTCCCAAAATAGGAATCGATGGCTAAGCAAAAATTTTGTCCCACAAGGCCTGGTGGTTTTTCAGGGGCGAAGGCCACCATCAGGTGGTCGAGGTCCTGAAAAACCAGCGTAACGCCGTGGGCGGACTTTTTGCGACGCCATCGCTCATCCCTGCTGCGCCTTTTGCAGTTCCCATGTCTGCTTATAGAGCCCTGGCCGGGCAATGAGCTCCTTGTGAGTCCCCTGATCGACCAGGTTTCCCTCATCCAGAACCAGAATTAAATCCGCCCCTTCCAGGGCTTGGACCCGATGAGAGACGATCAGCAGAGATCTGGAGTGCTTGCGTTTGAGTATTTCTCCCAGCAGGAACCGTTCAGTTTCATAATCGACCGCAGACAGGACATTATCCAGTATAAGGAGGTCACAGGGCTCCATCATCGATCGTGCCAGACTGATCCTCTGCTTCTGCCCTCCGGATAGCATGATTCCTTTTTCTCCGACCAGGGTGTTGAGCTGCTCGGGGAAGCGCTCTATTTCTTCTCTCAAGGCCGATTCATAAATAATCTGCTGGAGCTTTTCCTCGCCCGGATGTTCCTGCGTCGACTGGCCAAACAAGATATTCTGTTCCACCGACTCAGAAAACAAAAACACATCCTGGCTTACGGTGCGGATCGCTCGCCTTAAATCTTCAAAGGAGAGTTCCAAGATGTCTTTGTTACCCAGAAACACCGTACCAGGAGGAGGTTCCAGATAACGATTCAGACAGTTGACCAAACTGCTCTTTCCAGAACCGATTTTTCCCAGAATCCCGACCGTTTGCCCTGGAAGGATGGAGAAACTGACATTGGACAGGACAGGCTCACCGTCATAAGCAAAGGTCAGGTTTTTGACGAAAAGTCCCTTGTCAAACAGAGATTTTCTGGTTTCTGTAGGCAGATTCTCCAAGCCCTCATAGGGGGTATCCGCATTGATGATGGTCTCCAGGCTGGTCATCCCCACCATCCCCTGCTGGTAAAGAGTGGTCAGCCAGCCCAGGCCCATGAGTGGCATAGTCAACAGCCCGGTATAGGCGATGAAGGCAGTGATCTCGCCAATAGTGAAGTTGCCATGAATGACGTAGATTCCCCCCACCATGAGCACCAGAACCTTCAGGATATTTTCCAAGTTGATCAGGATAGGCATCAAAAAGGAACGGACAAATGAGATGCGCAATGATTGGTTCAACAGGCCTTGGTTGTGGCGGGCGAATTCCTGTTCACTCCAGTTGGTCAGGCCGTAATTCTTGATGACATCAATCCCGGACAGGGAAGAGACAATAAAGGCGGAAAGGGACTGCAGACGGGTCATTCTCTCCCTGGTGTGTCCCATCACCACCTTCATCCCGATTCGCACAATTAAAAAGACCGCAAACACCGGCACTATACAATAGAGAGTCAAGCGCGGGGAAAGTTCCCACATCTTGTACGGGGTCAGGGACAGGCTGGCGATGATGTTGAAAAACTGCATCAAACCAAAGCCACAGATTAAGCGCACTCCGGTTATGTCGTTTTGCAAACGAGAGATAATGCTCCCCGTTTCATTCTGGTCGTAATAAGTTCTTTGCAGCTTGGTCAGGCGGGTAAAAAGATCATTTTTCAGCTTGTACTCGATCGCCCGGCCAGGGTTGAAAAAGAAAATTCGCGAACAAGTGCGAACAACAATCACTAATAGCGCAAGGGCAAACATCAGGATCAAATAATGATATAGCTCATCTGAATTCGATCGAAGATGATCCTTCCCCTGGCTCAGGATATCCACGCTCAATTTCAAATAAGTAGGGATCGTTACTGCCAGCCAGTTGGTGGCAAAAATAAACAGTATTCCCAATCCGTAGGACGTTTTGTGTTGAGAAATGTAATGGCGGAGGAGGTGAAAACGGCTCATATCTACTTTGTCTTGAGGCTCAGTTTGATCAGTTATTATCGAAAAAAGGTATCAGCTCCCAAAAAGCGGAGCAAGATGAAAAGCTGTTTATTAAAGCGACAGGCTCCGGGTCAGGTTTACTTTGCCAGTCTACAGCAATAACAGGTGGCTTAACACAGGAAGGTCAAATCCACTTATAAAACGAGCAGACCTGTTCTAACAATCGGGGCCATCTCTTCCGTCTCCGGATTGCCGTGGCCGGACAACAAGCATCGGTATACAGCGAAACAAACTGCTCGCAAGAGCACCCCTTTCAATCCTTTCGGCCAATTAGACCAGCGAATTTGACATGCCACAAACAAAACAGCCAGCCGGCCCTCGAAAAATTTTTCCAGAGGCTGATTTTCCGGCTACTTAGGGCGCGTGGTTTTACCAGAGAATAGGAAGGAAAAGATACTTATCTTACAAAACACTATACGATAAAGTGAACTAAAATTTAGCAATGTCGGACACTTAAATATTTTAAACGATCGACTTGTTAAGGTCCTATCGCTTGGCAGGCTCATTATTTAATATATACTTAAAAATGCCCTTTGAGGTGAACCTTCATGCGCACCAAGATCTCAAATCTTTATGAAAGGATTCAATCTAGCTACTGGTTTATCCCTTCGATAATGGCTATCCAGGCTTTGGCATTCTCGACAATGATGGTCTATGTCGACTTACTGAATGCTCAAATCGAATTTGTCGACTTATCTTGGCTCAAATTGACCGGTGCGACCGGTGAACAGAACATCTTATCCACCATTGCCGGCTCGATGATCACCGTCACTGGCGTTATCTTCTCGATCACGGTTGTCTCCCTGTCGTTAACCGCTCAGCAGTACGGACCGCGATTATTGCAGAACTTCCTGCGTAACAGGGGGAACCAAATTGTCCTGGGGACGGTAACAGCCACATTTCTGTATTGTCTACTGGTTCTGAGAACTGTCAATGAGAGCCAGGGCCAAGAGTTTGTGCCGTATCTCTCGATCCTTTGTGCCTTATGTTTGGCCGTTTTGTGCGTCGGCATGCTGATTTATTTCATTCATAGCATCACCGTTTCGATTCAGGTTTCCACTGTTATTGCCAATGTAAGCCGGGACCTTGGCCGAATGGTAGAGAGGCTCTTTCCCGATAAAATTCCCTGCTACATCACCTCACGCGAGAATGAAATAGTACTTGCCAACCAAATTCCCGAAGACTTCGCTGAACAGTGCAAACTGTTATCCTGTGATTCCTCAGGATACCTCCAGGCAATTGATTACGATGGACTGCTCAAACTTGCAGTTGAACATGATCTAATCTTGCGGGTTCTGCACCATGTCGGAGATTTTTTGGTTCGCGAATCAGATTTGATTGAAATCTGGCCGGGAATAAAGTGTGAGGATAAAGAACTCTGCCAGAGGATTAAGGGGCATTTCATCACAGGACCAAAGAGGATCCAGAATCAAGATCTGAAATTTCTCATCAGAGAGCTTGTAGAGATCGCCAGCCGTGCCTTATCCCCAGGCATCAACGACCCGTTCACGGCGATGTCTTGTATTGACCACTTGACCCTGTCGCTTTGCGAACTTGCGCAACGAGCCTTTCCCTCTCCGGGTCGAATAGATAAGAACAATAAAATTCGAATTATCGATGTCCCCCCATCGTTTCGAGAAATTGTCGATCTGGCGTTTGATCAAATACGGCAATATGGTCGCTCACATACAGTGGTCATTCTTCATCTCCTTGAGGGGATCAGCCGCATCTTGCCGTTCACTCGGAACGTAGAACAGCGTGATGCCTTACTTCGTCAGGCATCAATTATCGAGCATGACGGCCAGTCGGGGCTGCCAGTGACGGAAGACCGCGAAATGATACATGCCAAGTATCTATGCATCTTCGAATTAGTTAAGGACAAATTTGGACTAACCGGGGACCTCCCATGATTCAAAGGCAGTTATATAGCAGACCCGGTCGGATGCTTTGCCTGCCTGGTCCAAAGATGTGGTGTCTGATAGCACTTTTATGCTTGATCCACATTTTTTTAGCGACATCATCTATTGCTCAGCCCATCTCTTCGTCTGATGTCTCAGCCACGACAGTAGATGACATGACCGGACCGATTGCGGATCGAATTGAAGTCGAGCCACGCGTCAGCGACGCAGCAATTGCCAAGCGACTAAACAAGATCATGGCCTCGACCGGCTGGTTTACCGCACTCGACGTCCAGGTCAAGGACGGTGTGGTCTTCCTGGATGGCCGAACGAGAGAAGCCGAGTTCAGGGCCTGGGCAGCAGAGCTTGCCAGCAGGACCAGTGATGTGGTTGCCGTGGTCAACCGCATTCAACTTGAGGAGCAATCACCGTGGGAGTTGACCCCGGCCTGGACCGAGATCAACCGTCTTTGGCAAAAGTTTCTGCAGAAGTTGCCAGGAATGGGTCTTGGTGTCCTGGTCTTAAGCGTCGCCATTCTGTGTGCCATAACGCTGGCCTCGGCCACACGCCGTGCGCTTGCACAAAGGCTCAAGCCACTACTTCGGGATGTTGCGGCACGTGCCGTCAGCATCCCGATCGTGCTCTTAGGCCTCTACCTGATGCTTCAGATCGGTGGCCTTTCAGGCTTGGCGGCGACGGTAGTCGGTGGCACAGGACTTGTCGGTTTAGTTGCCGGAATCGCCTTCCGCGAAATTCTTGAGAACTATCTGGCGAGTATTCTAATCAGCCTACGTAACCCGTTCAAACTTGATGATCTAGTCGAGATTGCCGGGCACACTGGAATCGTTCAACGGGTAACCACTCGTGGAACAGTCTTAATGAACCTCGACGGTAACCACGTGCAAATTCCAAACGCCATGGTCTACAAAAGCATTATCCTCAACTTTACGGCAAACCCCAATCGAAGAGAGACTTTCATCGTTGGCATCGGTTACGAGAACGAAGCCTCGACGGCCCAAAAAATTGCCCTCCATGTGCTCGTTGACCACCCGGCGGTTCTCCAAGAGCCAGAGCCGTTGGTCTTAGTTGACCGACTCGGCGCGGCCACAGTCGATCTTCAGGTCAGCTTCTGGTATGAAGGAACCAGCTTCAACGGGCCAAAGGTTAGGTCATCTGTAATCCGCCTGGTCAAAAGGGCTTTTGAAGAACATGGCATCTCAATGCCGGACGAAGCACGTGAAGTCGTGTTCCCCCAAGGTGTACCTGTGCAGTTGGTCAAGCAGGAGTTGACGAAAGAAACTGAAACCGTTGTTGAGGCTAATAATCAAGGAACCCTGGAACCCAACCTGATCAAAGCCACTGGTGAAGGGGATTTTAGTAGTGAAGACGAATTGCTGAGAAAACAGGCGCGACAAGCCAGAAACCCTGAAGAGGGGGCTGACCTTCTCAATGAAAAAGGATAAGCCTTCAGCTACCGCCTTCCTGATGTTGATCAGCATTGAAAAATGACCCACCATCGGCGTCCAACTTTGACCTAGCTATTTGATTGTTTTCCCCCTGTAGGAAGTAATTGCCGCCATTTAGATGACTCTTGACCCTGTGCCGATTTTGCGAAAAAGCGAGCCAAGATTGCATGCTGATCAACAGGGACAAGATTTCAATTCGTCGGCATCACCTCAATCTCTCTCACGGTGCTATGGTGGGGAGCATTCAGGGCAAAAACGACCGCGCTTGCAATGTCCGTTGGTTTCAGCTTATCTGGTTTTGGCTCGTCAAAAAACTCGGTGTTGACCATTCCTGGACAGATGATCGTGCAGCGACCTCCCCACTCCTTCATCTCTCTTGCGAGATTATGCCCAAAACCGGAAGCGAACCACTTGGAAGCGCCGTAAACGGAACCAGACAAATAGACTTTACCAGCGACTGAGCTTGTTATAAGAAAATGCCCCTTCGTCTCTCTTAAATGCGGCAATGTCGTCTTTGCGGTATACAAAAGAGCTTTCACATTCAAATCGATCATCTGGTCCCACTCTTTGGGATCGCCATTTTCCATACCCGCTTTGTCTAGACCTTTGCCGGCATTTGCATAGACAGCGTCAATTTTCCCAAACTTCTCAACTGTTGCCTGGACCGCTTTATCAAGTTCTTTTAGCTTAGTGATGTCGGCAGGAATAGCAATGGCGTTGTCCTTTCCGACTTCATCAACAATTTCTTTCAGTTTGCTTTTACGTCTTGCCACCAGTGCGAGTTTATAGCCATTCTTGGCGGCCATAAAAGCAGTTGCGCGACCAATGCCGCTTGAAGCGCCAGTTATCAGTAAAACCTTTTCTTTCATATTTTCTCCAATATTGAAAGTTGATAGGAATTTGCTTTTAAGAGATGCGCCAACGGCGCGGCGGAACCGCTCCTCCCGACCTGCCGTCACCATAGTTCTCCTAAAATTCAGCCCTTCTCTTTATATTACCGCTCTTCGATTGTCCGTCAAATCCACAACCCAGGCAGGTAAACCTTTCAAGCCCAACGGCTCTTAACGGTCATGAAATAGATAAATCTGGGGCAGGCTGAATATTCCGGTTTCAAAAAATAATGAATTTTGCAAAGACATCAGCTGCTGCAACGATGTCCCATATCTAGGTTTGTCCCGATCCTTTTTCACAAGTTTTGCAGAGATTTTTGAAGTAATGAGGCGATCCAACAATTTGTGCTATGATTCGCCGGATCATTCAAAACAAGTTGTTGAAAAAGTCCACCCCTGGCCTCTTTCAAGACCGGTGGAGAAAAGTGAGAGTTTCTCCACCTTTGCAAATTCAGATTCTAAAAAATAGTATGGTGTGCATCAATTGAGTAAAAAGCGAATTTTCATTACAGGGATCGCAGGTTTTTTAGGGAGTCATATAGCGGACAGGTGTCTGGCTGAAGGGTACAGGGTGTCGGGATGTGACAACCTGACGGGTGGCTATCTTGACAATGTTCCGCGTGGTGCTGTGTTTCATCAGGTCGATTGCAATGATTTTGCGTCACTGGCCCCTTTGATGAAAGATGTCGATATCGTCTACCATTGCGCGGCTACAGCTTATGAAGGCCTCTCCGTCTTCAGCCCCCATCTGGTGACCCGGAACGTGGTCACGGCCACCAGTGGCGTTGTTTCCGCGGCGGCGGCCGGAGGGGTGGGGCGCTTTGTGCTCTGCTCGTCCATGGCCAGGTACGGCACAAATAAGGTTCCGTTTACCGAGGATATGGTGCCGGCTCCTCAGGACCCTTACGGTATCGCCAAATGGAGTGCGGAACGGCTGCTGGCCAATATCGCCGAAACCCACGGGATGGAGTGGGTGGTGGCGGTTCCTCACAATATCATCGGGCCACGGCAGCGCTATGACGATCCCTATCGCAACGTGGCCGCTATCTTCATCAACCTGATGTTGCAAGGACGGCAACCCTATATCTACGGGGATGGCAATCAGAAACGCTGCTTCAGTTTTGTCTCTGATGTGGTGGATCCGCTTTTCCTTATGGCGACCAACGACCGTTGTGTCCGGGAGGTGATCAATATTGGCCCCGATGATGAATTTGTGACCATCAACGAGCTTGCCACCATGATCGCTCGGCTTCTTGACTTTGATCTGCAACCGAATCGGATCGATGGTCGTCCCCAGGAGGTTTCCTTTGCCAACTGCAACGCCGACAAAGCCCGGCGCTTGCTCGCTTACCAGCCGAAGGTGAAACTCGAAGAGGGCTTGGTGGTTATGATTGACTGGATAAAATCGCGTGGACCGCGGCCTTTTCTGCATAATGTGGAGTTGGAAATAGCCGGGCCGACTGCGCCGAAAACATGGTCGAAGAAGATCCTGTGATAAGGAGGATATCGGACTTTACATGAATCTGCTACGAAACCGTCTGATCGGCCCATATTCCCGATCCTTTTCGACAAATAGCTATGGCTATTCGCTCTCAAATGATCGAAAATCTGTTCTCGAGCAGCCAATTTCTCGCAATGATCCGCAAAGTCCGACAGCCTCCTATGCTGCTCGATAACGAAACGGAAGGCGCAGGGCTCACACCAAAGGCCGCTACGCTTTTGGCGGAGGCCACGGCATTGGAAGGACGCCTGCATCGGCCCGGAGTGCGCGATGACTATCGCACCCGGCTCGAGCAGGTTGTCTTATTGGCTACCAGTCGGCTGGATAGCGCGGTGGAAAACCGCGAGGTTAAGTTGCTGCAATGGCTGTTGGTTCAGGCTCAGGCGGCCCGGGCCGAGGATGCGCGTTATGGTGCCGGGCAGCTTTCGCGTGGGTCGCAGCGGGCGCCAACCTTGGCAGATTGTGAAGACGGCTGGCAGCGCGTTAAGGAGATCGTTTGCACTGCAGAAGAGTCGGCATTGGAGGCCGCTCGATTTGCCCGGCTACTTGATACCGCCAAAGCGCAAGCGCTGGCCTGCAGAGCTGAGGCTGCTGCAAATGCCGCCAGACAAATCATCACAGAGCGGAACCGCGCCTACACCTTTCATGCCGATCCCGGTTTTTCCTTTGGTGAAGGCTGGTACCTGGCTGCTGCGGCACTGTTTGCCGGCCTTCTCATTCAGATTCGGCCTGGCGCTGTCCAGGAATTGCCGGCCAAGCGCTTCCTTTGCGCTGCCGGCCTAGTAGGCTCCCTGCGCCCATATCGGTCTCGTCCGGCGAGTCCCAAACATCTGACCCACATCATTGCTGAAGCTTTTCATGCCGACGCGCCCACAGCACAACGCACCCTGCGCGCAGCATTTCTGGGCGACGAGTCGCCAGCGGCTTCCTTAAGATCATGGATCGATGGCAAGGTGGGCGGAAACCCTGAACAGAAGGTGCTGCTATGGGTTCGAACGGGTGACCATGATGCCGGGCGCAATACCTGCTTCGATGAATTGCACCAGCTTGCTGAACTGGTATCGGATGCCGGGCTCATGCCCATCTTTTTCGGCGATGCTGTTCCTTTAGAGCTGGTTCCGACACGCGCTGTCAACCTGACCCTGTGCTGGAAAGAACCGCTCTTTCAGGGGCCGGACATGCGCCGAGCTCAACTGCAACTGTTTGAAGAGTTGCGGTGCCGCCACGGTCTGGTGGGACAGCTTGGTGTGACTACGGCCGGCATGGACGGACCGGCGCTGATGGGATTACCCACCCTTTATCTCACCCAGGAACGCAACGTCCGCCTGGGCAAGTGGGTGGGCGCCGTTCCGGGCTATCAGGAAGTCGTGCGCGAACCGGGCTATTTTGACATCATCCGCACCACCCTGCAGCAGTGGCAGCAGTCAGCCCCCGGGCTTGCTGACCGAATCTCTTGAAATTGGCAAGATCGGTTGGAAATACATCGTTTTTATGACAGCGCTGGTTGCAAAGGCTACTTTTGATCAATTCAACAGCCGTGCGCAGAAATGCCGCGTGACTTCAACGGTTACCGGTGATTTGTCTTACAAAAGATTGAATAACATCGAGGGGAAGAAATGGCTCTGGATTACGCCACATTAGAGTTGCTCCGCCAAAATCGTTTGCCTGGCGGTTACTGCGTGCTCAGCATGCGCCGCTGGTGGCCGGTTTTCTGGACCGGGTATTCATTGTGCCCAATGTCCGCAATCTGTCTCAGGCAGATTTGGTCGAGGCTTTAGAAGACGAGCTCTTCACTTTGCGTGAACAACTGGGTGCTGAAGCTTTTCCCGGAACTGCGCAAAGTTATCTTAATGATTGGGCCGACAACGACAAGGGATGGTTGCGGAAATTTTATCCACCCGGGACGGACGAACCATACTTTGACCTGACTCCGGCAACGGAAAAGCGGCGGAGTTGTTTGCTTCTTTGGTTGAACTGATCAGGGAAAAACAGCCTGTTTTAATCCCCTGGCTGGTCAAGCGACCGTTGCGTGCCTTGGCCTTGGCCGAAGATTGGCCGCAACTACTGGATATTGTCGCCTGGTGTTTGACCCATCCTCGGCCCGCGATATATCTGCGACAGATCGATCTGCCGGGTGTTCATACCAAATTGATCGAAGGCCATCGCGGGGTACTGACGGAACTCCTTGACCTTGTCTTGCCTGAGGATTGCATTGATGGGGTGCACACGGGCATCGGCGGCTTCTGCCGGCGGTATGGGTTCATCGACAAACCTGCGCGAGTTCGTTTTCGGGTGTTGGCCGCGAATGTTCGATTGCTGCCAGTCGAAGCAGATCAGGATATCACCCTGACTCAGGCCGCCTTTGCCACCCTTGATCCGCCAGTAGCGAAGGTCTTCATCACTGAAAACGAGGTCAACTTTCTGGCCTTTCCGGAGGTTCCTGATGCACTGGTCATTTTCGGGGCGGGATATGGCTTTGACAACCTTGCCGCCGCCCCTTGGCTGCACCGGAAGAACCTTTATTATTGGGGGGATATCGATACCCATGGTTTTGCCATTCTCAACCAGCTGCGTGGCTTTTTTCCCCACGTGGAATCTTTTCTCATGGATCAGCAGACACTTTTGGCCCATAGATCTCTTTGGGGCGTTGAGGGGCAGCCTGAAACCGGGATGCTTTCCCGATTAAACGCTGAGGAATCAACCCTTTATGATCAACTGCGGTAAAATCACTGGGGAGATCGAGTTCGACTTGAGCAAGAGCGGATAAGGTTCGATTTATTACTTGAGGTCCTGCACGAGTTGGTCTGAAACAATAGGCTTTTTTTATAAGAAGCGGGTGCGGAGTATGGGGTATCATTTTGATGCCTATGATACGTCTTTGGGCGACTACGCGAGTTCACCTTGCAAACCCTTTGCAAAACATGCTACCAATTCTGTCTGTCATTTGTCGAACCAGCCGCCCGGTATCCATGGGCATTATCAAATCAAGACTGGTCTCGACTCTCATTTCGTAATACATGTGAATCAGATCTTCCGCTTCAATATTGCCAGGGCCGTTTGGCACGGCAGGCTTGGGGAAGCTTTTCAATCAGCTTTTCGTTGCCCTGTTACCTCTAACGGCTGAGCAGGTACGCAATTATTTCAAGCCTTTAAAGATCGTTTAAGCTCCTTGATGGCTTGGCCATAGAATTCAATGCAATGATAAACAACAATAAAAAAACTCTATTTCAGTGGTTCTTTCTTTTCGCGCTGTCCTTTGCCCTATTCTTCGGATTTCATCATTTCCGGCTCCCTGCCGCACTTTTGCTTGGGCCGATGCTGGCGGCGATTTTGCTGTCATCCTTTGACCTGACGGTCACCGTCAGCAAGCCGTTGTTTGTGCTTGCCCAGTCATTTGTTGGTATTATGATTGCCGGACAGCTGCCGGTGACCATTTTATCGCAGGTTTCGGTCCACTGGCCAATCTTCCTCAGCGGTGCCCTGTTTACTGTTGTTGCTGCGGCCGTGTTGGGTTGGTTACTGTCCAGATCCGGGCTTTTTTCAGGCAATACGGCAATTTGGGGGACTTCACCCGGTGCGGCAACGGTCATGACCGTCATGTCCGAGTCCTTTGGAGCGGATATCAGGCTGGTGGCGTTGATGCAATACCTGCGGGTTGCCTGCTGCACTTTTTCCGTGACGTTGGTTGCCAAGTACCTCGGGGGGAGCGGCGACCATCCGCCGTCTCCGCACTTTGATCTCTTCACAATCAGCTCAGGCCGTGATTTCCTCTGGACCGCAGCGATTGCCGTTTTGACTTTTGTGTTTTTGCAAAAGGTCAACAAGCAGAGTATGGCTTTTATCCTGCCTATGGTTCTGGGGATAGCCTTCAAAATGCTTGGACTGACACAAATTGTTCTGCCGGGAGCTCTGGTCGCCATCGCCTATACCATTATCGGTTGGAGCATCGGGCTGCGCTTTACCCGGGCAATTCTCCGGCATGCCGCCAAGCTTATGCCTGTCTTATTACTGTCCATTGCCGTGTTGATCGCAGTGAATGCAGCGTTTGGTTTGGTCATCGCCAAATGGGCGGGGACTGATTATCTGACCGCCTTTCTGGCAACCAGCCCGGGTGGCGCGGATTCTGTCGCCATTATTGCAGCATCGACTCCGGTCGATGTCGGTTTTGTGGTGTCGATGCAGATCATCCGGTTTTTTATGGTGATCATTTTAAGCCCGGTGCTGGCTCGCTGGCTTTCCAACCTGAGGCGGAGTTCCGTTGGTGTTGTGGAGTCGCAAGGTATCGAAAGAGATGAGTGTTCCGACTGAATAGTGAAAGTCAACAATCCCAGTAGAAATTAACCGGCCTGCTTGGTCATGCCGTCAGTTCGCTCAGAAAAAATCAGGGTCATCCATATCTGGGATGACCCTGATTCTCTTACTTTTTCAATCTGCTATAAACGAATTGTCAGGGGGAGAGCGATTCCCTCATCCTGACTGGGAACGATGGAGCTGACGGCTCCATCTGGTGGCAGCTCTCACAATCTCCTTCTACGGAAAAAGCCGTGCTCCCCTCATGACAGGTACCGCATGATTCTCCTTCAGACATAGCGTCCATGGTCACCTTTTTATTCTCCGATGGATATCCATATTGCCGATTGGTGCCTTGTTCCCAGAGGCCGATCGCGAATATCACAATACCTGTGCAATCCTCTGGTTCGGTTATTTTTCGACAGCGCTTCAACTTAGTTATTGTCATCCGGAAACTCTGGATGACAATAACTAAGTTTTCAGATTGGGAACGAGAAATTTTCGTTGTGGCAAGGAAATCAAGAGGTTATACGGAGACGTACTTCTTTACGCCGCACAAGAAAACCCGCAGATTGACACCGACACAGCGGAAAAGGGCCGTTTCCGGATGAAAACTAGTTATTTGAAACTTTCGATAACTGCCTGCAAGCGTGCATCAAGATCAGAGATAATCCCTTCAGTGGCGTTTTTGATATCCTCCCAGCTATCCTCACCCTGTTTTTTTATGTCTTCGAGCTTTTCCTGAACCTCAGCTCGCTTCTTTTTTAATTCATCAATAGATTTTTCGTACTGCAGGCGACTCTCTGCTTCTGCCTGGGCGGCCTTTGCATTGAGTTCATCAATTTTGGCATCCCATTTATCGAGATATGCTTCGAGTTTCTTTTGGTAATTTTTTTTGTCAGTCATGTCTGCTCCCCTGAACGAACAAGCCATTCATGGCTTGCGTCATGCGTGGCTTGTTTATGGGTGATCATAGCGAATAAACGGCAAATTTCTGTTTGTTCTAATCAGGGACCGAAACTTTCCTGATGTAATTCGGTTAGGGTGCGCCCACAACATGTGTTGTTTTTTTCTTTTGCCGTTTTCTTGTCATATTTTTTATTGCAGCTTTTGCAGATAAAAGCTGATTTATCTTCAAGTTCTTGAGACGCTTTTGAAAATTTGTCATTGTATTGTTCTGACATATATTCTCCTTTCTTCTTTTTAAAAGTTTAACATGAAGACGGTCTGCGTCAAATGAACTGTTTGTTTCCACTGTCAACGATAAAGAACTTAGGTGAATAAAAGAATTATCTATCGCTAAAATTGATATTATTGAAAAACGCTATCCGCCTGTCGAAAAACGGCCTGCCGAGCCCATGGAGGGGCCATCGAAAGCATTTTTCTCAACCGAGCTTGAATAAGCTCTAGGATGACCTTTGGCCTTTTAGGGCTTTCCAAAATACGGCGTAATCTTTTTGGGCTCTCTGTTTTGTCTCTTAGAGTTTGGGGCTGCTTGTGATGCCACCTGCAAGTTTGTTAAGGTTTAATGAGGGAAGAGACGACAGTAAAGGAGTTGGAAAATGGGTGAACTAAGAAAGTTGAGCGATTTGACAGGTTATAATTTTCAAGCAAGTGATGGAGATATTGGTCGTTTGGAAGAGGTCTATTTCGATGACCAACGCTGGCAGGTTCGTTACCTTGTGGTACGGACCGGAAGTTGGTTGCTGGGCCGACAGGTCTTGCTGCTTCCCGCAGCAGTTGTTGGAATTGATGATAAGAACCATTCCATTCAAGTTGATTTGACCCAACAACAGATCAAGGATGCTCCGCCGGTCGACAGCGAAGAGCCTGTTTCTCGCTATTATCAACAGCAATACCACAGCTATTACGACTGGGAACCATATTGGACGACTGACCCGTTGTTTCAGGCTAACCCTTTGATTTTGCCGCTTAATCAATCGGAAACTACAGAGCCGGAGAACCCACATCTACGCACCAGCGATGAGGTTTCAGGCTACAATCTTGAGGCGGAAGGAGGCTCGGTGGGACACGTTGAGGACTTGATTCTGGATGATCAGACCTGGACAGTCCGTTTCCTGGAAATTGATACGCGTAATTGGCTCCCTGGTCGCCATGTCCTGATTTCACCCGCGTGGGTTGAAAAGATTGATTGGAGCAAACAACGCGTGCAAGTCAAGCTTTCGCATCAACTCGTGAAAAGTGCGCCGGAATATGATTCTTCCCAACTAGTCAGCCGGGAATATCAGCTGGCTCTGTACAAGCACTACGGAAAGGTATTTACCGACTGAGAATTATGATCAAATTTTTATCTCAAGGGCTTTGATTCCCTTTAACCTTAGCGGTTGCCCTTCGGAGTTTCCGGATGGCAACTAACTAATAAGGCTAAGCCTGCGGCGGCACGTCTTGACAGATGATCCGGAATTCATTCAAATATTCACCAACGGGGCACGAGTGACTATGCTGTGGCTCTCCGCGCGTGTTCAACATATCCACCTAAGACACCGCCAATTCCATACGACCACCGCTTTGCAGGCCACCTCCCATGGTTAGCAGGACCGTCATATCCAGGAAATCCGGATTGAATCATGAAAGCTTTGCCAGCAGCGCCTCCGCTGCGGATTCTGACGAAGCAGGGTTTTGTCCCGTGATCAACAGGCCGTCAATGACGACATGAGGTTGCCAGTCCGCCAGCTTCGTATATTTTCCCCCGTTTTCCTTAAGCATATCCTCGACCAGGAAAGGGACGATCTTGGTCAATCCGACGGCTGCTTCCTCACTATTTGCGAAGCCGGTCACCGTTTTGCCTTCCACGACTGGTCTGCCCTCGGGGGTCTTGGGATGGCGTAACACACCAGGAGCGTGACAAACGGCGGCGACTGGTTTTCCAGCAGCCAACAGCGTTTGGATGAGGCTAATGCTAGCCGCATCTTCGGCCAGATCCCAAAGGGGACCATGGCCGCCCGGATAAAAGACAGCGTCAAAATCATTGGCAGAAATATCTGCCAGTTTGAGCGTATTGGCCAAAACTTCCTGGGCCGCCGGATCTGCTTTAAAGCGGTGGGTCGCTTGGGTTTGAAAATCCTCGGTATCGCTTTTGGGATCAAGTGGCGGCTGGCCGCCGAGGGGGGACGCAAGGGTGATTTCAGCACCGGCGTCTTTGAAGACGTAGTAAGGTGCGGCAAATTCTTCTAGCCAGAAACCGGTTTTTTCGCCGCTTTTACCGAGTTTATCGTGTGAGGTCAAAACCATTAATATTTTCATGTTGACTCCTTGCTGAACAGATGCGTCAGTCATTGGCGACTCGAATGACCAACTTGCCGAAATTCTTGCCTTGGAGCAGACCGATAAAGGCCTGCGGCGCGTTTTCAAGCCCATCAACCAGATCTTCGCGGAACTTGATCTTACCCTCTTTGACCCAGTCACTCATCTGGCTGAAAAACTCGTCATAACGATGATTGTAATAGTCAAAGATGATGAATCCCTGCATTTTGATCCGTTTGGTGAGCAATGTGCGAGCCAACAGTCCAAGCCGGTCCGGCCCTTCGGGCAGCGCGGTGTCGTTATAGTGGGCGATCAGCCCACACACAGGAATGCGTGCGGCCGTATTCAATAAAGGTAGAACGGCATCGAACACTTTACCGCCGACGCTTTCGAAGTAGACGTCGATCCCTTTGGGACACGCCAGCGCTAACTGTTTATCGAAATCGGCAGCGTAGTGGTCGATGCAGGCATCAAAGCCTAACTCTTCAGTCGCAAAGCGGCATTTCTTTTCACCACCAGCTACACCAATCACAGTGCACCCCTTGATCTTGGCAATCTGTCCCACGAGCGAGCCGACTGCACCGCTGGCGGCAGCGACAACGACTGTTTCACCTGCTTTTGGTTGACCAATGTCAAGCAGGCCAACATAGGCTGTAAAGCCAGGCATACCGAGAACGCCAAGAGCTAAAGAAGGTTTTGGAATCCGCGGGTCAATTTTGCCGAGATCCGAGCCATCGGAAAGGGCATAATCCTGCCAGCCATTGAAGCTGAGGACCAGATCGCCGTTTTGATAATCTGGATGAAGGGACTTTTCAACGCGTGAAACGGTGCCACCGACCATTTCGGCCCCAACCTCCACCGGTGGGGCGTAGGACGGGGCATCACTCATGCGACCACGCATATATGGATCAAGTGACAGATACAGGGTCCGCAACAAAACCTGCCCCTTCTCAGGAACCGGGATAGCTGTTTTTTCAAGTCTGAAGTTGTTTTCAGTGGGGGCCCCGACTGGACGTGAATTCAGGATGATTTTGCGATTGACGTTCTGCATGATCGTTATCTCTCCTAAAAAAATAAGTGCCGATCTGATTGAACTTTAACCGCTTTGTCAGAAACCAGGATTCAAAGCCGTTCAGTTTTCACTCAAAGCATAACAGGTTTTGTTGCTTATTCATGGTCCAGGCAGGGGAGCGTCTCTTGTTGATCGACAATCATCTATGGGGTCAGAGGCTGTTTTTCAACCGTCTGTTAGTCCGTGCCGTGGCCGGAGCGTTCCAGGGATCGTCCGGCCAGGGGTGTTTAGGGTAGCGGCCGCGCATCTCTTTGCGGACTTCAGGGTAGACCTGGTCCCAGAAATGCTCCAGGTCCCGGGTCACGGCCAGGGGCCTGCCGGCCGGCGAGAGCAGGTGGATCAGTACCGGCAGGCGACCGCCCAGAATGGTCGGGCCCTGGCGCAGGCCGAACAGTTCCTGCAGTTTGGCTGCCAATACCGGAGGACCATCGGTACAATAGTCAAGACGAATGTGCGAGCCGCTGGGGACCTCGATCCGTTCCGGCACCAAATGTTCAAGACGGGAACGCAGTTCCCAGGGGAGCAAGTTCTGTAAGGCGGGAAGGGGATCGAAGCGTTCCAGGGCCGTTCGCGTGGTGATCCCTTCAACATAAGGAGCCAACCACTCTTCCAGCTGGGCTTCCAGGGCGCTCGGACTGAGGTCGGGCCAACCGTCCTCCAACCCGGCCGCGGCGCAGTGGCGAACCCGGGCAAGGAACTGCCGGGTTGCACAAGGCCAGTTCAAACCTTCGATACCAAACTGGCGGATCCCGGCCAACAGGGCCTGAACCTGCTCCTGGCGGGTCGCTTTAAGGGGGCGTTCGCTCAGCGCCAGAGCTCCCAGGCTGACGACTTCTTTCGCTACCACCCGGTCTTCCCGTTCCTCCCAATAAACCTGACGCCGGGGCTGCAATCGCTCGGCAAAGATCTCTTCAAGGGTGGAACGGTCAATCTTGCTGGCGACAATAATGTCCGTTTGATTCTCGCGTTGTTCTAATTCAATGGCAATGAGAAACGGTGGTCGCTTGACCCCGCTGCGCGCGGAGAGCACCGCACCGCTGCCGTCGCTGAGCAGGTAGCGGTCGGTCCCCGGCTCCCTCTGCCGGGCGATGCGGTCTGGCCAGGCTGTGGCCAGCCAGCGACCGATCTGTTCCGGATCCGCGGGCCAGGCTGTTGGCATGCTCTGGCCAAGCAGGCGTTGCAGGTCAGCGGCTGCACGGCGCACTGCCGCGGTGCCGGGCAATGGCGGGCGTTGCGATAATAACTGCCAGCGGGTCTCCAGATCACAAGCGGTGATGCTCTGGGCCGCGGTGGGGGGGAGCAGGTCCCTTTCACTCAGCAGGGCCGCAAGTTCGCAGGCCAGTGCGTCTGCGCCGTCAGTTTCCGCTGCCAGCAGCAGTCGGGCCAGGCGCGGCGGCAAGGGCAGGCGCACCATCCGTTTACCAAGATCGGTCGGCCGGCCATGGCGGTCGAGGGCGCCCAGCTGCTGTAGCAGTTGACCGGCCTGCTCAAGCTGGCTCGGGCTCGGCGGGTCGAGCCAGGTGAGCCGCTCGGGATTGTTTTCGCCCCAACAGGCCAGCTCTAAAAGTAATGGCGCCAGGTCGGCGTTACGGATTTCCGGCGGAGCCTGGGGCAGCAGTTGGTCCTGCTGACCAGTGCTCCACAGCCGGAAGCAATGCCCCGGGCCCAGGCGTCCGGCGCGCCCTTGGCGCTGGGTGGCGCTGGCTGCCGAGATCCGCTTCAGTTCAATTCTGGTGATGCCGCTGCCGAGATCAAAGCGGGGGCGACGCTCCCAGCCGCTGTCGACCACGCTGCTGATGCCGCTGATGGTCAGGCTGGTTTCCGCGATATTGGTGGCCAGCACTACCCGGCGGCGAGGTCCGGGCTCCAAGGCCAGGCGCTGGTCAGCGAAAGGCATGGCGCCAAACAAGGGCCGGACATCGACCTCAGGCAAGCTGTCCAGCTCTTCGGCACAGCGGCGGATTTCACCAGCGCCGGGCAAAAAAGCGAGGATATCACCATCCGTCTCCTGCAGCGCAATCCGTACTCCGGCAGCAACGCTGGCGGCGATACTGCGTTCCTTGGGGTGGGGGAGGTAACGAGTGGTCACCGGGTAGGAGCGTCCGGCGCTGGTCAGCACCGGGCAATTGTGCAGCAGCGCCGCGACCGGTTCCGCATCCAGGGTGGCGGACATCACCAGCAGTTTCAGATCCTCGCGCAGGGCCGCCTGGGTATCGCAACACAGAGCCAGGGCCAGATCGGAATGGAGGTTGCGTTCATGGAATTCATCGAAAATGACCAAGCCGATTCCGGTCAGTTCAGGATCGGCCTGAAGCCGCCGGGTCAGGATCCCTTCAGTGACCACCTCGATACGGGTTGCCCGGGAGCGTTTGCTTTCAAAGCGAACACTGTAGCCGACCCTGTTCCCCACTTTTTCGCCCAGCTGGGCGGCCATGTATTCGGCGGCGTGACGGGCAGCCAGCCGACGCGGTTGCAGCATCAGGATCGATCTATCCTCCAACCAGGGCTCGGCCAGCAGGTCAAGGGGGACGCGGGTGGTTTTCCCGGCGCCGGGCGGGGCCTGCAGAACCACTGCGGTATTCTCTGCCAAGGCCTGGCGCAGTTCGGGAAGGATGATGTCGATGGGTAACGCGTTCATGCCCAGAAAGTAAAGCAGGCGACGGTTTCCTGCAAGATGAAAGTCGGTTGTCGCAATTGCGGAAGGGCTGTTGCTGAAGCGAAATTTTAAAGTGTTTCATTGGCCGGGCAGTTGCTATACTGCCTGCGGCCAATCTGAAATTTTGACAGGAGGAGCTTATGATCAGACGCAGAATCAAACGGATATCAACCAGTGTCCCGACCATGGACGGGGCTGGCGTGCACCTGCGCCGGGCATTCGCCAATAACGAAACAGAGCTTTTTGATCCATTTCTGCTCCTCGATGATTTTCGCTCTGATAATCCGGCTCACTACCAAAAAGGTTTTCCATGGCATCCGCATCGCGGTATCGAAACCATCACCTATGTGCTCAAAGGAGATGTTGAGCATGGTGACAGCCTCGGCAACAAGGGAGATATCAGTGATGGTGATGTTCAGTGGATGACGGCCGGCAGCGGGATCATTCATCAGGAAATGCCCAAGGGTGATCAGCAGGGGCGAATGGATGGTTTCCAGCTCTGGGCCAATCTGCCTGCCGCGCATAAAATGATGCCGCCGCGCTACCGGGATATCACCGCAGCGCAGATACCGACGGTCAAACTGGACGGTGGAGTCGAGATCAAGGTGGTCTGTGGTCGGGTCGGTGAGATTGCCGGGCCGGTCACCGATGTCATGATCGAACCTGAATACCTGGATGTCCGCGTGCCCGCCCATGGAACCTTCCATCACCCGACCCCGTCAGGACATACTGTCTTTGCTTATATATTTGCCGGGGAGGGGCGTTTCGAGGAGGACGACAGCGTCCCCATCGGCGATCATACCCTGGTCCTGTTTGAGGACGGAGAACAGATTCAGGTCGTTGCCGCAGAACAGGAACTGCGGTTTTTGCTGATTTCCGGCAAGCCTCTGGGCGAGCCTATTGCCTGGGGCGGGCCGATCGTGATGAATACTCAGGAAGAGCTGCAACTGGCTTTTGACGAGTTGCGTGACGGCAATTTTATCAAGCATTCCTGAGCTTTTTCGGCCGGCCACAGCGGTTCCGCCACCTGTCGTTCATTGTTGGTCTGGGACCGGTTCTGCCTCATCCGTTCCCAACGGGGATAATGACCTGCGGGGGCTGTTTCCTTGGCAGGCTGGCGGAAAAGCGTCTGTCAGGCCCGCGGCTGAGCGGTTAAAAAGGATTGTGACCCTCTTCACCGAGCGTATTTGAAGCAATCCGCGGGTGGTCTTTTTCAACCCTCCTGTTGGTTTTCTCCAGGTTTTATTCATTTATCAAACAGCTTACAGATAAGGAACCGCTGATGGCCCTGACTGCAACCATCTTTAGAATAAATCTGCAAATTGCCGATATGGATCGCAATTACTATGCGGAGCACCAGTTGACCCTGGCCCGCCACCCATCCGAGACCAATGAACGGATGATGGTGCGGGTCCTCGCCTTCGCCCTGCACGCCGATGAGCGGCTCACCTTTACCAAGGGGTTGTGCGTGGATGACGAGCCGGACTTGTGGAAACGATCATTAACGGAAGAGATCGAGTTGTGGATCGATGTCGGCCTGCCGGATGAACGGCGGGTGCGCAAAGCCTGCAATCGGGCGACTCAGGTTTACCTGTACACTTACGGTGGCCGTGGTGCGGATCTCTGGTGGCAGAAGAACAACGCCAAGTTGCAGCGTTTTGCCAACCTTCATGTCGTTGATGTTCCTGAAGACGCCAGTAAAATGCTTGGCAGTCTGGTCGATCGCAGCATGCAGCTGCAATTTACGATACAGGACGGCGCAATCTGGCTGAGCTGTGGCGAGCAGAGCTGCAGTATAAACCTCAGGGTGAAAAAGGCGCCGGATTGATCAGCAGCCCTTGGTGCTGATCTTTGTTTTCGCCGTGCCGGGGCCGTCCCATTCGCCGTCCGTATTCTGTTGAATAATCTGATCGATTTGTAAGAATGACATGGATTATGCGCTGTTTTCGACAGCCAATGAGAAAAAGCCATACGAACCCCGGGGTGTCTTTCAAGACACCCCGGGGTTCGTTATGGACTGCAGCGAAAAAAATCTGGTTGTCAAGAACCGGAATTTAATACTCCGGGTAGATCTGAATACGATCGCCGGCAACCTTGAATCCGGACGGACTGTAATAACGAGTCAGGTTCCCCCCGGCATCCGTTTCGCTGCTGAAGTGTTTCAGGTAGTTCCAGAGCAGTGGCATCTCTTCATGAATGCAGTTGTGGGACCGGAACAGGTTCTTTCCGACTTTAAAAACCGGGACGTCCATTCCCGCGAATTCCCTGTTCCAGGTCCAGGTATGAAAACGGTCATGCCAGCCGCTCATGGTGTAGCCAGAGCCGTCACCGAGGGCAAGCCCTCCATTTACGTTCAGGAAATAGCCCGCCCAGCTGTCGAGGCTGTTGAATTCCAAATCCCACAGTGAACCACCGAAAGAGGTGATGTCTCCCGCACCATAAATCATGTAGTTCGGGATCATCTCGTAGCTCGCCGGGGTGGTGGGGCCGCTGAAACCGTCGAGCCGGACGTTTCCGTCGGCATCCGGAGCCGACGGGCCGGATGTCGAGGCGACAGCCGCGAAATATTCCGGTTTGGCTACGGCGAAGCTCTGTGTTGCCATACTTCCGGCCGATTGACCCGTGCTGTATATCCGGGCTGGGTCTATGGAGTAATTCGTGGAGACAAAATCGCGTAACTGCTGGAAGAACATGTCATTGTCTCTATGGCTCACGGATACGGAGCTGCTGCTGTACTGCTCGCAGGGAAGCACCAGGATAACCCCTTCTTTGCTGGCGACCTTCCACCAGGCTGTAGCATCGATGAAAACCTTGTCGGTCTGGCTGTTTCCGGCCCATACGAAGAGAACCGGTGCGGCGTCGCCCCAGATGAACCTAGCCGACCTGGGGGCGTATACCATGAACTCCCGGACATAGCCGTTGACCATCATGTTGAAGATTTCAATGCCAAGTTTTTTATAATCGGCCCTTATGACCAGTTGATTGGCATACCCGACTGCGTTTTCGTAGCGTGAATAGAAGTACATGAACTCCTGGATATCGCTCTGGGTGTTTTTGTTCCAGTAGCTGACCGGGCGGTCAAGAATGGCGACTTTTGAAATTGAGCCCATATACGAGGTCATCCAGCGGTTCGAAGGGTCTTTCTGCATGTAAACCATGCCGAAATCCCTGTCTCCGTGCCCTTTGGATTGACAGTCATTGGAGGCTTTCCAGTAGGCGATGCTGGCGGCGGCACTCCTTGCGGGGTTGATATACCAGGTCGGCAACACGGTCTCGGCGTAGGTCAGCTTTTCAAAACCCTCCGGAAACTCGATAACCCCGTAACTTCCATTTTCGCCGCCGTATTCAAGAGCGGCATACTGTTCGATAAATGAGGCGGGAAGTCCTTTCGAATCCAGATAAACCTGACTGATGACCTTGAGCGGATTGGCGACAGCCCAGGCTTCCAGGGCTGGAGCTCCTTTACCATACCCGACGAAATAGTTTTCCCCAAATATGGAAAAATAATTGTTGGAGGCGTAGAAACCCAGGGCGGCGTTCACATAAGCGATTTCTTCTTCGTAACTTCCCCAGCCTCCGGCACCCGGTTCAAGAACGAACAGGCCTTCTCCCCTGTGGTTCGCCATATCGACCCAGCCCGCTTTCCATAAAAACTCCGCCGTGTTCACACCGTCCGGGACGGCGATCACGGTGTAATAGGAGCGGATTGGCGTTTCCGGGGAGATATAGATCTTGGCGGTACGGATGAACCCGTCGACATTAAAGGATTTTTCCCAGTATCCGATCATTTCCGCGGGAAGCCGGTTTGCCCGACTGTAATCGTACTCCGGATAAGGACGATCGTCCAGAGAGCCGGGGGGCTGAAATTTAAAGTGTTTTGAGTGAACGGCGGGGTGGTGGCCATGATCCAGGTGGCTTTTTTTCGATTGACTGTACTGGTAGGGTTTTGCCGAGGCGGTGTTCATGCTCGGGGGAAATAGAGCAAAAACGGTGAATAGATTGATCAGAACCAGGACTTTCAAGATCTTGTTCATCTTTGACATTTTTTGCCTCCCTGACATCCAATTGAATATGGAACTGCGACTCAAACAATCCTCAGGAATAAAATAATACCTCCTTTCTGGCGATTATCCTACTTGTTGGGATGGTGAATTGAAGAGTGATATAAATCAGTATTGATTGCTTTTTGAAATATTCAACTCAAAACGATGTTATTTTTAAATAATAATGAAGTTCTAAAATTATAAACGGCGAAAGACGGAGAGGGGCCGGGACAAGCCGGGCAGCAGGACCGGGGCGCAAAGACGAGTGCGGGCGCCGGGTAAAACAGGCGGCTTCTCCCATGATTGTTCGGACAGAGGGGGGCGTGGCGTGCATACCGGGCCGCTCAGGACAGGCCGTTCCCGGTTCTAGACCGCCGGCACCCGGAAGGAATGCCGGCGGTTTCTCAGTGACATGGTTAGTGTTCTATTTCTGCTTCCAACCCCCGTCGGGGCTTTCCATGTACCAGCCTTTCTGAGCCTGATCCCGCCAGGAGTCGGCAAAGATGCTCTGCACTTCGTCAGCTTTATCGGGAAAATTATTGGCCTTGGCAATCTCCCGGTAGAGGCGCAGGCGATCGTCATTTTCCGCCTTAACCAACTGATTGAGTTGTCCTTTCTGCTTCAGGGACAGCCCTTCCGTGGTGCGTACCTTGAGCAGGCCGTCGTGACCTAAGCCCACATTGCCGGAGTTGAGCAGTTCGATGAGCTGGCCGGCGCGCTGTTTGATGGAGTCCTTGATCGCTCGGATCGCCGGGGTGCTGACGTTGATATCCTGGGCGGCATAGGCGGCGGTGGGTAACAACAGTTGGTAAAAGCCACTCCCCGGTGGCTGATTGGCGGGCGGGGCGGGGTTGTTATCTCCGCCGGTCGGCTTTTCACCCCAGACCTCGTTGACGATCTTATCGGCGGCACCACGCATCTCTTCCGCCGGAAAATAGATGTTGATGGTCACGCAGGAAAATACTGCCAGGGTCAACATCAGGCTGAAACTGCGAAGGACAGTTTTCATTTTTTTTCTCCTTGAGCTGGTTGTTGAAATGTCCATCCAAAAACTTTTTCTGCCCGGCCGACAACTGGTGATTGTCGCGACCGGGCCAGAGACTGCTTGAGACATCCGGCACAGTTTTTACCCGCCCGTTCCCGTGGGAGCCGTGTCATTAGCGGTTTTGCCGCTGGTGCGATCGATCCGGCTGAGCCGTTTGAGCATTTCCTTAAAGGAAATGGTCGGGGTGCTGATGGTGATATCGATACGCGGTGGCAACAAGGCTCCATACACCAGATAGCGTTTCGAATCAGGCAGCGCCGTGCCGATCAGGGTAAAGGTATCATTGACCAGCGAGCAGTCGAAGGCGATTTTTCGATACCGGTAAAAATCGATGAACCGGTAAATGCCTCGGGACAGAGCTGCTGAAATCCCCCCCTGACTGAGGATGCTGATATTATTCAAGGCCTTGACGCTGATGTTGCGGGTTCCGGCCGTGCGGGTGGAAACCGAGGCGACAAAAGCCGCCGGGGTGGCGCCGTACAGCTGCAGGCCATGAATATATCCGTCAAGTATGCCATTCATTTCGCCAAAGTCGAAGGTCCGGGTCGCCTGTTGCAGGTCGAGACCGTCAAAATCGATGTCCGCAAAAAAAGTCGGATGGCTGGAAAAGGGTTGGCTTAAGCGCATATTGCCGATTTGAAAGCGGCCGTCGAAAACGTTGATACCGGCGACTCCAGCTGTGCTGAGTTCCCGGTTACTGTAACGGATTTTGCCGAGGTCGGCACTCAGACTGCCCTGCATGACAGGCAGTCCCAGCTCCCGGGTCAGACTCTCCAGGTTGACCCCGACGATGTTGATGGTCAGCTCCCCCTGCGGCAGATCGTCATTCCAGGCCAGGGCGACATCCTCAATGGCCAGGGTTCCGTCAGCCAGCTGCAAACGCAGGGCAGAGGGCAGCGCGATTCGGTTGCGCTCGGCAAGAATTTCAACACGGGCCTGCTCCAGCCGGGCTGGACCGAGGACCAGAGACTGGACGCTGATGGCTCCCTGTTGCCGGGAAGGGGCGTTGGCCTCTGCGAGAGTGCCGCGGCCAACAATGAAGGGCAGGGCGCCGTGACCATCAGCAATGACGATTCGATCATTGTTCCACCGGGCGTTGAGCGCGCTGAGCTTGAGAGTTCCAGCAACCAGCCAGCCCGTGGCTTGACTTTGCAACTGAACGTCGAGCGCTGCAGCTCCGGAAAGATCCAGGGCGGTCAGCTGTGGCCAGGTTCCTTCCAGTAATGGTTGAATAGTTTTTTTATAACTATTTGTCATATCGTAAAATTCTATGTTGAACTTTGTTTTGAGAAGCTGTCCTCCGAGCCGTCCCTGGGCCGATAACCTGGCTACCTGTGGCAGTTCGATTTGCAGGGATTTTGCAGTCAGTTCCATGTCGATCAGATCGGCCCGACCCTGCAAGGAGAAGTTTGCCTGCTGCTGGGACAAGTCGGCATAGAAAACCCCGGCAAGAACTTCGCGGACGCGGAGACTGCCGTTCAGGTCAAGGTCGATGTCCTGCACCGGCCAGTCTCCGGTGATCGTGCCGGCGACGGAGAGAGCAGCGGCCCCGACTCCGGACAGGCCGTCCGCCGAGTTGTAATTGAGGTCGTCGACTGAAAACCGGGTCAGCTGAATGGAATAGCCGGAACCGGACATGTCCGCCGTTGCCGTGACCCCGAGTCTTCCGTTCAGAACTGCGCCATAAGCGACTTCGCTAGTCGCTGATAACTCTCTGAAATTGAGCTGGTCAGCGGTTATTCGCAGCTGCGACCGGCCGGTCAGCTTCCTCAGCGTGAGCCCGGCCAGGACAGCTTTATCGAGGTTGATTCCAATTTGGCCGGTCCAGCCGGATTGAGTTGCAGTGAATCGTCCTTGCACGTTGATGCCGCTGGCTTCCCGGATCTCAGCCGGGATGCGTTCCGGTGGAAGCACTTGATTGATGACTGTCAGCTCAGCAATTTGCAGGGATGCTTTGATATCCTGAAATGTTCCCGAAGCGGTCAGCAGAGGGTGGCTGGCCTGGGCCAATACGAGGGAGAAAGTCTCCTTGCCATCCTGCAGCGCCAGCTTGAGCTGTCCGCTGATGGTGCTGATATTGAACAGGTCGGCGGTGTTGCGTTCATTATCAGGCGTTCCCTGCAGGGTGGTACTGAGTTCCAGGTGGTTCCCGGCCAGGGAAAAGTCTGCTTTCAGTTGCAGGCCGCCACTTATTTTCAGGTCCGCGCCACCGAACAAAGCCTGTTTGAGCCTACCGGGGTCAGGACTGCGCAGTTTTGCCGTGCCGGTCAACCGGTTGCGGTTGTCGAGACTCGTGGTAAAGGACAACGCCGTCTGCGCCGGTCCGCTGAGCTGACCGTTGATATCCCAACCCTGCGCACTCTGGGTGACAACCGCAGCGAGGTCGGAAAATGGTCCGCTGAACTGCTTCCAGGCCAGTTTTCCGGTGGCTACCGCCAGTTTCAGTTGGATGCTGTTGTTGTGTAGTGTAAAGCCTATTTTCACCCTGTTCAGGGAAAAACTCAGTTCTTTGGGGAGGGGTGTCGGCTGGCCCAAAGCGCTGAACAGCTCCTGTAGCTGCCTGCTGTCGAAATCTACCAGGGTAAAGCGGGTTTCCTGGAGGTCAATCCCGTCATCAGCCAGGGCCAATGTCAGAGGTGCTGTGAGGATGGGTTGCTCCAGCCAGGTCAGGCTCTGTATGGTCAGGGCCGCAGTGGGGGTGAGCTGCAGTTCCCCGGTTATGGAGAAAGGCTGCTGGTCTTGATCCGTGTGGCCGAAAGTGCCGGTCAGGCTGAACGGGCTATGCAAGTCCAGGGAACCGCTGACGTTGAGCTGCTGAAACTGGACGCTGTGGGATGGTGTATTGATTTGCAGCCGGCCATCGGTTATGCGGATCAGCGCAATTGTCAAGGGTGGGCGGATGGGCAATTGCCGGGCAGACGTTGCGCTCTGCCCTTGATCTGCCGGCAAGGTCAGCCGCAGGCGGGGTTTGCTGATAAGTAATTTATCAAGGCGGCGTTGCCAGAGCGAGGTCAGGCTGAAATCGATCCTCAGCTGAGCGATTTCAATATTGCCCTGGGCAGTGGAGATCTCCAGGTCAAGGGCTTCCAGCCCCTGATCCGTGCGCTGGAGGCGCGCGATGCTGACCTGGCCGTCGAGCAGGGTTGCTGCCAGTTTCTCCAGCTGTGGGCGGGCGATCCCGTTCAGCAGCTGATCCGCATAAATCCAGCCGATGCCACCGAGCAGAAGAATGACCAGTAGCGTCAAACCGATCCAGAGAGTGAACTTTTTCATAGGGCGTCGATTTCCAGGACGGCAGCATTATCTGAAAAAATTTTATCATCAGATGCTGTCATTGTGTTTTTTCCCGGTGGTAGACCCAAATATAATTCAGAATCATGTCGCCCGATAATTTTTTTGCTGATAGGGAGATGTCTCTGTATTTGAATGCAAACTTTTTGCGCGGAAAACAACCAATCCGTAACTAGGAGTCGCAAGGATCTCTTTGAACCCAGTTGTTCCCAAAACTTGGGAAGGTGTATCGATTGCGTAATTGCAGACTATTTTTTCAGTAACATGGTGTTGGCTTCGGTAAGATGTTTTTTCATGGCCGCTTTAGCGGATTGTATATCTCTTTTGCGAATCTCTTCCATGATCTGAATATGCTCTCTTAGTGCGATTTTGTATCTGTCGTCAATGACATACATTTCATGTGCAAAATCATTGATCAGATCTGAATAGGAAGACATCAGGTTAATAAGAAGAACGTTTTTGGTCAGTTCCGAAAGCCTCAAATGAAAATTAAAATTAGCTACAGCGGATAGCCCCTTGTCCTGCAGGTTTTTTATGTCGTTGTAAAGTGTCTCAATGTCACTATCGGAGGCCCGTTCAATCACAAGCTGGACGCATAATTCTTCCATGGGTGATCTGAGTTCCAGGGCATCACTGTAGGAGGCTTTTTTAAACAGGTTTTTTAATGAATCGGTATTATCGTTTTGGATGTCGGGCAAGTCCCGAATAAAAGTTCCATAGCCAGGGGTTCTGCGCAGGTAACCTTTGGCGCTGAGAATGGTTAATGCCTCCCTTAACACTCCTCGACTAATTCCGAATTCGGCGGCAAGCTCCGGCTCTGGCGGCAACTTTTCTCCTGCCTTCAACTTGCCGTCATGAAGCATCTGAATGATTTCATTGGCAACTTTTTCGGATAAATTTTCATTTTTGAAAGTTTTAAATTTCAGCGATTTTGTCACATCCCCTCCTGTTTCCGGATATTGTCTTCATCTTGTTTGCCTTACGGGGAGTTGATCCTCTCCGGATTTTATCAGTTATTTTATCTTCTTTAAAAACAGCAGGTTAGAGTCTTTTTGATGGTGTCGGCGGCCCATCTAAGATTACTTGTTTTGTTTCTCAACAATTTGGAAGACCAACCTATTTTTAAGGAAATATAACAGAAAATAGTCATTGACAACAGCCAAACCTTGCCCTAATGTTCGATTGTCAATTTGTTAAACAATTAAACATTTGATGGGATGGCTAAAACAAATGCAGATTTTCAAGACAATTGAATTTTTGAATGCTCCTTGTGGTCCTTTGCAAAACATTAAGGTTTTGGACTTGTCGCGGTTGGTTGCGGGTAACACGTTGACAATGTGCTTGGCTGATTTTGGAGCTGAGGTTCTTAAAGTCGAGCCTGTCAAAGGTGATATTTTGCGGGACTGGAAAGTCGAAGGCATTTCTACCGCTTGGAAAACCTACAGCCGGAACAAAAAAAGTTTGAGTGTTGATTTCCGGGCCAAGGGCGCAACAGATGTCGTACTAAACCTGGTCGAAGGTGCCGATATTTTTGTGGAGAGTTTTCGACCCGGGACTCTTGAAAAAATGGGACTGGCTCCGGAACTCCTTTTAAAAAGAAATCCCAGACTTATTGTTGTGCGCATCTCAGGGTGGGGGCAGGACGGGCCCTATGCGCACCGACCAGGTTTCGGAACCGTGGTTGAAGGGATTTCTGGATTTGCCTCTATGAATGGATTCTCCGATAGAGAGCCAGTTCTTCCACCTATTTATCTTGCAGATATGACCGCAGGCCTTTATGGGGCTTTTGGTGTTATGGCCGCTTTGCGTCATGTCGAGATCGCCGATGGGGCAGGGCAGGTTATCGATTTGCCGCTTTTGGATCCTCTCTTTTCCATCCTTGGTCCTCAGGCGGCCAACTATCGGTTGACAGGCCAGATAAAACCACGAACCGGGAGTCGTTCAACTAACAGTGGCCCTCGCAACGTTTACCGGACGAAAGATGATCGTTGGGTGTCCCTGTCTGCTTCGGCGCAAAGTATGGCGGAAAGATTATTTCGATCAATCGGGAAACCGGAGCTTATTGATGATCCGCGTTTCAAGACCAATGCAGATCGCGTGGCAAATGCGGAGGTTCTTGACGGGATTATTGGTGAATTCATAGGGAATCTGGATCAACAGGAGTGCGTCGAATTTTTTGATAAGGCCTCCGTTACCATCGGTCCTGTCTACGATATTGCCCAGATTGAACAGGATCCTCACTTCCAGGCCCGCAATATAGTTGTCGAGTTGCCAGATTCAGAAATGACCGCGATCCCTGTCCACACGATCACCCCCCGTTTGCTGTCAACCCCGGGTTGTTTTCGCCGTCCCGCTCCCGAACTTGGCGAACATACGCGCGAAGCTCTTGAAGAGGCAGGCTATTCCGCAACGGAAATTAATACCCTGATCAAGGATAAAATCGTCTTTGCCGCCAAGGGGGACCAGTGAGAACCCGCTATTTATTACGCAGCAAGCTATTTGTTCCGGGAAACCGCCCAGACCTGTTTTCCAAGGCGCTGAGGTCTGCTGTTGATGCCGTCTCCTTTGATTTGGAAGATGCCGTTCACCCGTCATTGAAAAGCAGCGCGCGTAAGACTCTTGCTGATTTTATCAAAGGGGATGACGTTAAAAAAACCGACAAGCTGATTATTATCCGGATCAACGATCTGTCCAAACCGGAAGCTCCGGATGATATTAAAGCTGTGGTTTCACCTCGCCTTGATATTGTTAATATCCCTAAGGTTGAATCTTGCGCTGATATTAAAAAAGCGGTGGCGCTTTTACGTCAGGAGGAAGAAGAACAGGGCATGACAAGGCAAATTGCAATCCTCGCTAACATCGAAACACCGAAAGGGTTACGTTGTGCTGCTGAAATTGCATGCGCTGACTCCAGGGTTATGGGGTTGCAGATCGGCTTTGCCGATTTATTTGGAGCTCTGGGGGTTAATCGACAGGATCTTATGGCAACTCATCAGGTGCGGTTGTCAGTTAGAATTGCAGCTGGCGAAGCGGGAATCGATGCTTATGATGCGGCATTTCTCAATATTAAAGATCATGACGCATTACGTGCTGAAGCGCAGATCTCAAAGCAACTTGGTTTCGCCGGCAAGTCTTGTATTCACCCATCCCAGATAGAACCCGTCAATGACGTTTTTATGCCTTCGGATATTGAGATAACGCAGGCCAGGGAACTGCTTGAATATGCCCGGTTGCATGATCAAAGTGGCGAAGGTGTTTTTGTTTTCAACGGCCAGATGATAGATAAGCCTGTGATCGAAGCCGCAGAGAGAATAGTTCAACTGAGCACTATTAACCGTTAACAAAAACAAAGGAGAGAAGAATGAAAAAGGCTCTGACTTTTTGGTTGTTCATGTCCACTATGATGGTCGTTTTCGGACCATCCTCTGCAATCGCTGCAGACAAGTTTCCTGACCGCCCGCTTGAGTTTATCGCCTGTTATGGTCCCGGAGGCGGGCATGACATTATGATGCGGACCATGACAAAAATTCTGCGTGAGGAAGGCATCATTACAACACCGATTAATGTTGTCAATAAACCGGGTGGTGGTGGCGCTGTCGGTATGGGCTATGTCAATAAGCATAAAGGTGACGGCCACTATCTTATGGCGACGACCTCGTCTTTTATTACCACACCCCTAAAATCCGATATCGGCTTGACGTACAAAAATTTCACTCCGATCGCCCGCCTGGGGTTCGACCCGGAAGTGATTCTGGTAAATACTGAGAAAAATTTTAACTCGCTGGATGACGTTCTGAAAAGTAAAGAGGTTCTCAACGTTGGCGGTTCAGGGCAGGGAAGCCTTGAACATATCATGACGGTGCAACTTGGAAAGGCCGTTAATAAAAAGTTGAACTATATTCCTTTCCAGGGGGATGGCCAAGTTGTTGCGGCTTTGATGGGTAATCAGGTTGACATGATCGTTTCCAACCCCGGTTCCGCTGTTGATTTCATCAAAGCTGGTAAATTCAAGGCATTAGGGATCAGTTCTGAAAAACGTCTTGAACTGATGCCGGACGTCCCAACCTTGACCGAACTTGGTTATCCTTTAGTTCTGGGTCTGTTCCGTGGTGTTGCCGCTCCTGGCGATATCTCCAAAGAGGCTGCTGATTTTTATAAAGAGGCGTTGCGTAAAATGGTGAAAACCGATGCCTGGAGAATCGACTATCTGGAAAAGAATAAAGTTTTGCCTGCTTATCTTGAGGGCGATGACTATGGCAAATATCTTGATTTTATGAATGGGACCTATCACGACACTCTGGTCGAAGTCGGAATTCTTAAAAAATAACACAAGCAGAGCGTGGGGCCGGTTGTGCCGATCCCACGCTCTGTTCTGCTTTATCTTTTGATACCGGATCCGGCAGAGCAGAGTGTTTGTTTGGTTGATTATCGGCTTGAGAATGACAATGCCGATCCTGAATATTCCTCCAAAACGGAATAGCTGAAGGGACATTTATGAAACTGGCAGAGCGTGCTTTTCTCGTCTGCATGGCACTTTTTTCTGTGGTCATCATCTGGAAAAGCCAAGAATTGTCCATGGGATCCGAATATACAATCGGCCCGGGTTTTTTCCCAAAAGTTGCGTCAATATTAATGCTGGCCACAATCATTACCATGTTTGCAAAAACTTTTTTTGGGGATAGCGGAACAAAGAAAAAGTTTTTTGCTGATAAAAAACTGGCGTTAAAAGCTTTGTATTTTTTTATAGCCTTGACCCTTACGGTTGTCGCCATTTCATTTATCGGCATGTTCCCGGCGATCCTTTTATTCATGATTTTCAGCTTCATATTCACTGAAAACAACAGTTTTAAATCTTCAATTCTTGTCGCTATTCTCGTGGCCGTTATCGTTTTCTGTATTTTTAAAATCTGGCTCGGTGTACCTCTGCCGGGATTTAATCTGTCGGGGATCTGATTATGCTTGAAGCTCTACATGGTTTAAGTTCCGGTATGGTGGATGTTTTTACCACCTACAACATGCTGGTTATCCTGGCGGGATCGCTGTTCGGTACCATTGTCGGGGCATTGCCCGGACTGGGGCCGTCAGCCGGAATCGCCCTGATGCTGCCACTGTCTTTTGGTATGCCTGTTTCCAGCGCTCTTTGCCTGATTTCGGGCGTGTACATGGGGACGATGTATGGAGGACGCATTACCTCCATTCTGATTAACACGCCCGGCGACGCTCCTGCAATTATTACTGCGCTTGAGGGCTACCCTTTAACGAAAAATGGCCGGGCGGGAATTGCCTTGGGAATTTCTGCCTTTAGTTCCTTTATCGGGGGTTTTTTCGGCCTTGCTGTCCTGGTGTTTTTTTCTCCCATAGTGACACGCCTGGCCATTAATTTCGGTGCCCCTGAATATTTCATGCTGATGATTATGGGCCTGAGCACGATTGTATTACTTGCCGGCGATTCGGTTCTCAAGTCGATTATGGCTGCACTGTTCGGCATTGTTGTCGGCTGTTTCGGAAGTGACTACGTGTCCGGGACGGTGCGTTTTGCTTTTACGCCGGAATTGATTGAAGGTGTTGATTTTGTTGCGATGATCATGGGCCTTTATGGCATTGGTGAAGTTTTGATTAATGTTGAAGGGGCGGTGCGCATCAAACTGGGCAAACCAACTTTCAAGCTGAACGATTTTATCCCGAGTCGGCGCGAGATGAAAGAAATCGCCAACCCGACCCTACGCGGATCGATTATCGGTACTCTTGTCGGTATCCTGCCTGGTGCGGGAGGGACTATTGCCACCTTTCTTTCTTACGCCACAGAAAAAAAACTATCCAAAAAGCCCGAAGAATTCGGCCACGGGGCCATCGCCGGACTGGCGAGCCCGGAAGCGGCGAACAATTCTTCCGTTCCCGGCGCCTTGATTCCATTAATTACGTTAGGGATTCCCGGTTCCGGGGGGACAGCTATCATGCTTGGCGCCCTGATCATGTATGGGTTGCAGCCAGGACCATTATTAATGATTCAGTCCGGAGAGGTGGTTTGGACCATGATTGCCGGTCTTATCATCGGCAATTTTATGCTGCTGGCGTCGAATGTTTTGCTGATACCGATTTTTGTTAATATTATCAGGGTGGTTCAGCGGTATCTCTCGGCAATTGTCGCGATTCTTTGTGTCGTAGGGGCCTACTCTCTCAGTTACGGCGAGTTTGATATCTATGTGATGCTGCTTTTCGGGGTCATCGGTTATATTATGAAGAAATTGAATTACCCGACCGCTCCACTGATTTTGTCCGTAGTCCTGGCTCCATTGACAGAAAATTACTTTCGCCAGGCCATGATGTTGTCGCAGGGACACTACTCGATATTTGTGACACGGCCGGTCAGCTTGGGAATTCTGCTCGTATTACTTGGCGTCGTTGTTTTATCCATGTTCAGCAAAAAATTGGGCAATAAACTAAAAAAACAACAAAAAGCAGTTGATTTGAATGAAGAGTAACAGCCTTTCAACCCATTTTAAAATTGAATTATTGGCAGCATGAAAGATTGTTGAACAACAGCCTGCTGATACCCCTGCTTACAAGCCTTTGTAACAGGGGTATTTTTCCACTCGGTCATCACTCAGGGCGGGAGCGTTGCTAAACAGTTACTCCGGAGTTTTTAAATGACAGATCACATTGACAGCCTCTATCCCGATTTATTGCCGGATCATTATCTGCAAAGAGCTGAAAGGCTCGGTGCCGCTCTGCTTTGCGATGGTATGAGAGGTCTGGACATTCCGCAGGAAGGTTGCATGTCTTCTGCAATAAGACCGCTTGACAACAGGATGCAGGTGGTCGGTACTGCGGTCACCGTAGCGACCGCAAACGGAGACAATTTTCCCATTCATATGGCTACTTACACCGGTCGGCCCGGATTTGTCATGGTTATTGACGGACAAGGTTATAGCGAACGGGCATATATCGGCGAGTTGATTATCGGCGCCGCGAAAGCGGTCGGTTTCAAAGGCATTATTATTGATGGCTGTTCGCGGGATCTGCTGGCCTGCATTGAACTGGGGCTGCCGGTCTTTTCGACCGGACTGACGCCGCGCGGACCGGTCAAAAAAGATCCTGGCAAGGTGAATGCGCCTATTGTCTGCTGCGGGGTCCGAGTCAATCCCGGTGATCTGGTGGTTGCTGATGCAGATGGTGTGGCCGTGGTGCCCCGTGACCAAATTGAACAGGTCCTCACTAACGCAGAAGAAAAGCAACAATATGAAACTCAACGCAAAAAAGATATCAGCAGCTACGAAAAGGCTTTTGCTGGGGGAGGGCCTTTGCCTAACCTTGCGCCGCAATGGGTGGTTGATATGTTAGAAAGAAGGCCTCGTTGAATTTTTCTCATTGCACAGCGCCCGCCGTCAGGTCCATTCATTCAGTTGATAGCTTACCATTCACTGCCTGCTTTGCATTTTTTGATGAAGTCTTGACTTGCCTTTGTCTATTTGGCTATATTGCCAAATAGACAAAGGAGCCGATCATGTTTCAGCAACGCAAAAAACATCTCGATGCGCGGGCCAAGGTCCTCAAGGCGATGGCCCATCCCAGTCGACTGTTTATCATTGAAGAGCTGGAAAAAGGGGAGTGCTGCGTCTGTGATCTGACCGAGATGATCGGGGCGGATGTCTCAACCGTGTCCAAGCATCTCTCCGTTCTCAGACAAGCCGGTATCGTTGTCGATGACAAGCGGGGAAATCAAGTTTTTTACAGCTTGCGCGTGCCCTGCATCCTGAATTTTTTCGGTTGTGTCGAATCGGTACTGGAATCGCAGGTCAAAGATCACGCGGCCTCTCTTGCCGGTCTGAACAAGTAGTTTTTTTAACCTGATTCTTGGCTAATCAGCCAAATAGGAAAATATGTGATGAATTGGAAAACCGAATGGAAGCCGTTGTTCTGGATTATCGTGGTCTTTGCAGGCTGCTTTTTCCTGCCGGTGGATGTGCCGCGAGTGCAGGGGGCGATCATGGAATCCCTCTACCTGGTCAAATGGTACGCCCGAGAGCATGTCCTGCTCTGCCTGGTCCCGGCCTTTTTCATCGCTGGCGCCGTGGCGGTGTTCGTCAGCCAGGCAGCGGTGATGAAATACCTGGGACCGACTGCCAATAAACTGCTCGCTTACGGTGTGGCTTCGGTGTCCGGCACCATCCTGGCTGTCTGTTCCTGTACTATTCTGCCCCTGTTCGCCGGGATCTATCGGATGGGTGCCGGGCTGGGTCCGGCCTGCGCCTTTCTCTATTCCGGACCGGCCATCAATATTCTGGCCATTGTCCTGACCGCACGCATTCTCGGACCGGAGATGGGTATCGCCAGGGCCGTCGGCGCGATTGTCTTTGCCGTGGTCATCGGCCTGCTGATGCACTTTTTCTTCCGTCATGAAGAAGCTGAAAAAGCTGCTGCCGCTCCGGTTATGGCCGCGGATGACGACAGTCGTCCGTTGTGGCAGACCGCCCTGTATTTTGCCGCCATGGTTGGTATCCTGGTCTTCGCCAACTGGGGAAAGACCGATCAGCCGAGCGGGCTCTGGCATGATATTTATACCGCCAAGTGGTGGATCACCAGCGGTTTCTCCCTGGCCCTGGCAGTGATGCTCGCAACCTGGTTCAAGGTCGGGACGGCGCGGGTTCTGTTGGCCGCAACTCCAGCCCTGGTCATGGCCGTGCTGGTCCCTCAGCATCCGGAACTGGCCTTTACCTTCGGTGTGATCGGCCTAGCCGTATTAAGTAATCTGGGAAGCACCCGCGATGGTGAGATGGGGCAATGGTTCGAGGAAAGCTGGGATTTCGCCAAAAAAATCCTCCCCTTGTTGCTGATCGGAGTACTGATTGCCGGGGTTCTGCTCGGCCGGCCTGGTCACGAAGGGCTGATCCCCTCGGCCTGGGTGGCTTCGCTGGTCGGCGGGAACTCGCTGTTTGCCAATCTGTTTGCTTCGGTGTTCGGTGCCTTTATGTACTTTGCCACCCTGACCGAAGTACCGATTCTGCAAGGGCTGATGGGAGCCGGCATGGGGAAAGGCCCGGCCCTGGCCCTCTTGCTGGCTGGACCGGCGCTTTCTTTGCCAAATATGCTGGTCATCCGCAGCGTGATGGGAACAAAAAAAACCGTGGTCTTTGTGGTCCTGGTGATGTTGATGGCAACTGCTAGCGGACTGATTTATGGGGCATTTTTCTAACCTTGAGGAGGCAGATTATGAAAAAAATTCAAATTCTCGGCACCGGTTGTGCCAAATGTCAGAAACTGGCGGACAACGCCAAGCAGGCGGCAGAGAATCTCGGTCTTGATTACGATATGGAGAAGGTGACCGATCTGAATCAAATCATGGGTTTTGGTGTCATGACCACGCCGGGACTAGTTGTTGATGGCAAGGTTGTGATCACCGGCAAGGTTCCCAGCCCGGCAGATATTGAAAAGCTGCTCGGCTGAGATCGCGTCGACTCTGCTCTTTCTTCACCGCAGTCCTGCCGGGTTCGATCCGGCGGGACTGCTCAGGTTGTCTTCTTCAGCTTTCGCCACAGGGTTGACCGGCTGATGCCGAGGATCCTGGCAGCTTCCGCATGTTTTCCCCTGGTCAGAGCCAACGCCTGCCTGATTTCTTCCATCTCGTCCTGACGGATTTGCGCCTGGATTTCATTCTCTTCATGCAGGTCTTCCAGGTGTTGCTGGACCATTTCGGTATCGATCGTTGAGCCCTTCAGGGTGGCCAGGATTCGTTCAATGATGTTTTGCAGTTCGCGGACATTGCCGGGCCAGCGCTGGCGGGTTAATTCCTGCAGGGCGGCGCTGGAAAATTGCAGTTTCCGATTCATCTTTTCCGCATGTCGGGCCAGAAAAAAATGAGCCAGGGGGGCGATGTCCTCGCTGCGTTCTCGCAATGGATAGAGCCTGAGCTGGAGGACGTTTAAGCGATAGTAGAGATCGGCCCTGAATTTGTTTTCGTTGACCAGGCTCTTCAGTGCCCGGTTGGTGGCGGCCACAATCCGGACATCCACCGGGGTGACCCGGTCGCTACCTAAGCGCATGACCTTTTTTTCCTGCAGAACCCGGAGCAGTTTCCCCTGGGTCCGATATTCCATTTCCGCAATCTCATCCAGAAACAGAGTTCCGCCGTGAGCGATCTCAAACAGCCCGGCTTTCCCTTTCTGGCTGGCTCCGGTAAAAGCTCCGCCAACATAACCAAACAGCTCACTTTCCAGGATCTGGGCGGGGAGGGCAGCGCAGTTCAGGGCGACAAAGGGACCCTGGCTGCGGCTACTGGCGTTATGAATGCTCTGCGCGAAGATCTCTTTGCCGGTACCGGTCTCGCCCTGAATCAGAATCGCCGCATCGGTGCCGGCAAAGTCCCTGGCCAGGGCAATGGATTTCTGCATCCGGGCGCTGTTGCCGATAATATCCGCAAAGCGGTGGCCGGCCACATGGCCGGTGGCAAACAAGCGGCGGCGGACCCGTGCTTCCAGCTGTTGCAGCTTGGTCGCGTCCTGAAAGGTGACGACCGCACCGACCACCTGTTTATTGACCCGGATGGGCACCTTGTTGCAGACCACATGCTCATTGTTCACGGTGAGCAGGTGGCCGAGATCTTCCCGGCCGGAATTGAGCACCCGGTCAAGGGCGAGCTCAGGCCAGATGCTGTCGATGGGCATGCCCACGGCCTCTGTCGCGGTGCGCTGGGTGACCTTTTCGGCAACCGGGTTGAAGATGGTGATCCGTCCCTCGGCATTCACCGAAACCACCCCGTCATAGGCATAATCGAGGACGGCGCGGAACAGGTTCCCCTTGGCTTTCTCCAACTGCCTGGCAAAGGCGATGTTTTTCGCCTCCTGGGCGGCTTGAATGATGTTTTCAGGACTGTTCTCAATGAGGGCAAAAGGGATGCCGAGCCGGGCCGCGACCCGCCCCATCACCGCACCGCCGACGATGATGTCGGCACTGTCGGCCACCGCCTCAAGGATCTTTGCTTCAACCTTTTCTTCGTCTTCGAGGGGGTAAAAACGGATCGCTGCGCCGAGCAGCGTACCGAGCTGGTCAAGGCCGAGGATCATCGGTGCAAAGGCCACCACCCCGATCCGGTGGCCGTGAAATTTGGCTTTTTCTATGGTCTGAAAAATGTCCAGAACCGTAAAGGGCATTTCCACGATGGATGCTTCCAGCCCGGCCTGCTTCATGAGCGCAGCGGTCTTGCCACGGCTGATGAAAACCTCAAATCCCTCTTTGCTCAGGCGCTCGGCCAGGCGGACGCCGTCTTCCAGCAGGCCGATATCAATATGGATGTCCTGATGCTGGGCCTGGAAAACCAGGCGGGTCTGTTCGAACAGCCTTTGATCCGGAAGTATGCAGGCAATCTTTGACATGGCGGCTCCTGGTGAAACGGGTTGGAACGTTGTGAAACAATATTGCAACAATGGGCAGTTTTTTTCAATGCAACAATTGTAAACACCCTGATTTTACGATGATTGTTCTCGTTGGCATGAATATCGCTATTTTTAATGAATCGGTAAGCGATCAGGATTTGATCTGGCAGATTGTTCTGTTGTGATGCCGGGAGCAGGCCTGGCCTGTCCCTTGACTTCATTTTTCGAGGCTGTTTCAGCACCCCAACCCTAAAAGGAGGAAATGGCATGAAAAGAAGGAATATCTGTGCATTACTACTGATATTGGCTGTTGTCCTGGCTTTGCCGCTGGCGGTCGCCGCGGAGACCTTTCCCAGTAAACCGCTGACCTACATTGTCTGCTTCAATCCCGGTGGTGAGTCCGATTTAACCGCCCGGATTCAGGAAGCACCGCTGAAGAAGTATTTCGGTCAGGACGTGATTGTCTCCTACAAAATCGGCGGGGGCGGTTCGGTCGGCTGGTCCGAACTGATTCAGAGCAAGCCCGACGGCTACACCATCGCCGGCGACAACCTGCCGCATATCATCCTGCAACCGCTGACCCGTGGCAACGCCGGTTATGAGACCCTGGATCTGCAGCAGGTCTACATGTTTGAAAGCACCCCCAATATCCTGGTGGTCCGTCAGGATAGTGAGTTCAAAACCCTCCAAGATCTCCTCGATTACGCCAAGGAGCACCCCGGTGTGGTTACGGCGGGCGGCAGCGGCAGCAGCTCGGCCAACGAACTCGGTGTGATCATGCTCAACAAAGCTGCCGGAGTGAAATTGACCTACATCCCGTTTTCCGGCTCCGGTGCAGCGACTCCGGCCCTGCTTGGCGGCCATGTCGGCGCGTTGATGACCTACTCGACCATGGCGATCCGCTATAAGGATAAATTCCGTCCCCTGGCCATCATGTCCGATAAACGGATGTCGGTGCTGGCTGACGTGCCGACTTTTAAAGAGCTCGGCTATGACCTGGTTGAAGGTGCCTATCGCGGCGTTGCCGCCCCTCCCGGAACTCCCGACGATCGGATTAAATATCTGGCCGATACCTTTGACAAGGTCATGAAGGACCCGGAAGTGGTCAAAAAAATGGATGAAAACGGCTTCAAGATCGAAGCCATGGGCCCGCAGGAAGCGACTGATTTCGTGAAGAAAAAGATGGCTGAATACAAAGTTCTGATGGCGGAAATGGGACTGATCAAGAAGTAATTCCCTCTGTTTGTCCCAGCCGGTTCGGGAGGGCGTCGCTGTTCAGGCGCCGTTCCGAACCGGCTCCTTCTGAACCAACCATCTTTACGCGGGAGCTTGCTCAGTGTTCAATCATATTCTTATGGGCCTGACCCATGTGTTTTCCCTGGAAAACCTGCTGCTGGTGCTGGCCGGGACCGTAGCCGGGATGATTGTCGGTTCCCTCCCGGGGCTGACCGCAACCATGGCTGTGGCGCTGCTGGTCCCGTTCACCTACACCATGAGCCCGGTGGCCGGACTGGTGACGCTGGGGGCGATCTATATGGGCTGCATCTATGGCGGCTGCTTCAGCGCAATCCTGATCAACACGCCGGGAACGCCGAGCTCCATCGGCACGACTTTTGACGGTTATCCCCTGGCCAAACAGGGGCGGGGCGAAGAAGCGATCGTCGCGGCTACTCTCGCTTCTGCAGTCGGGGGGCTGGTCGGGGTCATTGCGCTGATCTTTCTCAGTCCGCCGCTGGCAGAAATAGCTCTGCGCTTCGGTCCGGCCGAATATTTCTGGGTCGGGGTGTTCGGCCTGACGATTATCTCCAGCCTGGCGGCAGGGTCCTTTTTAAAGGGGATGACCGGTGCCGGGCTGGGAGTGCTGATCTCCACCATTGGCATTGCCCCCATCGGCGGCGATGTCCGCTTCACCTTTGATATTCCGGCCATGCAGGGAGGCCTGAACCTGATCGTTATGCTGATCGGGCTGTTCTGCGTGCCAGAGCTGCTGACCCTGGCCTTGAACGGGGTCAAGAATCATCAGGCTCTGGAGTTCAAAAAACAAAAAGGTGTGCTGGGCGATACGGTCCGCAAGGTTCTTTCCAAACCCGGCAACCTGATCCGTTCTTCCATCATCGGCACGGTGGTCGGGATCCTGCCCGGGGCCGGCGGCAATATCGCCAACCTGGTGGCTTATAACGAAGCGCGCCGGGCCTCCAAGCACCCGGAAAAATTCGGCACCGGGATTATTGACGGAGTCGTCGCGACCGAGGCTGCCAACAACGCGGTGGTCGGCGGTGGCATGATTCCGCTGGTCACCCTCGGCATCCCTGGCGCACCACCTGACGCCATCATCTACGGCGTGTTGATGCTGCAGGGGTTGCGACCCGGGCCGGAGCTGTTTACGGAACGCGCGGACATTACTTATACCTTCATGCTCGCCGTCGGCCTTTCCGCCATCGTGATGATTCCGGTCGGCCTCTACGGTGGACGCCTGCTGAGCCGCTTTGTCGCCACCCTGTCGCCGAAATACCTGATTCCCGGCATCGGGATTCTCACCATCGTCGGCTCCTATGCCATTCGCAACAATTATACCGATGTCCTGTTGATGCTGATTTTCGGGGTGATCGGTTTCGGCCTGCGCTATCTCGGTTTCCATGGTGCGCCCATTGTCCTCGGCCTGATCCTGGGACCGATCATGGAAGAAGGGCTGGTGCAGAGTTACCTGATGGGGCAGGGTAATGCCTGGCCCTATGTCACCCTGTTTACCAGTCCGCTGTCCTGGGTCCTGATCGCGTTTTGCCTGATGTCCTTCTTCTGGCCGTACCTGGGTCATATCAAACGTTTCCTGCGCCGACCGACCGGCCGCAAAGTGCCTTTCGACACCGACAAGGAGGAGTAGCCCATGAGTGCCAAAGCCAGGGACCTGCTCGGGTCCATCCTGATCTTTATCTTTGTCGCCGTACTCTGGTCGGAACGCAACTACATGACGCCCTTCGGGGGGATCTTCCCCGATGTGGTGATGGGCTGTCTGTTTCTGCTGGTGGCAATCACCTTTATTCTCTCGTTCACGCCGTATCGAACCATCAAGGATGGTGACGGGGCCAGCGCGGAAAAGGGAAAAAAGCACTGGCGGGAAATGATCGTGGTGGCGGTTATTCTGCTGGCCTGGGCGACTTTGCTTCGCTACCTGGGATTTGCCCTGACCGGGGTGGTCGGTTTCGGCAGTATCACCTGGTATTTAAGTGAGCGGCGCACCTCGCTCCGCTGCATCCTGAGTGCCGTTATCATCGCCCTGGCCATGACCTATTTGCTGGTCTTTGTCTTTGAATATCTGTTGAAGGTTCCTTTGCCTCCGGGGCGGATTTTCGGTTGAGGCGAGACCGGTTGACAGTTGCTTGAACTCTCTTCAGGGAAAGGGTTTGGACATGAATGTTTTTCAGATCGCCGCAATCCCCGGTGACGGAATCGGCAAGGAAACAGTGGCCGCCGGCCGCGAAGTGCTGGATACTCTTTGTGAGGTCCACGGCGGGTTGCGCCTGGAATATCTCGATCTCGACTGGAGCTGCGAATACTACCTGAAACACGGCCGGATGATGCCGGAAAACGGGCTGGATACCCTGCGCTCCTGTGCTTCCATATATCTTGGCGCGGTGGGCTTCCCCGGCGTTCCCGACCATGTCTCCCTGTGGGGGCTGCTGCTGCCGATCCGCCGAACCTTCCAGCAGTACATCAACCTGCGCCCGGTCAAGCTGCTGCCCGGGGTGCGCACGCCGCTGGCTGATAAGAAGCCGGAGGATATCGATTTCCTGGTGGTGCGCGAGAACAACGAAGGGGAATACTCCAACATGGGCGGGCGGCTCTATCCGGGAACAGCCCAGGAAGTGGTGGTCCAGAATACCGTCTTTACCCGTTTCGGGGTCGAAAGGGTTATTCGTTACGCTTTTGAATTGGCGCGCAAAACCGGTCGGGGCAAGGTTTCTTCAGCCACCAAGTCGAACGGGATCAACTTTACCATGCCGTTCTGGGACGAGGTCTTTAAAGAAGTCAGCTTGGAATACCCGGAGATCACCACGAATCAATTTCATATCGATGCCCTTTGCGCCCGCTTTGTTACCCATCCACAGGATTTTGACGTGGTGGTGGGGAGCAATCTGTTCGGGGATATCCTGACCGACCTCGGCCCGGCCATCGCCGGCAGTATCGGCGTGGCGCCATCGGCCAATATCAATCCGCAAAAGGAATATCCGTCCATGTTCGAACCGGTCCACGGCTCGGCCCCGGATATCGCCGGCAAGGGGATTGCCAACCCCATGGGGCAGATCTGGTGCGGGGCGATGATGCTCGATCATCTCGGCTATGCCGAGGGGGGCGAGCTGGTGATGCAGGCCTTGACCGATACGCTGGCGGCCGGGACCACTACGGCGGATATCGGCGGCAACGCCAATACCCGTCAAGTGACCGACGCGGTTTGCGAGCGGATCAAGGCGCTGGCCGGAGCTGCCCGCAACTGATTGAGCCTGCGCCATGCACGCGCTGGAAAAAATTCTCGCCCGGGCTGCGGCAAAAAATCGGGTCAGGGCGGGTGAAAAAGTCACCTGCCGGATCGATGTGGCCGGAATCAGCGATCATGACCCGCAGACGGTGCGTTCCTTTTACGCCATGGGTGGCAAGCGGGTTGCTGCGGCTGGCAACATTCTGCTGTTCTTCGATCATTACACGCCTGCTGCGACCCTGAGCCAGGCTGAAGATCAACGGCTGTTGCGCAACTTCTGCCATGACCAGGAGATCGCCCAGCTCATGGATATCGATCGCGGCATCTCTCATCAGGTGCTGGCCGATCAGGGGCTGAGCCGACCCGGCGAGCTGGTGATCATGACCGATGCCCATGCCTCCACCCATGGCGCTCTCGGTGCTTTTGGCTGCGGCGTGCCAGCTGGTGAGATGGCAACGGTTCTGTTGACCGGCGAGTTGGATGTGCAAGTCCCGGAAGTGCTGCGGGTCAACCTGGCCGGTGAATTGCCCGGCGGAGTGTTTGCCGAAGATATCATCCGTCAGCTCAGGACCCAACTGGGAGCAGAGGTCGCCGTGGGTCGGGCAGTGGAATTTGCCGGGCCGTTGCTCAATCGGCTGCCGGTCTCGCAACGTATGACCCTGTGCAATATGGTGATTGAAATGGGCGCCCTGACCGGCTATGTCCAGCCGGACGAGTTGACCTTTGACTATCTGCGTGAAAAAGGTGTCGAACAATTCCGCCCCATGTGCAGCGACGCCGACTATGGCTATGCCGCGGAGTTCAGTTTCGATGTCAGCGGCTTCAGGCCACAGCTGGCGGTTGTGCACAGCGAATGCCAGGCCTTGCCGCTGGAGCAGCTGGTCGGCCGGCGCATTGATCAGGCCTACCTGGGAACCTGCAGCGGCGGCCGGGTCGAGGATATGGCCGTGGCCGCGGATATCCTGTCCGGCTGCAAGATCCATCCGCGGGTCCGCCTGTTGGTGGTGCCGGCCTCCAAGGATGTTTTACTGGAAACTATGGCCCTTGGCCATCTGCAGACCCTGATCCAGGCCGGGGCAACCCTGATCACGCCCGGCTGTGCCGCTTGTGGCGGGAGCCGGCAGGGGCTGCTGGCCGCGGGGGAAACCTGTATCGCTTCGGCCAACCACAGTTTTTTCGGTCAGCTGGGGACTCCGCGGACGGAAATCTTTCTGGCCTCCCCGGCCGCCGTCGCTGCGGCAGCCCGGGCCGGGGAAATCATCGACCCGGCCGTGTTTCTTAATCCATGCAACTGATAGCTTGTTACTTGGTCCCCGGAAGGGAAGGAAAGGGTTTGCTTGATGAAGATTGTCGAACTGAAAGAGGTCACCAAACCGATTGCATCGCCGATACGCAATGCCTATATCGATTTCAGTAAAATGACCCTGAGTCTGGTGGCCGTGGTCACCGACGTTATGCGCAACGGCAAGCCGGTGGTCGGCTTCGGTTTCAATTCCAACGGGCGCTACGGCCAGGGCAGCCTGATCCGCGAGCGCTTTCGGCCCCGCCTGCTGGAGGCGGACCCCGCAACCTTGTTGGATTCGGAGCGTGACAACCTCGATCCGCAGCGGATCTGGACCTGTCTGATGAGCAATGAAAAACCGGGCGGGCACGGCGAACGCTCGGTGGCGGTCGGCACCATCGACATGGCGGTCTGGGATGCCGTGGCCAAGATTGAGGAAAAACCGCTCTTTCAGCTGCTTGCCGAGCGTTACGGGGACGGCCAGCCGCAGCGTAAGGTCTTTGTCTATGCGGCTGGCGGCTATTATTATCCGGGTAAGGATCACCGCGCCCTGCAGGACGAGATGCAGAGCTACCTCGACCGCGGCTATACAGTGGTCAAAATGAAGATCGGCGGGGCAACCCTGGCCGAAGACCTGGCCCGCATCGAAGCGGTCCTCAAGATTCTGGGTCCGGGGCAGCGCCTGGCCGTCGATGCCAACGGCCGCTTCGATCTGCCTACCGCCATTGACTATGCCAAAGCACTGTCGGCCTACAACCTGTTCTGGTACGAAGAGCCCGGCGACCCTCTGGATTATGAGCTACAGGCCAATCTGGCCAATCATTATTCCGCCAGCATGGCCACCGGGGAAAACCTCTTCTCCATGCAGGATGCCCGTAATCTGATCCGCTATGGTGGGATGCGCCCTGACCGCGACTGGCTGCAGTTCGACTGTGCCCTCAGCTACGGGCTGGTCGAATATCTGCGTACCCTGGCAATGCTCAAGGAGTACGGCTGGTCGGCGCAGCGCTGTATTCCTCATGGCGGGCATCAGATGTCACTCAATATCGCCGCCGGGCTGGGCCTGGGCGGCAACGAATCCTATCCCGATCTGTTCCAGCCTTATGGTGGGTTTCCCGACGGTGTCGCCGTGGTGGACGGCCATATCCTCATGCCCGATCTGCCGGGAATCGGTTTTGAAGGGAAGGCGGATCTTTACCGGGAGATGCAGCGACTGGTCTAACCGAGGCTTGCCAAGCCTTGGGAATGAAAATGACGAATCGGCACATCCTTAACCCGATCCAGAAGGAGTCATAACATGCAGCATGAACAGGCCGTAGCGGCCATGACCGATATTATGGCGAAGTTCACCGACTATGTCGGCAAGCATTTGCCCGATGATATCCTTGCCAAACTACGCCAGTTGCGCGCGGAAGAAGACAGCCCCCTGGCCAAGGTGGTCTACGATTCGATGTTCGAGAACCTGGCCAAGGCCGAAGAGCTGAATCGTCCCAGCTGCCAGGATACCGGGGTTATTCAGTTTTTTATTAAGGCCGGGGCCGACTTTCCACTGCTCTCCGAGGTCCGACCGGTGCTCGATGAAGCGGTGCGCACCGCCACCCGTACCGCGCCCCTGCGTCACAACGCGGTGCAGATTTTTGAAGAAAAGAACACCGGCAACAATACCGGTGAGCGCATCCCCTGGATCGACTGGGAGATCCTGCCCAACCAGGCCGATATCACCATCGAGGTCTATATGGCCGGCGGCGGCTGCAGCCTGCCCGGCCAGGGCAAGACCCTGATGCCGGCGGCCGGCTATGAAGGGGTGACCCAGTTCGTGTTCGATGTCATGACCTCCTACGGGGTGAACGCCTGTCCACCTTTGTTGGTCGGAATCGGTATCGGCGGGTCCATCGATGTGGCCGCCAACCTCTCCAAAAAAGCCCTGTTCCGGCCCATCGGTTCGCGTCATGCCGATCCGCGCGGGGCGGAAATGGAGCTGTTGATCGAAAAAGGGCTCAATGAGATCGGCCTGGGTCCGCAGGGGCTCTCCGGCAAAAATTCGGTCATGGGGGTGCACATCGAAACCGCGGCCCGCCATCCGTCCACCATCAGCGTGGCCATCAACGTCGGTTGCTGGGCGCATCGGCGCGGGACCATTCATATCAAGGAAGACCTGAGCTATGAAATTCTGTCGCATAAGGGGGTGACGCTGTGAAGAAAATTCTCACCACACCGATTCGGAATGAAGATATTGAGCAGCTGAGCGCCGGCGACATTGTTTTCCTGGACGGCTACCTGGTGACCTGCCGGGATATGGGGCACCGCCGCCTGATTGATCTGGGCCGGAAACTGCCGGTCGAACTGGACGGCATGGCGATCCTCCATGCCGGACCGATCGTGGCCAAGGATGGTGAGGGCTGGAAAATGATCTCCATCGGTCCGACCACCAGCATGCGCATGGAAGTGCATGAAAAAGAGTTCATCCGCCAGACCGGCGTCAAGCTGATCATCGGCAAAGGGGGGATGGGCCCGGAAACCGTGGCCGGCTGCGCGGAGTACAAGGCGGTACATGCCGTGTTCCCCGGCGGTTGTGCGGTCCTCGCGGCCAGCGAGGTGGAAAAGATCGAACGGGTCGAATGGCTCGATCTGGGCATGCCCGAAGCCCTCTGGGTGTCCCGGGTCAAGAACTTCGGACCCTTGATCATCTCCATCGACACCAAAGGGAACAATCTGTTCGAAATGAACAAAGCCCGGTTCAATGAGAAAAAAGTGCCGATTGTGGAGGAGATTTCCAAACAGGTGCGTTTTATCAAGTAGCTGTTCAGAAATCCGGGCCGCGTTCTGTTTGCCCGGATCTTTGCGGATAAGGCTTGCCAGTCACCCCGTCATGAGCGGGGTGACTGGCAATTTTTTTAGCGATTTTTTACCGTATGCTACCTGCTGAAGTTATGGCAATCCGCGCAGGTGGCGCCTTTTTCATTGACGTGTTTGTTATGGTGGGCCTGGTATTCTTCCCAATCACCATAGCGCCATTCCGCTGCCTTGGAGCTGCTGTGGCAGGCCAGGGAACAGGTGGATTGCGGTTTTTTAGGAGCATAGCCGAGCTCGCCCTGCAGGTCCAGTTCGCTGGTCCTCAGGTGGCAGTTGGTGCAGTTGAGGGCCTGGCTCTTGGGGCTGACCTGGTGATTCAGGGCCTGGAAGGTGTCGGTGGTGACCCACTCATAGGCATCGGCTGAACTGTAGCCCATGTTGACCAGACCGGCCCGCGCTGCGGCATCGGCGTCGGCGCTGGCAAAGAAGACACTGGTATCAAGGGGGATCAGCTCCTGGCTGGCCGTGCGCATGGGGTAGTCCGAAATCTTGTACTTGAACGGGTAAAGCTTGCCGTCATTGATGGTGCCGGCCGGACGCGAGGTCGGATAAGCGCCGGTGGCCGGATCGATGCCGGTAATTTCGCCAAGCATGTAGTTCTCGCTCAGGCCATTCCAGAAGCGGTAGACAGGTTTGAGGTTGTTGGCCTTGACCACCACCGGATGGAAGGGCGGGGCCGCATGTTCGGTGCCCTGTTGCCAGTGGCGTTCGGTCTCGGTGGCTTCGGTGCTGGCGGTATCGGCGGCGTTTTTACCGTAGACCGGAATATGGCAGGTCTGGCAGGCGATCTTGGCCGTATGCCGATTCAGGGTCGAGTTGGAGTGCGGCGTGGAGCGGTGGCAGTTGCTGCAGCTGACCGGGACATCCAGGTCGGTGGCGCGCAGGTCGGAACCGCGCCCGGCAATCCGATGGTTTTCCACCTGGTGGCAGCTCTGGCAACTGAGGTTCGCGCCGCTGGTGGCCATGTGGACATCATAGGTGCGATCCGTGGTATTGGCGGAAGCCAGGGCCAGATCGCCACGCTTGAGGGCATCTCCGCCCCCGGCCTTGGCGTGACAATTCAGGCAGTTCTCCCGTTGCGGCAAATGGACGGTCTGTACCGCCTCGTCCATGCTGATGCTCATATTGGCGGTATCCGGGACCATGACGCCGTTGACCTTGACCCGGCGGTACTCTTTCTGATGACAGAGCAGACAGTCGATGTTAGCCAGTTGCTCCGGCGACTGCACGGTTTCTGGAACCAGTCCGCGACCAGTATGACAGGCGGAACAGCCACCCCAGTTGCCGCTGATATTGCCGCAATAGGAATTGACCGCACCGGCGATTTTTCCCTGTTTTTCCGGACCGAAGGTCATGTAGGGGGTGTCGCCCTGCCATTGGTAGTGCAGGGAGTTGAACATCTCGGCCGCTTCAACCTGATGACAGCTCAGGCAAAGGTCGGGACCGCTATAGGTCAGACCGGCATGGCCGGTGGTCGGTGGCGGAGTTGAACCGGTGGGATCAGTGGGTGTTGGCGGCTCGGTAGGTGCCGGTGGCTCAGTCGGATCGGTTGGTTCTGTCGGCGGTGGTGTGATGGTGCAGCCGTCATCCGGCACGCCGTCGCAATTCTGGTCGATGTTGTCGCCGCAGATTTCCGGTGCGCCGGGGAAGATCCGCGGATCCCTGTCGTTGCAGTCGACCCGTCTGCTGAAGCCGTCATGATCGCGATCAGGCGGGGCCGCGGTTGCGGTAAGGACTCCGGCAAGGAACAAAAAACACAGTAATACACCGATTTTACCTGCTCTTTTCATTTGTTGATCTCCTTTTCATTTAATTTCACCCGGAGCACATCTGCATTGCAGCAGGGTGGATTGCGCTGCCTGTCTGCAGAAAAGATGTCCCCGGGCTGGTCGCGGCACCACGCCGCAACTCTCATGTGGCAGATTGTAAAAAAAAGCCGGGTTGCCAGTTATCTTGGTGAAAAGATATTCGGCAACCCGGCTGTCTCAGTAAGACCCTGTGGGCTTTCCGCCCCACCTTCGCAGGTGGTTAAGTATTATCGATATCAAGATCGTGATATATGAAAATAAGTATCGGCAGTTTAAACAAAACTCATAAAAAAGTGCAACACTTTTTTACCAGTATAATGCCCGGGATTTATCGTTCCAGTGTGCTAGTTCAAAACTATGGACTTTCAGATTCTATGAATTGAGTCCTTCCTCCTTGATGGGGGAAGGTTAGGATGGGGGTGGAAATGCTGGCTTGTTTCCCCCCTCACCCCAACCCTCTCCCACGAGGGAAGAGGGAGCTATTTTAGGGACTTTCAGCCCTGTCAAAACCTATGCACATTAAACTTATGCGTTGGCATCCGGAGTTTCCGGATGCCAACGAGCTGGGAGCAGAAGGGGGGCGAGGAGGAATCGTTGCTACAAAATTAAAGGCCCGGCTGTAAAGCGCGGGCCTTTGGTTTTGCGGATGTTTATCCTTGATCAGGCATGATCGCTGTATTGACCGATACCCAACTCCTTGTCGTTCAGACGGTTACTATCCACCGAAGCCTGCTCATTATAAGCGCCGATGCCGAGTTCCTTGTCGCTCAGCCGGTTGCTGTCGACCGATGCGTGCTCACTGTAAGCACCGATCCCCAGTTCCTTATCGTTGAGACGGTTACTATCCACCGAAGCATGCTCACTATAAGCACCGATCCCCAGTTCCTTGTCGCTCAGCCCGTTGTTATCAACCGATGCATGCTCACTGTAGGCACCGATACCCAATTCCTTGTCGTTCAGACGGTTACTGTCCACCGAAGCTTGTTCATTATAAGCGCCGATGCCGAGTTCCTTATCGCTCAGCCGGTTGCTGTCGACCGATGCGTGCTCACTGTAAGCACCAATGCCCAGTTCCTTATCACTCAGTCCGGGGGTTGCAAAAGTGGCGGCTGCAAACACCATAGCGGTCACTGAAAAGATGCTGATAGCTGCAATACTGATTTTTTTCATTGTACCTCTCCTTGGAAAAATTTTGTTGAATCGATTTTCAACAACTGCCCATTCTCTTATCAAAACCGGTGCCAAGTTTAAAAAATACATAAATTCAACACGTTATAGGTTTTGACTGCACAGGCAGGATTTAGAACCAGAGAATATTCCCCGTGCGGTGAAGCATATTGTGCAGTGCCAAAGCATCTGTCGGGCGTAAATTGCTGTAAAATGCGGGAAGTTTTTTACAGCCGGGGAAGAGCAGGTTATAGTCACAGGATGAGTCTTTGGCGCAAAGATATTCTCCGTTACCAGCTCCGTGACGCCTGCCTCTACTGGCTGGCTATCCCGGGCTTGGTGCTCGGTTCCGGCTGGTTGCTCGATCAGCTGCTGGACTGGCCGTTGCTGGCGGGCGGCCTGCCGATGGTTGCCATTGGGGTCGTGCTGCTGGCGGTGGGTGGATTTTTTATCAGCGCGGCAACTCTCGATTTCAGCCGGATTGGCAAAGGCACGCCCAACCCGCGCCGACCGCCTCAGATCCTGGTCCGCCAAGGCGTATATGGGATCTGTCGCCACCCCATGTTTTTCGGTTACGATCTTTCTGCAATCGGGTTGGTGTTGCTGTGCCGGTTGTCCGCAGCGCTGCTGATCAGCCTGCCGATCTTTTTGGTCTGGCAGGTTTGGTTTTTACGCAAAGAAGAACGCTATCTGGCCAGGCGGTTCAAGGATGAGTTTGCGGAATACCGCCAGCAGGTGCCTTTTTTGCTGCCGCGGCTATTTTGAAATTTAATTGGTTGTCATCGAGAGTTTTCTGATACTAACTAGTTTTCATCCGGAAACGGCCCTTTTCCGCTGTGGCGGTGTCAATCTGCGGGTTTTCTTGTGCGGCGTAAAGGACTACGCCTCCGCGCATCCCCTTGATGTCCTTGCCACAACGAAAAATTGCTCGTTTCCAATCTGAAAACTTAGCCGTTGCCCTTCGGAGTTTCCGGATGGCAACTAACTAGTTGTGGTTTATATCTATTATCAATGTCAGCAGGTTGTTGAAAGCTTCTGCCAGAGGCGCAGCAGCCGGTTATTTTTGCTCAAAGGAGACGTCGGATGAATACTGTCAAGGTTAAGGATGTTGTTTTCGGGGAAGGGCTGCCCAAAATATGTGTGCCCATTGTTGCGGAAACCAAAGCGGCCATTGTCGAGGAAGCAAAGAGCTTTAAGGACATCCCGGTCGATGTTGTCGAATGGCGTGCGGATTGGTTTGAAGGGATCACCGACCCGGACAAGGTGATAGACGTTTTAACCGATCTGGTGCCAGCCCTGGCCGGCATCCCGCTGCTGTTCACCATCAGGACCGCCAATGAAGGCGGTGCCTGCGCCATCACCCCGGAAGACTATTTGCGGATCAACAGCGCCATTGCGGCCAGCGGCCTGGTCGATCTGATCGATGTTGAAGTCTTCATTGGCGCTGAGACCGTTACTGGCGTCATTGCCGCGGCTCACGCTAATGGCGTCAAGGTGGTTGGCTCCAATCATGACTTTGATAAGACCCCGGCCAAAGACGATATCATTTACCGGCTGCGCAAAATGCAGGACCTGGGCGCTGATATACCCAAGATCGCCGTTATGCCCAAATCGGCCCAGGATGTTTTGACCCTGCTGGAAGCGACCACCATCATGAAAGAGCAATATGCCGACCGACCCATCATCACCATGTCCATGGGCGGGCAGGGCGTTATCAGCCGCCTGGCCTGTGAGATCTTCGGTTCCTGCCTGACCTTTGGGGCCGCCAAGAAAGCCTCAGCACCGGGGCAGATCGGCGTTAAAGATCTCCAAGGTGCATTGGACCTGATTCACCGAAGTTCCAACTGATTTTCCACGTTAGCATTCATTTTGACCTTCATTGAACAGCCCCGCCTTCCGGACGGGGCTGATTTTCTTTGAGGTTACGGGAAAGCGATTAAAACAGTTGCTATCTCTAAAACAGTGATTTAAGTTGCTTTATGATCGGTAAAATCGATAGTTTCTTTGAAATAGATTGGTAATGTTAATTCGGAGAGCGTATGGCGGGCAACATTGCAGTAGGCAAGAGCCACATCAAAGACGAACTGCTCAATCAGGTCATTATGCTCTCCAATTTTGTCCTGATTTCCTATGGAGCCGGTCAAATCAGAGCCCTTTACATTGGCTGGCACATCCGGGATCTTATCCACTTTCTCTGCATTGTTCTGCTGATTCTTCTTACCATTTATCGGCGTCGGTTTGGGGTTCGGCAGAAAGCCATATTCATCTTGGCTCTATATACCGTGGGAGGCTTGGCCGGTGTCTTCTCCCTCGGCATTATGGCCGGCACCACGACCATCATCCCGGCTGCAGCAGTCATTTTTTCCATTTGTCATTCCCGTCGTTCCACCTATCTCTATATTTTGGGTTTAATGGCAATGTATACGGTCATTGCCATTCTGTTTTGCTCAAAAATCATAAGTTTTCAATATGATGCCGATCTGCTCATGACCAGCTATTCCCATTGGTTCCCTTATATTATCAACACCGCTCTGTTCTGCACCGTTTCTTGTGTTGCGATTCTGAACTACAGGGAACGAACCGAGGTCCTGATCGATGAAGTTCGTCAGCAACGCGATGTTTTGAAGGCTACCAACGCCCAGCTGGAGCAGGCCTTATCCGAAGTCAAAACCCTCAGCGGACTGCTCCCCATCTGTGCCTCGTGCAAAAAAATCCGTGATGATCAGGGCTACTGGAACCGGATCGAGGCTTATATTGAAAACCACACCGACGCTCATTTCAGCCATGGCATTTGCGCCGAATGCCAGGAAACGCTCTACGGGGATACCGAGTGGTATAAACGAAAGATGCAGGAACAAAAAGACAACAAGGACGATTGAGTGTTCCCTCCTTATCAACTGCACCGCTACAGCGCCGGATTAATGACTCTCAGGTTGCGGGGAAATTAAGCTGGCATTAAAAATCACTTTCCTATAATATGATTCCGCTAATACAAATTGGATAAAGGCCGGTTTTCAAAACCGTCTATCCTGCCAAAATGAAAAGGGCCGCCATGGATGATGTGATGCACGCCATAGGCGGTTTTGTTTTTTCTGCAAAGGGGGGCAAGTCTGAAATCTGATCAAGATAAACAGTCAACATCTTATTATGATCAAAAGGCACAGGACTTTTTTGATAGCACCTTTGATGTGCCGATGGACTCCCTTTATCAACTGTTTTTTTTGCAAGGGTGGAGCCGAGATCGCTGATTATTGATGCCGGATGTGGCTCCGGGCGTGATGCACTGGCATTTACTCGTTGAAATCGCTAGCAAACTCCCCTTGGAATCGGTGGATGCTTGTTGCTTGTTAAATATTTTCCCTGTCATCGGGATACCCATATTCAATGAGATGTTCAATGTTAAGCTCTGAATCTTTGTTTCTCGACCTCGAAACTACCCTCGAAGGTAAAATCATCAAAATTGGGGCGGTATTTCAGGGTCAAACCTTTGAACGTCAGGGAAAATTTGATTTAAAAGCAGCGCTTGTCGAGCTGGATCAGTTCGGCAGTGCTGCGTCTCATGTCTTAGGTCACAACCTACTAGGGCATGATTTGCCGTTACTATCAGCCTTGGCCCCAGAATTATCGTTATTAAAAAAACCGGTTATTGATACCTTATACCTTTCCCCCCTTGCTTTTCCTGAAAACCCCTATCATCGGTTGGTTAAAGATTACAAGCTGGTTCGTCAATCGGTGAATGATCCGGTTGCCGATGCTCGCTTGGCGGCGGCTATTTTTTCCGATCAGTGTGACGCCTTTGAGCAACAATACCTGCAGAACCCTCTGCTGGTTGAGTTTTACCGTTATTGTTTTGAAAACTCTACAAATTCTGCGACCAAGTGGGATGGTATAAGTGATGTATTTGCTGCTGTTGGAGCCAAGCTCTTAGAGTTGGAAGATGCAATCCAAGGAGTTATCAAACTGACCGAAGGGAAAGTTTGCAAAACCGCTTTGCGGGCAGTCTGTAATCAATATATTTGGGATCCGGAAGAGTGCGCGACTTTGGCTTACTGTATTGCCTGGTTGCAGGTCAGTGGTCACAATTCAGTTTTACCACCTTGGGTGCGCAATAATTTCCGAGGTACGGTTTCTATTTTAAGGCAACTACGGGATATCCCCTGCGAAGACACTGCTTGTGATTATTGCCGAACTAATCATAATCCAGTGTCTCAATTGTCTCGTTATTTTGGTTTTCCAGCTTTTCGACCCGTACCGGAAGCAGATGATGGAAGCAGCTTGCAGGAGAGTATTGTCCGTTATGGTATGAGCGATCGACCTCAGTTGGCAATCCTGCCCACCGGTGGGGGAAAATCGCTCTGCTACCAATTGCCGGCACTCGTTCGTAACCATCGGCGGGGGACCTTGACGATAGTTATTTCTCCGCTTCAGGCTTTGATGAAAGATCAGGTTGATAACCTGATGGTTAAAACAGGCACTCCGTTTGCTGCCGCGTTATATGGCATGCTGACGGCCCCGGAAAGAGGGCAAGTGCTTGAGTCCGTTCGCTTGGGGGATGTCGCCATTCTTTACGTGTCTCCTGAACAGCTGCGCAATAAATCTTTTCGAGATGTTATCAGTCAGCGTGAAATCGGTTGCTGGGTGTTTGATGAAGCTCATTGCTTGTCGAAATGGGGTCACGATTTTCGAACCGATTATCTTTATGCCGCTCGTTTTATCCGTGAGTTTTGCCAATCCCAAAAGATTCCTCTGCCGCCGATTGCTTGCTTTACTGCAACGGCAAAAAAAGCGGTTATTGAAGAGATAACTGACTATTTTCGGCGTGAATTAGGGCATGAACTGAAGCTATTCGAAGGGGGTGTTGAGCGCAGCAATCTTAATTTTGAAGTTCAGACCGTGACTCGTGCGGAAAAAATGGGGCGGGTTGCCGAACTACTGCAAGAACGTTTGACCGCGGATGGGGCGGCTGTTGTTTATGCTGCAACGCGCAAACAAACTGAAGCAATCAACGAATTTCTGCAGGTCAAGGGATTTTCCAGTGCCGCTTTTCATGCTGGTCTGAAACCACCGATTAAAAAGCAAATACAAGAAGAGTTTATCGTTGGAAATATTCAGATCATTGTTGCGACCAATGCATTTGGCATGGGGATCGACAAGGAGAATGTCAGGCTTGTTGTCCATGCGGAGATTCCCGGTTCTTTGGAAAATTATATACAAGAGGCGGGCAGGGCAGGCCGTGACCAACAAGCGGCCGAATGTGTCCTGCTTTACGACGAGCAGGACATCGAAACCCAATTCAAGATGGGTGGTTTGTCTGAGCTAAGCCTGCGCGACATACGCCAGATCCTACGTGGGTTGAAATTAGCGAAGCGAAACCGCGACGGTGAAATCGTGGTAACCGCGGGTGAATTGTTACGTAGCGAGGTGGTTGAGACTAGTTTTGACTCGGATGACAGGCTGGCCTCGACAAAAGTGAAAACGGCTGTTGCCTGGTTGGAACGGGCGGGCTTTTTAGAGCGAAATCATAATAGGACAGGGGTATTTCAAGGCCGTCCTGTGGTGAAAAATCTCAATGAAGCTCGCCAGAAGATTGACCTGTTAAACGTTTCCATTTCAACCCAACAGCGTTGGATGGCTATTTTGCAAGCACTTATCAATGCCGATCCTGATGAAGGATTAAGTGCGGACCAATTGGCTGAATTGCCCGAGTTCACAGAGCCCAAAGATCGATCAGAGGGAGTCTCCCTGCAGATTGCAGATTCTCAACGGATACTGAAAACTCTTAATGAAATGGCTGAGGCAGGCTTGATTAAGCGAGATCTGCTTTTGACGGCTTTTGTTCGCTATAAAATAGCTCAGAGTTCTCCGCAGTTGCTTGAGCAGGTCTGCCATTTGGAAACGGCTTTGTTGAAATTATTGCAGGAAGAGGAACCTGACGCAGAGGGTTGGCTACAGTTGTCTCCGCGACGGGTTAATCAGCGTTTGGTCGATATGGGGTTTGTTTGTGTCCCCGAATTTTTGCTGAAAATCATTCGAAGCCTGAGTCTTGATGGTAAAGGTTTGGCTGGACAGCGGGGTAGTCTTGATCTTGTCTATATCAGTTCGGAACACTATCGCGTCAAGCTGCATCGAAACTGGGAGGTATTGATTCAAACTGCTCGGGTTCGATCGGATCTTGCCAAGGTTTTGTTGGATGCGATTATGGCCAAAATTCCTGAAAAAACCTCAGCTGGAAAAGATATTCTGGTCGAATTTTCCTTGGATGATCTGGTTTTAGCACTGAAGGGGGATTTGTTTTTGGCGGGGCAAGTGAAAAACGAGCTAGCAGCCATTGAACGGGCCTTGATGTTTTTGCATGAGCAGGACGTTATTGTTTTGCAACAAGGGTTGGCCGTTTTTCGTCAAGCGATGACGATCAAACTGTTGGATACCAAAAAGCGCTATAACAAAGGAGATTACACGCCGCTGGAACAACATTATCATGAACGAACTTTTCAGGTGCATGTGATGAACGAATACGCGCGCCTGGGAGCCGAAAAAATTAAACAGGCATTGGGATTGGTTGCCGCTTATTTCTCAATGGAAAAGCGTGATTTTATTGCCAGGTTCTTTGCTGGCCGTAAAGAAGTTTTGGATCGAGCGACCAGCCAGGATTCCTATCGGCGCATCGTTGACAACCTGGAAAATCCATCGCAAATAGCTATCGTGGCAGCTCCTGAAGACGAAAACATGCTGGTGCTGGCGGGGCCTGGTTCGGGTAAGACGCGGGTTGTTGTACATCGTTGTGCATATCTTTTGCGGGTCATCAGGGTTCCTCCGACCAGCATTCTAATTTTGTGCTTCAACCGTCAGGCGGCGGCAACTCTTCGCAGGCGGTTGTGGGATCTTGTTGACAGTGATGCCGTGGGGGTAACGATTCTTACCTATCATGGCTTAGCGATGCGTTTGACCGGGACCTCCTTTGCTGAACGATTGGTCAGTCGTGGGGAAGAGAATATCGATTTTGATGAGTTGATCGATCAAGCGATAAGGCTGCTTAAAGGTGAAGAGAATCTTCCCGGTTTGGATGAAGACTCTTTGCGGGATAGGTTGCTTGCTGGGTATCGCCATATTTTGGTCGATGAATATCAGGATATCGATGAACGTCAATATGAGCTAGTCTCTGCCATCGCCGGACGGACATTGGATGAAGATGATGACAGCAAATTAACCATTATGGCTGTCGGTGACGATGATCAGAATATTTATTCCTTTCGTGGGGCTAACGTTACTTTTATTCGTCAATTTGAACATGACTACGGGGCGAGATATCATCATTTGATCGAAAACTTTCGCTCGACGGCCAACATCATTGCTGCAGGCAATGCGTTGATTGCTGAAAACAAAGATCGGATGAAGATTGAGTATCCGATCAGAATCAACAAAGGGCGCGAGCGTCTTGTTGCTGGCGGGGATTGGAGTCATTTGGACGATGTCGGTAAGGGGCGGGTTCAAATCTGTGCGGTAGCTGATGCTTTTGCACAGGCGAAGGCAATCGTCGGACACCTCGAACGTTTAAAGAGGAACAATCCAGCGTTACACTGGGGTGAATGTGCTGTTTTATCTCGAAATCATGAAGATTTAGCTCCGGTGCGAGCTGCTCTTGAATATTTCACAATACCTATTTCTTATAGTGGGCAGAATTTGTCCTTGCCCATTGGGCGTGTTCGCGAAATCAGATTGTTCTTCGAGCGGTTAGCGCCGATTAAATATGAATTTAGACGTGCAAAGGATTTAGAAAAATTATTTATTGAGAACCTTGGAACAAAGGTGGTTGCGTCAAATCCTTGGTGGGAATTACTTCTGCTATGTCTCGATGAATGGCATAGCGAAACAGGAAACTCTGAATTGCCGGTATCGCAAGCTATCGATTACCTTTGGGAGTCTTTAGCTGAGCAAAAGCGGGATCGATTTATGGAACGAGGTGTGTTTCTGAGCACTGTCCATTTCGCCAAGGGAACAGAATTCGAGCATGTTTTATTGATAGATGGTCATTGGGATGGACGGAAGAACGATTTAGAGGAAGAACGACGGGTTTATTACGTTGGCATGACTAGAGCAAAGCAGACATTGTCGTTGTATTTGCGTCAGGATCAGAAAAATCCTTTTATAGTGTCGATAAAGAATAAATTAACTGATAATCAACTTTTTTGTTTTAGCCCTGGGCTGCCAGATGTTCCTTTTGAAATTCTCAAGCGGCGTTATGATTTAATTGGATTGAGGGATTTGTTTATTGATTATGCCGGCCGCCAAAAATCTGATACCAACATCAATCAGACGCTATCCCAGTTAGATACGGGAATGTCAGTTGGTCTGCATGAGGAAAATGGCAGGATTGTAATAAAAACAAGTAATGGGATCCGCGTGGCGGTATTGTCGAAGCATGCTTATGAATTCTGGCATGACAACTTACATAAGATCGAAAAAGCGTCTGTGATTGCTATGATTGAACGCCTGTCAGAGGATGGCAGTGATGCCGCGTTTAAGGAAAAACTGTGCAATGAACGTTGGGAAATACCTCTGATTGAAATAATCTGGACTGACAAGTAGCATTTGTTTTTTCAGCATTTCTCGTTTTCTAAAAAAAAGGGGGCTTGTGAATATCTTCATCAAAATACTCCTCTGTAGTTTCCCAATCGTCCTGGCAGGCCTCATCTTTTGGCCGACTATCAAAGACAATATTCCACTGACCTACCGTTCAGCGACCTTTGACGAATCCAGGCTGGCAACAGCGATTGTCCCTGCGGCCCAGCGGGAAGTTAAGGCACAAACGGCTAAGCCGACAGTTCAACGCTCAGTACCGGCCAAAGCTGCACCGCAAAAGCAATCCGGAATTTATCGCTGGGTCGATGAAAACGGGCACGTGGTTTATTCGGATCGGCCTGATAGCGCAGATGCCGTTGCTCATACCCCCAAGCCGATCGGCTATCTCTCTGCTAGCGGAACTCCTCATAACACCCAAACCGTTGCTTCTTTCTCTGCCCCGGTACAAACCACGACTGTCGTACAAATCGCCCAAGCGGACCGACAGGATTTTACCTTCTCAACCCTCAGTGCCAGCCAGAAATACGGATATGTCCTGCTGACTGGACGAATCTCTGACGGTTTCGCCTGCAAACGACTGCAAGTCACAGTTGTTGCGAGAAAGGACACTGGCCGCCGGGTAAGGGGATACGATGTGGTCAGCTATAACGGTTTTGGCTCGGCGTTGTATGAGGTCAAGATCCCGTCTTCCTGGAATGGTAAAGGCCGTCGGCCACAATGGGAGACTGCTGAGGTTCGGGCGCAGTGTAAGTCTCTGTAGGAGAATTTATTATGAGACCGCAATGTCCGAATCCCCCTCAATCCCCCTTTGTTAAAGGGGGAAGTTGGGCGCGGCAGTACTTTGACGTTCCCCCGGTGTCCACTCAACCGGGGGAACGTCACCTCTATAGCCTGTGGCCATAGCGGATACCCACCATTCCACGCCTGTCAGCCGGGTCGGCAAAAAATTGTTTTAGTTTTTGACTTTCCCCCTTTTGCTTGCGCTGGAGCGGAACAGGTTTGGGCCGGAATAAGCGAGGAATGTCCGCAGCCCGATAGGGCAAGTTTTGCGAGCGCGGTCCAAAGCTGTGGAGCGGAAGGGATCTGGCGCAGCCAGACGCTGGCATTGGGGCGGGGTCTTTTGGTGACTTTTCTGACCTGGAGCAGAAAAGTCACTCGGCTGGCGGGACGAGACCCGCCGGTTTCTCTCGTTTCTCAACGAATCGTATCCGTTCATATCGAAAATCTTCAAAACCCTGAAATCAAAATCAAAGTCGCAGGGTTGCGACCCCGCCGCCGCCCACCTTTTTGTCCAGGCCAACAAAAAGATGGGAAAAAATGGCCTTTTGATTTCTCGGGATTTTCGTTTGTTTTAGGAATGATTCAGGGGGCGCTGGTCGCTGCTGGTTTGGCAGGGTTGGTCACCGTTGCATTTAATCACGGATCATGGCCGCTACTGGCCTGACCGTCGTCGAATGCGCCTTGACGCGAAGCAGAGCTTCCCGTACTGGCGAACTGAGGGGCTGCGGAATTGAGAGGGTCGGTGGATTGATGGAATGGGGTCCGATCTTTTCCAAAGAGCCGAAGTAACGGCTGTCCAGCCCGATTCGAGAGGATTCTTTCTAATGGGTTGTTTTAGCTTCTAACTTCCATCCCCCTTTTGTCTCCACCGGAGTGGAACAAGCATTTCCGGAGCTTTGCCGCGAGGTTAAGCGTAGCGCATGGGAGCGGCCCGGAAATGATTGTGGAATGCAGGTTGCCACGGTAGTGGCTGGAGACATTGAGGGCGGGGTCTTTTGGTGACTTTTCTGACCTGAAGCAGAAAAGACACTCGGCTGGCGGGACGAAACCCGCCGGTTTCTCTCGTTTCTCAACGAATCGTATCCGTTCATATCGAAAATCTTCAAAACCCTAAAATCAAAATCAAAGTCGCGGGGTTGCGGCCCCGCCGCCGCCCACCTTTTTGTCCAGGCCAACAAAAAGATGGGAAAAAATGGCCTTTTGATTTCTCGGGATTGTCGTTTGTTTTAGGAATGATTCTGGGGTGCGCTGGTCGTTGCTTGTTTGGCAGGGTTGGTCACCATTTCATTTAATCACGGATCATGGCCGCTACTGGCCGGATCGTCGTCGAATGCGCCTTGACGCGAAGCAAAGCTTCCCGTACTGGCGAACTGAGGGGCTGCGGAATTGAGAGGGTCGGTGGATTGATGGGATTGGGTCCGATTTTTTCCAAAGAGCCGAAGTAACGGCTGGCCAGCCCGATTCGAGAGGATTCTTTCTAATGGGTTGTTTTAGCTTCTGACTTTCATCCCCCTTTTTGCTTGCGCTGGAGCGGAACAGGTTTGGGCCGGAATAAGCGAGGAATGTCCGCAGCCCGATAGGGCAAGTTTTGCGAGCGCGGTCCAAAGCTGTGGAGCGGAAGGGATCTGGCGCAGCCAGACGCTGGCATTGGGGCGGGGTCTTTTGGGGACTTTTCTGACCTGGAGCAGAAAAGTGCCTCGGCTGGCGGGACGAAACCCGCCGGTTTCTCTCTTTTTTTCAACGAACCTTACCTGATCATGCTGAAAATCTTCAAAACCCAGAAATCAAAGTCAAAGTCGCTGGGTTGCGGCCCCCTTCGCCGCCATACTCTTTTGTTGCGTGACAAAAGAGTATGCAGAAAAACACGCCCAGCTCCTTGTCCTCTATAGCCTGTGGCCATAGCGGATACCCGCCATTCCACGCCTGTCAGCCGTTCCATTCCGGCTGCGTCACATGGGGAGTTCCGTTCTGGAAAATTTTTAGTCTTTGACTGTCCTCCCCCTTTTGTCGGCGCTGGCGCGGAACAGGTTTGGGCCGGAATAAGCGAGGAATGTCCGCAGCCCGGCAGGGCAAGTTTTGCGAGCGCGGCTCAAAGCTGTGGAGCGGAAGGGATCTGGCGCAGCCAGACGCTGGCATTGGGGGCGGGGTCTTTTGGTGACTTTTCTGACCTGAAGCAGAAAAGACACTCGGCTGGCGGGGCGAGACCCGCCGGTTTCGTTTGTTAAAAGCAAAGCTTCTCAAGAGAGGGGCTGTAAAATTGGGAGGGTTGTCAGGCGCTTGCAACGAGGGGGACTGCTCAAACACAAACCCGGCCGGAGCATTCTCCGGCCGGGTTTGCCAATTGCTTATCGCTTATTACCAGTGTTCGCTGCCGTGACAAGCAATACTTGAACAGGACCTATTGCTGTAACTGCCAACACTTGTTCCGCTGCCGCCGACAGTCGAAGCCGCTGAGACTTCAAAATTATCGGTCAACAGATCGCCAATGTGGTTCGGCATGCGAGTACTGTTGTGGCAGGTTGTACAGCTGTAACGGCTGTGCTTGCTGTGTCTGCCGGAGGTTTGGCTGATGTATTCGCCTGCTCTTGAATCGTGGCAGGAGGTACAGTCAGCGGTCAGGCTGATCGAGCCGCTCCACCAATCAGGAGTGGTCTTGCCACCGTGACAGCTGATATTGCTGCAGGTGCCGTCAAGGTTGTCGGTTGCGGCACCATTGGCGGAGTTGTAATCAGCGGGGAATCCCAGATCGACGGACCCGTTATGACTTGCACCGGTGTGACAGATTTGGCAATTCGTGCCGATTGATGCAATGGCCTTATGAGCGCTGTGGGCACCATCAATGTTTGGCTCGCTGGTCCCGTTCGGTGGCTGGGCGTGGCAAGCCGTACAATCGCTGTAATCCGGGCCACTGTTCCCGTTGGTTGCCGGCAAGACATCGGCAATGGCCTGAACTTCTGCAGTAGTCAAAGTGCTGAGGTAACCCATGTTGCCAACGTTCTGATCAATTGCGGTTTGAATGGCAGTCGCGGTCCGGCCAGGTTTGTTGGTGTTGGCCAGTGTCCCGTGACAGCTGGCACAGCTGGTTGAGTAGAGGGCTGCTCCGTCGACCGGCTGGGTCGGATCAACTGGAGGCGCTGCCGGTAAGACATCAGCAATGGCCTGAACTTCTGCAGTGGTCAAAGTGCTGAGGAAGCCCATGTTGCCAACGTTCTGATCAATGGCGGTCTGAATGGCAGTCGCGGTCCGGCCGGGTTTGTTGGTGTTGGCCAGTGTCCCGTGACAGCTGGCACAACTGGTTGAGTAGAGAGCTGCTCCGTCAACCGGCTGGGTCGGATCAACGGGAGGCGCTGCCGGTAAGACATCAGCAATGGCCTGAACTTCTGCAGTGGTCAAAGTGCTGAGGAAGCCCATGTTGCCAACGTTCTGATCAATTGCGGTTTGAATGGCAGTCGCGGTCCGGCCAGGTTTGTTGGTGTTGGCCAGTGTCCCGTGACAGCTGGCACAGCTGGTTGAGTAGAGGGCTGCTCCGTCGACCGGCTGGGTCGGATCAACTGGAGGCGCTGCCGGTAAGACATCGGCAATGGCCTGAACCTCTGCGCTGGTCAAAGTGCTGAGGAAGCCCATGTTGCCAACGTTCTGATCAATTGCGGTCTGAATGTCAGTCGCGGTCCGGCCGGGTTTGTTGGTGTTGGCCAGCGTTCCATGACAACCGGCACATTCACTGGTGTAAAGAGCGGTTCCATCCGCGGGCTGAGTCGGATCAACCGGGGTAGCAGCGGGCAGGACATCGGCAACGGCCTGAACTTCAGCGCTGGTCAAAGTGCTGAGGAAGCCCATGTTGCCAATATTCTGATCGATGGCACTTTGGATCGAGCTGGCAGTGCGCCCCTGGATGGTGGTGCTGGCCAGGGCGCCGTGGCAACTGGCACAACTGTTGGAATAGACCGTGGTCCCGTCAATCGGCTGAGTCGGATCGACCGGGGTGGCCCCGGGCAGGACATCGGCAATAGCCTGGACCTCTGCGCTGGTCAAGGTGCTGAGGAAGCCCATGTTGCCAATATTAAGATCGATGGCGCTCTGGACGGCGCTCGCGGTATTGCCTTGGATGGTGGTGCTGGTCAAGCCGCCATGGCAGCTGGCGCACATATTTCCATAAAGGGTCGTTCCATCAACTGGCTGGGTTGGATCAGTCGGTTGCGGGACTGGCAGCACTGCGGCAATGGCCTGGATCTCTGCTGTGGTCAGGTTGGCATAAATGCTCATGCCACCAAGGTTCTGGTCGATGGCCGCTTGAATGGCGTCGGCAGAACGCCCCGGGATATTGGAATTAGCCAGGTCGCCGTGACACACTGCGCAATCATTTGCGTAAAGCATTGTCCCGTTCGGGCCTCCATTCCCCGGGTTTTGCCCGGACATGTTGTTCAACATGTCACTGCTGGCGCTCATGGCTTCTTCATGCAGTGCCACCGGATCAATGCTCCCATTGTTCGTGAGTTGGGACTTCATCATGGCGATAACTGGCCGCGTGTAGGTCACCGAAGCATTGATGAACTCCTGCATGGTCGGTCCATTGTTATTCTGTGCTGCGTTAATTTGGGCAAACAGTTCGGGTGACAATGTCTCTTGAACTGCGTCAAGGCAGCTTGTGAAGATCTCGAATTCGCTGGAGGTCGTCATGTCCAGAGCCGTGGCCTTAGGTTGATTCGTTGCTTCAAGGTAGTTGGCGACGGCCATGGCGGCCTGCAGCCGGGTCAGATCGGCAGAAGTCACACTGGAAGAGAGATTGTTCAGGCCGGACATGGGGTCAATATAAATATCGGCGGCTGCAAAATCGGTCATTCCTGCCGTTTGCAGTAGCGCCACCACATCGTTTTCGGTGCTGCCGTTGGCAATCAGTGTGGTCAGCGGGGAAACGACCAGAAGACCATCGTCGTTTGCACGAATTTGCCGCCGCAAGACCAGCTGATTTGGCTCACCGACATGGGTGCCAAGTTGACTGATTTTTGTTTCAATGATTGAACCGACTTGAACTTCTGCTGAAAATTCGAAATGGCCCTGCGCATCGGTGGGGGTTGAAACCCGCTGCAGGACGGTTGAACCATCTTCGGCCACTTCCTGGAGGATGGCACCGCTGATATATGGATCGACCAAAACCCCTGTCGATCCGCTGTCGGTCAAGCCGTTGTCTCCACCGGATCCTGAACCTCCACAACCGGACAGCACGACAATTGTCGTGACCATAAGCCACAAAAAGACTTTCTTTGGAATTCGCATCATGAAGCGCTCCTTTTCATTTTTTAAATCTGTTATTGGAGCTGGAGTGGTTGCTCCCTGGGTGTTCTTAACGAGAATTTAGCTGGTTTCCAATCCGAAAACTTAGCCGTTGCCCTGCGGAGTTTGCGGATGGCAACGAGCTGGCTTGAGCCCAATAAAAAAGCTCATCTCCGATAACGAAGATGAGCTTTAAAAAATCTTGGATGATGAAGGGCGGGAGGGATGCTCATTCTCTTCGGCAGCCCGGCTGTCCATTCTCTGGACCCGTGGCTTTGCGTCACCAAATTGCTTTGGTTTTGCCCTTATCGGAGATAAATAATTTATTTGTTTTTAAAATATAGTAATAAAATTAATAACCTTGATGTTTTGGATGAGTGGTTCTTGATCAATTCGGTCGGTACGTTATCACAGGTAAAAAATTAAGGCAATATGCAGATAATGTATCGCCCTCATTTATTGCTGTGTCGTTACATTTGCAAAATAGGCCTAAAATACAGACAGTTATCCTGCAGTAATAATGTTCCCATCGAATATTACGCAATTTGCTCCTGCAAAATAGGGAAAATGCGCATAGACCTAAGAAAGATAACCGATTAAGTTATATATAAAGGGGCGGCGATGATTTAAAAAAGGAGGAGCAAATGAGAAGAGAGCAGCCAGTGTCCATACATACCAACTATGATAAAGAAGAGCGCGAAAGAATGGAATTCCTGGTTTATCTTATTTTCGGTTATATTTTTGCCTTCTCAGTGCTCATTGTCTCAGCGTGGCTGTGCTTTTAGGTGGGCCGCAAAAAATCGCTCCTCTTGTCCTCTTGAATACCAAGAGCAGGTTGTTGAAAAAGTGGTTTTGAAGAGCTGTGTTTGAATAGAGGGCAATCCTTAATGGCGCTAGTTTAAGAGTCGTTGGCAGCAAAACCGGGACTGTCCCCGCACGGGGGCTGTCCCAGGTCTTTGCGGTGTTAACCGTGACAGTTTCATGGCTCGCAAACTCTTGGGACAGCCCCCGATGACCCTGGGGACAGTCCCGAGTTTACTGCAGCGTTGCTTAAACTTGCGTCATTCAGGACAATCCTCTTTCTTTATCCCTCCGGGAGTTTACTCCTCCCATACCGTCGGGTCGATAATCCCATTGCGAATAGCGTATTGAACCATTTTGACGGGGTTGTCGATTCCGATCTTCTTCCCAATGCTGGCTCTGTGTTTATCAACCGTTTTGGAGCTGATGAATAAAACTTTGCCGATTTCAATGCTGCTATGACCTTGGACGAGAAGGTGAAAAATCTGCTTTTCCCGGTCTGATAGTTGACCGAACTCGGCATGCTCCTCTTCCGTTTCATCCACTGTTTCAAGATAAGAAGAAATAACCGACTTGTGAATTTGTGAACTGAGGAAGAAACGGCCCTGGGCAACGCAACGAATGGCTTCGAGCATTGTGGCTCCGGCCTCTCCTTTAACAACATAGCCTAGCGCCCCTGCCTTAAGGGCTTTGCGGACATAAGCCTCTTTTTCATAGCGGGACAGAATAACGATGCCGGTTTCCGGAGCGATGCGATGGACCATTTGAATGGTTTCCAGGCCGGTCATGCGTGGCATGGCAATATCGAGCAACAGAACGTCGGGTCGCTCGGTGCGGACCTTTTCAAGGGTTTCGATTCCGTCTTCAGCTTCCCCGACAACATTCATATCGTCTTGAGAATGAATCAGCAGTCTTAATCCCTCACGTAGCAAGGCATGATCATCGGCAATCAGTATTTTTAATGGCACAGTTATCTCCGGTGGTCAGGCGGGTAATTCCGCGCGAATGGTGGTGCCCTGGTTTGGCGCGGACTCGACAAACAGGTGCCCGCCGACTGCGGTGGCGCGTTCCCGCATACCAAGCATCCCCAAGCCCCATGAACTGTGGGTGATGTTGTTCGGTATCTTTATGTCCAGCCCGCAGCCATTATCCTGGACTGTCAGCACGACCTGATTATCGAACATATCCAGTTTGACTTTAACTTCGGTGGCTTGAGCATGTTTACGAACGTTGGTGAGCGCCTCCTGGTAGATCCGATACAGGACGATTGTTGCTTCACGGGATAGTTTTTTATTGCCGTTCACCTGGAAATCAACCTGAAGAGAATGGGCTGTATGGAAAAATTCGCGAATGTGCCAGCGGATTGTTTCGACCAGCCCATGATCATCAAGAATGACAGGGCGAAGTTGGTCACAGACATGCTTGAGATCGGTTTCCAGGCGCTGAACCATACTTAACAGACGATTGCACTGTTGGGAGTGCTCTTTCCCTTGTTCTGAATGTTGATCGCGTAACATTTCCAAGCCCAGTTGAAAGGCGATCAGGACCTGCCCGAACTCATCGTGCAGGTCCTGGGCTAGGCGTTTTTTCTCCTCTTCCGAAGAGTGGATCAATTTGTGAGACAACATGCGGATTTCTTCTTCACTCTGCAACAAAGCGGCTTCCGCTTTTTTGCGCTGGGTGATGTCGGTATGAGTGCCGACCATCCGTAGCGGTTTACCTTCAGCGTCCCGAGCCACTATCTGACCGCGGGAGAGAAACCATAACCAGTTTCCATCCTTGGCTTTCAAGCGATGCTCAAACCTTAAGTGATCCGTTATCCCGTTGAGATGATCGCTCTTCGCCTGCATGAACAGCTCAACCTCGTCCGGATGGAGCAGCTTTTTCCAATCGTCGATATGGGAACCGATTTCACCGGCCTGATAGCCAAGCTTGGTTGCTGATTGCGGGCTGACATAGATTTCCCCAGTTTGAGGATTGAAGTCCCACAAAGAGTCATTGACGGCCTGCAGGGTCAGCTGAAAGCGCCGTTCGCTCTCATAAAGCTGTTGGGCAATCTTCATGCGTTCGCGGTGGTGGCGTTGCAGTGGCTGATAGTGAAAGAAATAGACGGTCGGCGAGAGGATAATCAGCAGCAGGGTCGAATCAAGAAGCGCCAGTACCGCAGGATGGAACGGGGGGATTAATCCGAAAATCAGCATAATCGCTGTTTCGGAAAGAAAAATAGACAGGACCATGAGCCGTAACAGGCGCTTGGGAGAGAGCAGGGCAGACGTCTTTTCGGCTGAGAACAGCTTCTTGAAATCGCTGCTGTCCGTATACGCTTCAGTTCTGGAACGCGGAGTATGGAGAATGGTTGGTTTTCCGAGAACATCAGTCTTACTGTTCATATTCATTTCCCCTGACTCATATCCACCAGTATTGACCACAAGCAAAGATGAAAGCGATCTGTTTGCTTATGCCTAAAAAACTCATAAATCCGGCTATTTGTTCACTATATCAAAATTGCCGAATAAAAGGATACGTTTGCAGGCTATTTTTGTTCTGGTGACGAGCGGGACACGGCCCGGCGCTGTTGCTGTTGGGCCTTCTCAAGTTGAAAACGCCGGACCTTTTTTCAATATTTAGAAAGGTGTCATTGATTTCCATCGCCCATTCATGGGCTGTTTTATACAGCCTGTTAGATAGTTTTCATCCGGAAACGGCCCTTTTCCGCTGTGGCGGTGTCAATCTGCGGGTTTTCTTGTGCGGCGTAAAGTACTACGCCTCCGCTCAACCCCTTGATTTCCTTGCCACAACAAAAAATTGCTCGTTTCCAATCTGAAAACTTAGCCGTTGCCCTTCGGAGTTTCCGGATGGCAACTAGATAGTTCCTAAGGGAGCGGCGTGTCCTGAGCAATGAGGACATCCTTCTGAATCATGGATACTCATATCCTTTCTGAGGAATTCGATGGCATCTTCAAAGCGGCCTAAGGTGCCGCCGAAGCCTTTTTGGAAGCGTTCACTGACTTCCGCTTCGGAAAAGGTCAAAATGGAAGGTTTGCAACAGGGGACGACAACAGAGCCCAGAACGAAGAATGAATGTTGAGCTGCATGCAGGCGGCCGGATAGAAAGTCCGTGGTCAGGGCCATGGCGATCTGGTCCCCCATCATCAACTGTGCCGAGATGCCGCAATGCGGGCAGCAGGCGACCTGTTGTTCGCCGTTATTTTTAGTAATGGTATACAGCAGTTGTTGAGTCGGCGGGCGATAACAGATCAGGCAATTACCCTGGGCAGAGGCGATCTGTTTATGATTGTCGCCTCTTTGGGCACCGTTTTCAAGCCGGGCTGCACCACCGTGGATGCGTTTTAAGGCCTGTCTTCGTTCCAGTAAACCCAAATCCCGATGAATCGTCATTTTGGTGACCCCAAACCGGGTCACCATTTCGGCCAGGCTGAGGGTGCCTTCCTTTTCCAACCATTCCAATAACTGCTTTCTTCGTTCCGTCGGTTTCATAGTCGCTCCTGTTATCAAAACAACATGAAAATGCTTGAATATATGACTTTCATATTTATTACAAAAACGCTGTCGTGATAGCCTTTGAAAGTAGAACGAAATTATAAAGATGAATTCATTCTACAGAATTGTTAATAGGATAACAATGTAATTGTTGCTGAATGGATACAATAAGAAGCTTCTTGTGAATTTTATTCAGCCATGGTTTGAACCCTTAGCTGCTCCCTTTTTTAACCCGGTAAATCCTGACTTGGGGGAGCGCTCTTGGTAGCTGCTAAATGTGAACCGGGGGAGAGATGAAACACGAGTTGCAGCAGCGGTTGAATTGTCCTGTTCCGGCTGGCGTCTTTACCGCCCTGGGCGCAAGTGTTCTGCTGCACAGCGTGTTGGTTCTTTTTCTTGTCGGTCTGAAGGGGGCCCCCCCGGTCAGAACAAAACCGGCGATTGTTCAAATCAACTTGAAGTCTGTTCGGTTATCCCCTGGTTTAGAGGGGACATTAGGGATGAAGGCAACTGATCAGCCTGGGTCGAAGGCCAGATCATTGGCTCCGCAATCTGTTCCTAGTGCGATGCCGGTTGCAGGGCGTGAGCAAGCACCACCGGATCAAAAACCCAGTCCTTCAGCAACAGTTGCCAAGCCTGCTTCTGCGCTTAACGCTGCACCAGCGGGTATTTCAAAAAAAATCCCGGCTCAGAAGATTGAAGTTGCCCGGAAGACCCCGGTTCAGAAACCTGTCACCGGCAAGGCAGAGAAGCCGTTGGTTGCACTAGTTCCAGCGGAACCTTCATTCTTAGATGTTGATCAACCAACTGTTGAACAAGAGGCCGTGTCCATTGCCAAGATTGACAATACTGGTGCTAAAACACGATTTTTGCCTCCTCAGTTGTCGGTTGACAGGGCTGTCGCGATTTCGCCTCAAGATGTTGACGTCAATGATGACGTTGACGGTGAAGCTTTCGTTGTTGAAGCTCCTCAAGAAGAAAGTCCTTCAGGTGCGGCGGATGCCCTTCGCGAGGAGTATCTCAGTTTCAACTTTGGATCCATTCGCGACAAAGTCAGGGATAATCTGCGTTATCCGACCATTGCACGACGGCAGGGATGGACGGGCAGGGTGGAAATCGAGTTCACCATATCTTTGTCCGGAACTATCGATAATAAGAGGATTCTTTCCAGCTCCGGATACCCGCTGCTGGATCGTCAGGCCTTGCGGGCTGTCGACGTCTCGGCGCCTTTCCCGCCGCCTGCGGTTATTGCAACCGTCATTTTACCGGTCACATTTTCTCTTGAGTAAGAGCCGGTGGACACAATCATTTTAACGTGAGGAGGACTGAAATGAATAATTCGACGCAAAAAAGCCATTACCGGATGACAGCAGAATCTTGGGATGAATTGCCAAAAGATGAAAGAATAGCTGACATTCAGGCTTTAATAAAAAGCCCTTATTGGATGATGCTCCACGAGGATGACAAGAGCCGCTGGTTGCATCAGCTGCAATCCCTTGAATCGACACTCGAGTACTGTTGATGACTTGCTCACTATCGGGTTGTTGAAAGACAGTCTGCAGAGCCTGGATGGACTTTTTCAATAACCTGATAGTGAACCCGTTGATTAGTCCGGGTGGATTCTGTCCGGTTTGAGGAAAAGTCGAGCCCAGGATTTTTCAAAGCGTGGTGGAGGGGGAATTCTCGACCGCATATAAATCAATATTCAAGCCAATGTTTTAGAAAACAGCCCTTGCTTTTGATGACCCAGTCTATGGCTCAGAAGGTCCATTTTGACGGCCTGTTTGCTTCCCTGTTGGATATCGCCATCCAACAGGGAATCGAATGGCTCTTTCAATCCATTTCAGAAAGAAGGAGGGATGAACCATGATCAGATTTGGAATCGTTTGCCTGGTGGCCTTGGTCTGTTGTGACGTGCTGATCTGCTCATCGGCTATGGGAGAATCTGTTCTCTTGGATGAAATTACGATTCGCGGTGAGCAGCAACAGCCTATTGAGGAAAAATTGACCATTCGAGAAGTCCGGGAAAGCCCGGCGCGGGATATTGGTGAGGCATTGCAAAACGTTCCCGGGCTGTCAAGTGTCAGAAAGGGCGCAATTGCAAACGATATTGTTTTGCGTGGCATGCAGAGAGACAACCTGAATGTTTTTCTGGATGGCGTCAGGCTGCATGGGGGTTGTCCTTCGCGGATGGACCCGCCTTCGTTCCACTTTGATTTTGCCGAAGTGGATTATATCGAAGTCATCAAGGGGCCTTATGATGTGCGCAATCCGGGCAGTTTGGCGGGGATGGTCAATGCGGTCTCCAAAGAACCGAAACGCGGGCTGGCGACCAATCTCAATGTCAGTTACGGCAGTTTCAATTATCTCGATCTTTCCGCAACCGGATCCTATGGCGGAGAAGTTTTTGACACCCTGATCGGCTACGCACATAAAGCGTCAGACGTGCCCGAAGCCGGAAACGGTCAGCTGCTGACGGATATTTATCCATCAACCAGCAACAATCGCTATCGTTCGAACACCCTTGATTCCGACGCCTATGAAACAGACACCTTTTGGGTCAAAGGAGGAGGCAAGCACGGGACTGGCCGCTCCGAGTTGAGTTACAGCTATCAGGATGCTGAACACGTTCTTTACCCAGCCCTGTTGATGGATGCTGATTATGATCGCACCCACCGTGTTAACTGGAAAACAACCATCGACAACCCCGGGTTGGCCATCTCCAAATTGCGTTTTCAGGCCTTTTTGAATCGTGTCGATCACCTCATGGATGACACTCTCAGAGTTTCATCATTGCCCAGCATGATGGTCACAAAAGATTATATGATGCAGACCGATGCCAAGGCCACGACATTTGGCAGTAAACTCAATGCGGATATGCCGGTCGGAGCAGGACTGTTGACCAGTGGAGTTGATTTTTACCGACGCAATTGGGATGCGACCAACGAGTCTGCCATGTGGATGAGTTATGCCGAGCAACCGATGATTCCAGATGTGGATATCGATAATTTTGGAATTTTTGGAGAATACAGTTATCCATTGTCCAGACAGCTGACATTAAAGGGTGGCGCCCGGCTTGATCATACCCGGGTTACGGCCAATGCATTAACCGGAACCCGACTGGATAGTCTCTATCAACCCTATTTCTCTTCAAGTCTCGACAATAAGGCCGATTTTACTGAGCCGAGTGCAAATCTGCAATTGACCTGGAAGACCTCTGAACAGCTGGAGTTCTTTACCGGCATCGCCTCCGCCAGCCGTACCCCGGACCAGCAGGAACTCTTTATCGGTCTGCAACGCATGGCGGGTAAAAACTGGTTGGGCAACCCAGCGTTGGATGCAACGCGTAACAATCAGGTCGATTTAGGTGCAAAATGGAAGAGCGCCAATTTTCTTGCCAATGTCAGCGTTTTTTACAGCTCCTTAACTGATTACATCTATATCGCCGAAGCAGCCGACCCTGACGGCGCCGGCCCTCTCATTCAGGCGCGCACCTATCGCAACATCGATGCAACCATGTATGGTGGCGAATTCAGCAGTCAGGTGGTCATGCCTTTTGATCTGTTTTTAAAGGGGACCCTCTCTTATGTGAGAGGGGAAAATGCAGACACCAATCAGCCCCTAGCCGAGATTCCACCGCTTTCCGGCGTTGTTTCCCTGCGCTACGATAACGGTAACTGGTACGCCGAAATCAGCGAAAGGTTTGCCGCCCGGCAGGACCGGGTTGACGAGAGCCTGCAGGAAAACGAAACCGCAGGGTGGGGGGTGACAGACCTGAAGGCCGGCACCTTTTGGGGGCGCTGGGAATTGCTTGGCGGCGTGAATAATCTGTTTGATAAATATTATTTCAGTCATCTTTCCTATCAGCGCGACCCGTTTAACGCCGGAGTGAAAGTCCCGGAAATGGGCCTGTTTGCCTACGTAAATTTGAGTTATCGCTTCTGATGTAACGCTTCTTTTTGGGGCTCCTCCGCTATTTGTTTTTTCAATCCCCCCTTTGGGAAAAAGGGGGATTATTTGTAATTTTTCATTTTACACTTGTCTCATTATTGGCTATAAATCCTCTGTCCATTGCTCCTTATAGGGCAGTCTTTGGGCTGATATTATATTTCATTCTTTTGTTGTACTCTCGTGGGGGGGGGCTGCGGTTATCTGTTTTTATACCCTTCTTTTTAGGCGACTTTCCTGCCATTTAATTAGTTTTCATCCGGAAACGGCCCTTTTCCGCTGTGGCGGTGTCAATCTGTGGGTTTTCTTGTGCGGCGTAAAGGACTACGCCTCCGCGCATCCCCTTGATTTCCTTGCCACAACAAAAAATTGCTCGTTTCCAATCTGAAAACTTAGCTGCTGCCCTTCGGAGTTTCCGGATGGCAACTAATTAAAGTTTCGAAGATTTTTAAGTTGGATTTAACTTTCTATTTATTTTAAGTAGTGATTTAACTATATTTATAAATTGTAACAAGATTAAGAATGTCTAAGTCTGTTTTGGCAAAAAGGAGATTTTCATTGAAAGGCATCATTCTGGCTGGAGGGTCAGGGGCCCGGCTCTATCCTGCGACTCGTTCCGTCTGCAAGCAGCTGATTCCCATTTATGACAAACCGATGATCTGTTAATCTATATTTTTCAAGACTGGCCACGTCTTGCAGAATTAATAGGGTATATAGGGGTTGGATTGAGGGCAATTGTTGTTCAAAAAATTAGGCCGCAGCGATTATGAGATTGAGGATATAGTGAAGTGCTGAGAGAGCAAATTAAATTATTTAATCGATTTCTGGGAGTTGGCGATTTTTTAATCTTGGCTGTTTCTATGTTTCTTGCCCACTCTATTACTGACGGGCAAAAATTTGAGTTGCGTCAGCATTTTTGGATTCTTTCTCTCGCTCTTCCCCTTTGGATATATTTGTTGGCAAAATATAAATTATATGCAGGAGGAACTGTTCGCAAAGGAATCTATGACGTTCTCACCTCGGTGTTTTCTGTCCATATCCTTGGTGGCAGTATCTTAGCCGGTTTTTTGTATTTCCTCCAATTGCCTTATGTCGGGCGTAGCCAGTATCTTTCTTTTTTATTTTTCTCCTTCGTTCTTTTTAGTATTGAGCGGCTGGCGATCCGTAGCTTTGTAAAAATTTATTCCCGGTCGGGTTTGGTTTCCAGAAACTTGATTATTGTTGGGGCACAGGATAAAGCACAGGAATTTTATAAATTAATCCAGGAACATTCCGCTTGGGGGATGAAAGTTCTGGGTTTCGTACAGATTATGCCCAAAGGTCGACCAAAGGAATGGGTTAAGGGGAATATCCTAGGTCAAGTCGAGGATCTCATTGAAATTTGCAAACAGCATCCGGTCGATGAAGTCGTTTTCTGCCCACCAAAAAACTTTATTGTTGATACTGAGAAGTATGTCAATGCCTTGGATGAACTTGGGGTGACTGTCCGGTTGACCCTGGATTTTTATCAGATTCCTCAAGCCCGGCAGGAACTGAGCTTTTTTCATGATCAGATCCCGGTTTTGACATTCTACAGCAAAGCTTTTAATTCTCGTCAACTTTTTTTAAAACGTCTTCTGGATATTTTCGGATCTCTCGTCGGGTTGTTGTTAACATGTTTGCTGCTGCCTTTTATCGCATATGCAATCAAACGGGATTCTCCAGGACCTTTACTTTTTGGTCAGGAGAGAGTCGGCCAAAGCGGCAGAACGTTTCGTTGTTGGAAGTTCCGTTCTATGTATATAGACGCGGAGGAGCGTAAAAAAGATTTAATGGCGCAAAACGAAATGAGCGGTGCGATCTTTAAAATCAAGGATGATCCGCGGGTCACCAAAGTTGGCCGTTTTTTACGAAAGACCAGCTTGGATGAGCTACCGCAATTTTGGAATGTTCTTAAAGGGGAGATGAGCTTGGTTGGGACCCGGCCGCCGACTCCCAATGAGGTGGCTGAATATGAAAATTGGCATCGCCGCAGGATCAGCATCAAGCCTGGTATCACGGGGAACTGGCAGATCAGCGGGCGAAGCGCAATTGAAGATTTCGATTCAATTGTCAATCTGGATCTCCAATATATTGATAACTGGACAATCTGGCTGGATATCAAAATTCTTATAAAAACAATCTTAGTGGTGTTTTCCCGTGAAGGGAGCTGCTAAGCTTGGTGTCTTTGTTTTTGCGTTAGCTGGGGTTACCAGAAAGAATTGTTATCAGTACTTTTCCTGCGGGAATATGCTTTGACTTCATGGATGAGTATCCGTTATTTTCATTTTTTTTCTGAACTGCGGTTTATTAAATAGTTGGCATCCGGAAACTCCGGATGCTAACGCATAAGTTTTTAGATTGGAAACGAGCAATTTTTGGTTGTGGCAAGGAAATCAAGGGCTTATGCGGAGGCGTAGTTCTTTACGCCGCACAAATAAGCCCGCAGATTGACACCACCACGGCGGAAAAGGGCCGTTTCCGGATGACAACTAAATAGAAGGGGAGTCAATGGCTTATTTTCAGAAGCCTTTCATAATTGCACTCATTGTTTTCGGGCTGTTTTTAAATCTCCCCGGCGTGGCCATTGCTGTCCCTGCGACCAGCCAAATACCTTTGGACAGTTGGGTTTATTCTGCACTGGATAGAATTTCTGCGCTCGGCTTGGTCAATTCGTCACTTCAAGGAACCAGGCCATATACTCGATTTGAGGCGGCCAGGCAAGTTGAAGAGGCACTAACTACAGCAGAGTTTCAAGACGTTTCTCCTGCTATTCATACTCTTCTCAAAAAGTTGGAACGTGAGCTCGGTGATACGTTGACTGATTTGCGAGAGGATTCTTCAGCGGGCTTTCTCAAAGTACGGGAAGTCCAGCTCAAATATATTTATCAAGATGGTGATAAGTCCACGATCGCTGGAAACGGTGTTGCCGCTAGTCAGCATCCCCTTAATTATAATAATTATGGTCTCAATTATCAGGAGCAGAATGCTCAACTTATTCTCCAGGCAGAAGGCAGGCTTGGCGGTTTTTTTCTGGTTGATTTAAGGCCGCTGATTCTATTTCAAAATGGTGAAGATAATGATACCGATGTGACTCTGCTTGATGGCAGGGCTGTTGTTCAGTTAGGTTCATTTGAGATATCCGTCGGTCGGCAATCATTGTGGTGGGGGCAGGGAAAGCACGGCTCTCTGGTGTTGACTAATAATGCCAAACCGTTGGATATGGTTCGAATGACCAATTCAACTCCATTTCTTTTGCCTTGGTTTTTCAAGTATCTTGGTCCTTTTCGGTTTGATGTATTCTGGAGCCGATTGGAAAAAGATAGGAGTGTTGAGAACCCTTATTTCGCAGGATTGAGGATTAATACCAAGCCTTTGCCATGGATTGAGTTAGGTGCATCCAGGACGGTTATGTTTGGAGGCAAAGGAAGACCTAATGTAGGATGGAGTGATTTTATAACGATATTGGGTGGAAAAAACCTTTCCGGTGGTGAAGATACCAGTAATTCAATAGCTGCTCTTGATGCGCGCCTCCGGTTGCCTTTTTTGTGGAATGCTGAGGTTTACGGTGAATATGGTGGGGAAGATGAAGCAGGTCATTTTATTGCCAATACTGCCTGGCTGGCTGGTTTGTACCTGCCTAAGATTGATCCCTCCGGGCGGTTAAGTTTGCGCCTGGAACAGGCTGACTTATCTCAAATTGACGACAACTCGCCGGTTTGGTATCAGCACGGCATTTATCGTTCCGGCTACACCTATGAAGGGATAATCATGGGTCATCATGCCGGTGGCGGTGCCAAAGATACGTCTTTGGAAGTTGAAGCCATTCTTAGTGAAAACCTTTTGCTGACCGTCGGTTTTGATTACGAGGAAAGAGGCTTTGATCAGCCTGTTCATGAAAAATACAAAGAAATATCCACCGCTCTTTCCTGGGATTTTACCGAAAACCTGAGTCTTGATTGCTCAGCCCGGTATGGAAAGGTCGATAATTTTAATTTCGAATCCAATGACAGTGAAAATGTGAGTTTGGTTTCTGTTGGTTTGCGGGGGCATTGGTAAATGAAAGCTCGCATAAGGAGTTTGGTTGTGCTGATGAAGTTTGGTCGTTTGCTGTTTCTTCAGATATTGATTGTCGGTGTTTTTTTATTCCCGACGGTGGCTTTCTCGCAGGTCATGCCAACTGAAATCGGTGCAACAAGCTTGCAAAGCACTGCCGGTTACAGGAATGTTATTAAAACCCTGACTCCTGATCAGCAAAAGCAGTTGGCAGAGTATCAGCAAATGTTGCGACAATTATCTCCGGAACAACAGGAGTTGTTGCAACAATATCAGAATAACTCTGCTGATGCTGGAGGAGCGAACGAGCATATCGAGTATGATGCCACCGGAATGAGTGAACAAAACAGGGATATGCGCCAGGACGGAGGCACCAACACTGGGAGTGGAGATCCTGACGCTTCGTTCGGTAGCAATTTGAAGGCTGTTGGCTCCCCAGGCGTCGAATTTTCAAAAAGCGATAAGGTGTCTCTTGCTTCTTCGGCAGAAAAGTATTTTTCGGGTCTGGCCAAAGAGAAAAAGAGTCCGCGCGCGCAGGTTCCTCAAGATCTAACCGTGCTAAAGCAGTTCGGGTTCGAATTTTTTGCCAATACAGAAGGGTTTAAAGCAGATCCAATGGAACTGGCTGGACCCGATTATGTTTTGGGCCCGGGCGATGCGTTGCGGGTTGATGTGTGGGGAAATATTGAAGGTCATTATCAAACCGTAATTGACCGTAACGGTGAAATTGTTCTGCCTAAAGTCGGGGTTATTAATCTTTTAGGAGAAACATTTGCTCAAGCAAAGGACACAATTAATAACCAGATCGGGAAATATTTTAAGCAATATCAAGTGAATGTTTCTCTTGACTCTTTGCGTTCCATTAATGTTTTTCTGGTTGGAGAAGTGCAGGCACCTGGCACTTATCAGGTCAGTTCTTTAAGTTCGGTCCTGGCCGTTTTATCCGAGGCCGGTGGCCCCACTAAAAACGGCAGTCTTCGAAATATTAGTGTGCTACGCCAAGGTAAACAGCTGGCCAGGATCGATCTTTACGACTTTTTCCGGTCCGGAGATAGTAGTCAGGATGTCCGTTTGCAAGCAGGAGATACCATCTTAGTGCCAATAGCAGGTTCATTGGTTGGAATATCTGGCGATGTGCGACGACCGGCAATTTATGAGTTGACTACAGGAGAGACCCTTGGTGATCTGCTGGACATGGCTGGAGGAATTGTATCAACGGCCTATTTACAAAAGATCCGCCTGCAGCGGGTGGCAGACCACAATCGTAATGCTGTGATTGATCTGTCTTTGTCTGGACCTGAAGAGAAAGTTGCTGAAACCCTCAAATATAACCTGCAAGATCGTGATCTTGTGCAGATTGCTCCGATTACTGATGCCGGAGGGTATGTCTCTTTAACGGGTTATGTCGCCAGACCAGGAGAATACCAACTGGAGCCTGGCATGCGTTTAGCCGACTTGCTGCTTCCTTATGGCAATCTTCTTCCTGAATATTATCCACAAAAGGCACAGCTTATTCGTACATCACCACCAGAGTATCGGCAGGAACTCCTGACTATTAACTTACAACAGGCTTTAGACGGGGATTCGACGCAAAATCTTTTACTGCAGGAATATGACGAGGTTCAACTTTTTTCACGGCAAGAGATGGAAGAGCTTCCTCAGGTGACCGTCTCTGGGGCTGTATTGCGTCCAGGGCAATACCCATTGTTTGATAACATGTCTATCGTTGATTTGGTAACAGCCGCTGGCAATTTGAAGAGAAGTGCCTATCTGGATATGGCTGAGTTGACCCGTTATCTTCCCTCTGGAACTGAGACCAAAGTTGAGCGCTATGAAATTAACCTTGCCAATGCTTTAAACGGTCAGCCTCAGAATAATATGAAATTGGAACCCAATGACCATTTGATCATTCGCTCCATTCCTGACTATCAGGATCGGTTTATGGTCAAGGTTTCCGGAGCTGTTTTATTCCCAGGCGATTATGCTATTGGCAAAGGGGAGACTCTCTCTTCTGTATTGGAACGAGCCGGAGGATATACCGATAAAGCGTATTTACGCGGTGCTGTGTTCAGCCGCGAATCTTTAAAAGAAGTTCAAAAGAAACAGATTGATAAATTAATTGCTGAAGAACAAAAGCAACTATCCAGGATTGCCGAAAATATTGCTATTGGAGCGATGAGCGCTGAGGAGGCTAAATCAGCGGAAACTCTTTTGGCCAATCGGAAAATGCTGATTGAGGACTTGAAAAAAGCCCCTGTGACCGGACGCTTGGTCATTGATTTGGCCTCTATCGAGAACTTGAAAGGGTCTCCTCAAGATATCGTTTTAATGGATGGCGATTCGCTTCTGGTTCCAGAAAACCCTCAAACAATCAACATCCAAGGGGAAGTATACAATTCAACCTCACTTAACTGGGAACCGGGGAAAACGGTTGGTTATTATCTTGACAAAGTCGGCGGTACCAAAGAAACAGCCAACAAAGAAGAGATGTTTGTTGTTCGTGCCGATGGTACTGTCGTAAGTAAGCAACAGTCTGGACATTCCCTTGGTTGGGACAAGGAAAAGTGGCGGTGGACCTTTGGTGGATTTGAAAATACAGTCCTTTATCCAGGAGACTCCATTCTGGTTCCGGAAGAATATAAGCAATATGACTGGTTGAGAGAAACTAAGGATATCACAACAATTCTCTACCAGATGGCTCTGGGCGCTGCTGCTGTGGCGAGCTTTTAAGCGAGTGGCGTGAAGAGAGGAGCTTTGCGCTGCACTCTCCTCATCGGGAAAGATTTGTTATGCGGTTAACCCAGCATCAGATAACTACCTTCAAACGAGTCGGCGAGGAAGTTTTCGGACCGGACGCCCAACTCTATCTGTTTGGTTCGCGAGTGGACGAACGTCGAGCAGGCGGTGATATTGATCTCTACGTCGTTGGGTTTGATCGACCAACAGAACAGCAAATAGAAGCTAAATTACGTTTTTTGAGCAAAGTGAAATTGTCCATTGGAGACCAGCGCATTGATTTAGTGTTTTCACCTGCGCCCGGACAGTCTTTTTTGCCAATACATCAGCAGGCTGAGCAAACTGGGGTTTTATTGTGAATCGACAGGAAATAATTAGCCTTAAATTAAGGCCAGCTCTGGCTGAATGCGATCAGCATCGATTGCGGCTGCATTCTGCCTGGGAGGAAGCCGTGACCTTTGAACCGTTTCAGGTTGGTTTTAAAGGTGATTTTTCTGATGATCAGATCAGAACCCTGGACCAACTGCTGTTCCGTTTTGGTAAACTCCAGGACGCGATTGGCACGCGTCTGTTGCCCGCGACGCTGCAAATGGTTCAGGAATGGCAGGATGTCGAACCATTTCTGGATAAATTGAACAGAGCTGAAAAGCTTGGCATGCTCCCTTCCGTGGAGCAATGGCAGTTGCTGCGAGAATTACGCAACCAGACGGCCCATGAATATCCCGATCAGCCGGAAATTGCCAAAGCAAATCTTGCCAGGTTGTTGGCGCAAGTTCCTATTTTGGAGAAAATCCATAGCCAGATCTCTCAGTGGGCAGAGAATCGTATTTACAAAATGGACGCAGATAAACGCAGATAAAACCAGAAGAAATTTTGGGTTAAGGTTTGTAGCCAAAAGAAAAAGGTCTGGACTTCATCCACAGTTATCAGCGTGCATCAGCGTTCGCTAAAAAAGGTTCTACGACAGAAATGAAATTGAACGCAGATAAAAACGAATAAACGCGGATAAAACAGAAAATATTTTGGGTTAAGATTTATTGTCAAAAGGAAAAGGTTTGTTTTTATCCGCAGTTATCGGCGTTCATCAGCGTTTGATTATTAGGTTTTGAGTACATCTGAATGGGGAGGATGTGGTTAAGGATAAAGCGTATTATTCCAGTATGACCGAAGAAATCATTGGTTGCGCATTTCGAGTTGGCAACCTTCTTGGTAACGGGTTTCTTGAGAAGGTTTATGAAAATGCCTTGGGTTATGAAATCCAGAAGTCTGGTTTGAAAGTTAAGCAGCAACACCCGATCAGTGTCTATTATGAGGGCGTTGTTGTAGGCGAATATTTTGCTGATTTGATTATCGGAGATTCTATTATTGTTGAGCTGAAAGCCGTGTCTGCTTTAGATAAAAAGCATTTTTCTCAGTGTATGAATTATCTCAAAGCAACAGGATACAAGGTTGCACTTTTGATTAATTTTGGAACTTCAAAAGTACAGGTTAGAAGGATCGTAAATTCTTTGTGAATAGAACGCAGATAAGGGCGGATAAACGCAGATAAAATCAGAAAAGATTTAGGGTTAAGCTTTATTAGCAAAAGAAAAAGATTTGACTGTATCCTCAGTTATCAGCGTGTATCAGTGTTCGCTAAAAAATTAAATGCCGATAAAGCTGAATGATCACTGATAGAGGGAATAGAACATATGGTTATTGGCCTTAAACTTTGAAATATTAAATTTGATTTTATCTGAATTGATCGACGTTCATCTGTATTGATTTAAATAGCTTTTTTCTTGGAATATTAATATGTCAAATAGCATTGATGATAGAAACCCGGCTTCTCAACAAACTGACGGCGATGAAATAAATCTTCTCGAATATCTCCTAGTGATCGTCAAGCATAAGAAAATGATTTTCTTGACCTGTCTGGTGACCTTCATTCTCACTTGTGGGATAACTCTGTTGATGCCAAATATTTATACGTCTACAGCACGGATATTGCCGCCGCAGAATGATAAAGGCGGGTTGAGTTCGATGCTCGGTAGCGTCAGTAATATAGCTGCGTTGGCGGGACTATCTGTTGGTGGCGGGTCTGGAGAACTCTATGTCGGAATGCTGAAGAGTCGCTCTATTGCTGATGCAATTATTGATAAATTCGATTTGATGGAAATTTATGGTCAAAAGTATCGAGTTAAAACTTATAAAATTCTTAATGATGCCGTCAATTTTTCAGTTGGGAAAGATGATGGAATAATTACTGTAACTGCTGAAGACGAAGATCCTAAACGAGCGGCAGCTATTGCTAATACTTATATTGAAGAATTGAAAAAACTTAACATTAAACTTAACCTTAATAATGCTGGTAGAGAGCGATTGTTTCTTGAAGAACGGTTGGCTGTTGTCCAAAATGATCTCTCCAAAGCTGAAGATGCGCTCAAGGATTTTCAAGAGAAAAACAAGGCGATCCGTATTGATGCACAGGCAAGTGCGATCATTGATGCGTTTGCAACCTTGAAAGGAGAGTTGGCCAGCAAAGAGGTTGAGTTGGGCGTTCTTCGTTCTTCACAAACTGATCAAAATCCACAAGTTAAAGCTCTTCGAGAAGAAATTACTCAGATTAGAGAGCAAATCTCTCAACTCGAACAATCCCATGATGGAAAAACTTCCTCTGCGGATATTTTTCTTGCAACTTCAGAGGTTCCTGAATTGGGCATTCAGTATGCTAGGTTATTGAGGGATTTGAAAGTCCAGGAGACTCTTTATGAGTTGGTTACCAAACAGTATGAAATGGCAAAAATTAGTGAAGCCAAGAATACTTCGACTATTCAAGTTCTTGATGCTGCAATGGTTCCTGACAAAAAAAGTAAGCCTAGAAGGAGCATAATCGTTTTGGCTACAACTTTTGCCATGGGATTCTTTGCTCTCATTTTTGCATTCATTCGGGAATATGGGCAACGGATGGATAAGGAAGACAGATTGTTGTGGCAACAAATTAAAGAAAATATTTCTTTGAAAAAATAGTATTAAAATGAATATTTTACTAAAACTTTCTAAAAGTAAAGAAGGTTGGAATCCTATATGTATTTATTGGTTTGTGAAAAATGTAAGTATGGTGCAATAAAAAATGGACATAGCCACTGCCAGCGTGAGTCTGTTTTTAGTTATTTGACAAACTGTATTCAAAAAAAAGCATTGGATGATTATTTGGAGCGTAATGTCCATGTTGATCTGAATTTGGACCAGTTTGTCGGGCAATGAAGATATGAAGCGAATACTTTCAATTTTTGGTACCCGGCCAGAAGCGATCAAAATGGCTCCAGTAGTCAAAGCTTTAGCGCAATATCCAGATAAATTTGATAGCCGTGTGTGTGTCACAGCACAACATCGGGAAATGCTTGATCAGGTTTTGGCATTGTTTCAAATAAAACCTGACTGGGATTTAAATATTATGAAACCCGGACAAAATCTTACGGAGGTAACCTGTAATGTGTTACAGGGGTTGTCTCCTGTTCTAGAGAGTTTCGGGCCAGATGTTATTTTGGTTCATGGGGATACCACAACGACGATGGCCGCTAGCATGGCTGCTTATTATCAAAAGATTTCCGTAGGGCATGTTGAGGCGGGTTTGCGAACGGGGGATATCTACTCTCCCTGGCCGGAAGAAATGAATCGAAAGTTGACGGGGAACATGGCCCGTTACCACTTTGCTCCGACCGAAGGAGCAGGTAAAAATCTTCTTGCTGAAGGAATTACTGGTAGCTCTGTCTATGTAACTGGGAACACGGTTATCGATGCACTCTTGAGTGTCGTTGCTCTGCTAAACAATGACAAACAATTGATTCAAGATATGTCCGAGCAATTTTCTTTCCTCAACAATAATAAAAGGCTTGTGTTGGTCACCGGGCATCGGCGGGAAAATTTTGGGCAAGGATTTGAGGATATCTGCCAAGCTCTTAGGGAAATTGCTCTCAATCATCAAGCTGTTGAAATCCTCTATCCGGTTCATCTCAACCCGAATGTTCAGGAACCTGTCACGCGGATTCTCAAAGGTATTGACAACGTATTTCTTATTAAACCGCAGGAATATCTCCCCTTTGTTTATCTGATGAATCGTGCATACCTGATTCTGACTGACTCCGGCGGCATTCAGGAGGAAGCTCCTTCTCTAGGCAAACCGGTACTTGTTATGCGCCAAACCACCGAGCGTCCAGAAGCCGTGGAAGCTGGGACCGTCAAGTTGGTTGGAACGGATTGTAGAGTAATTATAAGAGAAGTTTCTGCATTATTGATGGATCAGAATTATTATAAAAAAATGAGTCTTGCCCATAACCCTTATGGGGATGGCCACGCTAGTCGACGAATAGTTGAAATATTATCAAAATAGAAAGAAAAAGAGATATCTTATGGAATTTAATACAATTTCAGTAATTGGTCTTGGCTATATTGGATTGCCGACCGCTGCAGTTTTCGCCTCCCGCAAAAAGCAGGTTATAGGTGTGGATATTAACCAACAAGCTGTTGATACAATCAATGAAGGAAATATCCATATCGTTGAACCAGACCTGGACATGGTTGTTCGTGCTACTGTTACTGAGGGTTACTTAAAGGCAACTACAATCCCAGAACCTGCAGATGCCTTTTTGATAGCTGTTCCTACGCCATTTAAATCTGATCATATTCCGGATTTGTCTTATATAGAAGCCGCTTGCAAAGCGATTGCTCCAGTTCTTGCCAAGAATAATTTAGTGGTGCTCGAGTCTACTTCTCCGGTTGGAGCAACAGAGCAATTAGCTTCCTGGTTGGCGGCATTACGACCTGACCTGTCCTTTCCTCAGCAGTTTGGCGAGAATTCAGACATCAGAATAGCCCATTGCCCAGAGCGTGTTCTTCCTGGACATGTTTTAACCGAATTGGTCCTTAATGACCGCGTTATTGGTGGAATGACAAGCAAGTGCTCAGACATGGCCGCTTCACTATATAAGACATTTGTCAAAGGTGAATGCATTATAACTAATGCCAGAACTGCTGAAATGTGTAAGTTGACAGAAAATAGCTTTAGGGATGTCAATATCGCTTTTGCAAATGAATTGTCGATTATCTGTGACAAGCTCGCTATTAACGTCTGGGAATTGATTCAATTGGCCAATCGACATCCACGCGTTAATATTTTGCAACCGGGACCAGGTGTTGGAGGACACTGCATCGCAGTTGATCCGTGGTTTATTGTTAGTAAGACCCCCGCAGAGGCAAGGTTGATTCATGCTGCTCGGAAGGTCAATGATAGTAAGCCTTTTTGGATCCTTGATAAGATTGTTGCTAAGGCAAAACGTTTTAAAAATCCGATTATTGGTTGTTTAGGAATAACATTTAAGGCCAATATAGATGACATTCGTGAATCCCCTGCTTTGAGAATAGTGCAACAGCTCATAAAAATGAATGTTGGTGAAGTGGTTGTTTGTGAGCCGAATCTACATCGCCGATTTTTAGAATTTTCTTTATATTGCCTTGATGAGGTTCTTGAGAAAGCTGATATCTTAGTAGTATTAGTAGATCATGATGAGTTTAAATCGATTTCAGGAGATGCATTGAAAGAAAAAGTTGTGATTGATTCGAGGGGGATTTTGAAATAAAAAAATCTTTTGTAATAATTTTTTTAGTAAAAATTATCGTAAACCTTTAATTTTTATGGTGTATTTATATGTAGTTACTTGCTGATTTTAAAAAATGTATTTTAACTTAAAGCAGGTCTTCGCCTATTTTTAGGTCGAGGAATTATCAATTCAAGGAGAAAAAATGTTTAGTGAAAAATCAATTTTAATAACAGGAGGGACTGGTTCATTTGGTAGGAAATATGTTCAAACGATTCTTGAATCCTATCCTACAATAAGTCGGTTGGTTATTTTTTCTAGAGATGAACTAAAACAATATGAAATGGCACAAGAATTTCCTCCAGATAAATACCCTCAAATTCGTTATTTTATTGGTGATGTTAGAGACAAAGATCGAATTACACGAGCTCTAAAAGGTATAGATGTTGTTATTCATGCGGCTGCACTAAAGCAGGTACCAGCTGCTGAATACAATCCGTTTGAATGTATTAAAACCAATGTTATCGGAGCACAAAACTTAATCGAAGCTTGTCTCGATTCCGATGTAAAAAAAGTTGTTGCGCTTAGTACAGACAAGGCTGCTGGACCGATTAATCTTTATGGGGCTACCAAACTATGCTCAGACAAATTGTTTACAGCAGCCAATAATATGAAAGGAAGGAAAGATATTAAGTTTTCTGTGGTCCGTTATGGCAATGTCCTAGGGAGCCGTGGTAGCGTCATCCCATTCTTTCTGGAGGAACGAAAAAAAGGCTCCATCCCCATTACCGATGAACGTATGACACGTTTTAATATTACCCTTTCTGAAGGAATACAATTTGTCCAAAAGGCTCTAGAGGTCATGTGGGGTGGTGAGATTTTTGTACCGAAAATTCCCAGCTACCGTATCCTTGATGTCGCAGAGGCTATTGCTCCAGATTGTCAGCGCAAAGTTGTAGGGATCCGCCCTGGCGAGAAACTTCATGAAGAAATGATTACAGCAACTGACGCTATTAATAGTGTCGAGTTTGAAGACTATTTTGTTATTTTACCTAGCTTGAAATTTTGGTGTCCTGAAGAATTTATGAATATTAATAGCGGCATTCGTTGTCCCGAAGGCTTTAGTTATAATAGCGGGACAAATGCGGAATGGCTTACAGTCGAGCAAATAAGAGCGCTTATTCAGCAACATGTTGACCCAACTTTTCATGTGTGAGAGATCTCGGTGGTAAATAAATTTATTCCATATGGCCGACAAGCAATTGATCAGGCCGACATAGAATATGTCATTAATGTTCTGCAATCGGATTGGCTGACCCAAGGACCTTCTGTCTCTAAGTTTGAAGACGCTGTCGCAAAATATTGCGGTGTCCGCTATGCTGTGGCCGTGTCCAACGGTACAGCTGCGCTACACCTTGCTGCCCTCGCCGCTGGGTTCGGCGCTGAGGATGAGGTGATTACCTCTCCTATTACATTTGTTGCTTCTGCTAATTGTATTTTGTATGCGGGTGCTCAGCCGGTGTTTGCCGATATTGATCCCGACACCTATTGTATTGACCCAATTCAAATTGAGTCTAAATTATCAGAGGTTACCAAAGGGGTTATTCCTGTCCACTTTGCTGGTCACCCTTGTGATATGGGGGCAATTTCAAAAATTGCTAGGGAAAATCAGCTTATTGTTATTGAGGACGCTGCTCATGCTATTGGTGCTTCCTATACAATAGATGGAAAACACTACAGGGTTGGATCATGCGCTCACAGCGATATGTCGATTTTTTCTTTTCATCCAGTTAAGCACATCACCACTGGTGAGGGGGGGGTGGTAACTACAAATTGCAGAGACCTCTACGAAAAACTTCTCATGCTAAGGTCACATGGAATTACCAGGGATCCTAGGCTGCTTAAAAGAAATGAGGGCCCTTGGTATTATGAAATGCAAACTTTTGGTTTCAATTACCGCATTACTGATCTGCAATGCGCATTGGGCATTAGTCAGCTCAGGAAACTAGATGGGTTTGTTCAAAGAAGACGGGATATTGTTAAACAATATAATTCCAATTTTTCAAATGATCCACGTTTTATTGTTCCACACGAAAATCAAAATGTATTTTCGTCGTACCATCTTTACGTGCTCCGTTTTAGAAGTCCACTAAGGTTGGAAATTTTTGATTATCTGAGGCAGCAGGGAGTGGGTGTTAATGTTCACTATATCCCCGTTCATTTCCATCCTTATTATGAGAAGAATTTTGGCGACCACCGTGGTGAATACCCTGTTGCTGAGGCCTATTATGAAAATGTAGTAACAATCCCACTTTTTCCAGGCATGACGAATAGTGATGTTGACTATGTCATCTCTAAGGTCCGTACTGCTGCAGATATGTTTGCCTGATTGCTACTTCAACCTAAGGTTATTGGAAGGGTAAAATAGCAAAAAATTATTTTTCTCGGGAGGTCAAGCTCTAATGAAATTAGTAAAAATAATTGCTGAAGTAGCAAATGCCCATCAAGGTGACGTAGGACAGCTTCACGAACTTGTTGTGGCGGCTTCAGCGTCAGGTGCTGATGCAATTAAGTTTCAATGGTTCCGATACGATGTTCTAGCCACTCCAGATTACCAGTGGTATCAAGTTTACAAAGATCTTTTTATTGAACCTGAAGTTTGGAGTGAGGTGGTCTCAGCGGCAAAGAAGATAGGTTTGGAGGTATGGATTGATGTCTTTGACACCTGGGGGTTGAAGCTTGCGCAACAGTTAGATCAGTATATTGATGGATACAAACTACCTCCGACAGTGATACAAATGCCAAGCTTAGGTGCGGAGTTGGTGGCCATGGAAAAACCTCTGCTGATTGGGGTTGGGGGATGGTATGATCAAGAGATCTCTCAGGCATTGACAACTATGGGGGCCGGGCCAGATAGCCAATTGGTGTTGATGCACGGTTTTCAAGGCTATCCGACTCAAACTAAAGATGCAGCATTGTCGAGAATAAGGCATCTGAGGGATCATTTTCAGCGGCCTGTTGGCTTCGCCGACCATGAGGATGCGGCAAAAGTTACAGCTATTGATATGCCAGCTTATGCAGTTGCCGCCGGTGCTGAGGTTCTGGAAAAACACTTGACTCTTGATCGATCAGCCAAGGGCTATGATTATTATTCGTCTCTTGAGCCTGCTGAATTTGCTGCAATGGTCGGGAAAATCAGACAGCTTGAACAAATCTTCGGCGACTCGTCAATCACTGAGTCTCAGCGAGCCTATCTAAAAGATGCGCTGCGGGTAGTGGCAACGCAAAACTTGGAGGCAGGCGAGCTTGTGACAGCAGCTAACACTGCCTCCAAAAGATGTCCTACGGAAGCAGGGCTTTTACCGGTAGATTTTTTTAATAGGCTTCCTGCTGTTGTCCGTGGCAAGGTTAAGAAGAACCAAGCTATTACTGATGACATGCTGAGACCCCCCAGAATTGCAATTGCGGTTATCTGCCGGTTAAAATCTACCCGACTAAGAGAAAAGGCATTGCTTCCGATCAACGGTGTGGCATCAATTGAAAGATGCCTGCTTAATTGCTTGGCCGTGCGTGGGGTAGATTCAGTTGTGTTGGCGACCTCAGGTCTTCCTGATGATGATCCATTGGCTAAAGTTACACTTGATGGAAAGGTGAAAGTTCTGCGCGGCGACCCTGAGAATGTAGCGATGCGAATGGTACAAGCTGCTGACTTGGTACAGGCTGATATTATTTTAAGAGTTACCGGTGATTGTCCTGTCGTTTCCCCGGAGATTCTTGAATATCTGATTGCTTCACATTTCGAGACTGGAGCCGATTTTACTGCGCCGACAAATGAACATGCCATTGGAACGGCGGGAGATGTCTACACAGTGGCAGCAATTAGAAAGCTGTTGGGGGTTTCGGTTCCGTTGGCTCATACTGAGTATCTGTCCTTTTATTTCCGAAATAATCCGAAAATTTTTTCCATAAATGATGTTGTCCTCCCTCAAATGTGGAGAAAAAAATGGCGATTGACTTTGGATGAGCCAAGAGACCTTGATATGTTCCAAGAATTATTCAGCGGGCTTAAGATCGGATTTGAACCGACTTTTTTTACCGATGTCATTAAGTATTTTGAGCGCCATGAAGCAACAGCTCTAATTAATGAATCCGTTTCCCTTAAATGGCGAGATAATACTGAACTAGTTGAAGCTATTAAAATTGAGACAAAAATTGAGGATAGATTTTGGAACTTCAAAAAGTCATAATCCGGGCAGACGCCTCATTGGAAATTGGTAGTGGACATGTAATGCGTTGCCTTACACTCGCTGAAGCCTTAGTGAAAAGAGGGTTTGATGTCTCGTTTGTATGTAGGGATTTAATTGGAAATCTTGCGGAGGATATAAGGCAGCGAGGATTTGCCTGTCACCTTCTTTTTCATGAACCATGTGATCATGTCAATAGAGAAGATAATGAAGCATTCCCTCTTCATATAAAATGGCTTGGAGTAGATTGGGAGAAGGATGCAACACAAACCCTGTCAGTTCTGGCAAAAAAGAATAATTGTACCAACTTGTTGATAGTTGACCACTACAGTTTGGACTACAGGTGGGAGACATTTTTGCGTCCCTATGTTGAGAAAATAATGGTCATAGATGATTTAGCTGACCGTTCTCACAACTGTGATATACTTCTAGATCAAAATTTATACGCAAACTTCGAAAATCGTTATAACGATTTAGTTCCCTCGCATTGTAAAATGTTACTTGGTCCAAAGTATGCTTTGCTCCGGCCTGAGTTTGGAAGTGCTAGGGAAAGAGGCAAACAAAGAGACGATGAAAATAAACGGATCTTGGTATTTATGGGAGGAAGTGATCCCAATAATGTGACTGAAAGAATTTTAACAACTATCCATCAATTGAGTCTGTCTTGCCTTGATATTGACATCGTTGTTGGTAGTACCAATCCTCATGTGGATAAACTCAATCATTTCTGCGAAGGAAAAAGCCGTTTTGCCTTACACTGGCAAGTAAATAATATGGCAGAATTGATGATCGAAGCTGACTTGGCCATTGGTGCTGGCGGTACTGCGACGTGGGAACGTTGTTGCCTTGGACTTCCGAGCATTGGGATATCGATCGCTTCAAATCAGGAGGAATTGTCTGTCTGTTTAGCAGAAAAGGGAGGGATGTTATATTTGGGTTCTTCTGAGACGATTTCAGAGGACATCCTTGCCAGTGCCATTATGCTATTAATTAATAATAATAGTCTTTCCAAGTCAATGAGTCACACCTGTTTGAACCTAGTCGATGGCTGTGGTACAGAAAGAGTCGTAAATATTTTAGATGAGATCATAATACAGTTGCGAAAAGTTACCATGGAAGACTGCGACGTTATTTATCAATGGCGTAATGCTGAAGTGACTCGCAGACATATATTTAATCCTCAGCCAATCTCACTGGTTAACCATCAAAAATGGTTTCGGGAGAGTATTGATAACCCAGCGAGGGTTTTACTTATAGGAGAGTCTGAAGGAAAACCAATTGGTGTGTTGCGCTACGATTTTGAAGATACCGAGGCACTTATCTCCATTTACCTTACACCTGGAAATCATGGCAGCGGGATTGGTACGCAGTTGATTCGGGTTGGCAGCAGATGGTTGCGCAGTAATATGCCACATATAAGAAATGTCAGGGCTGAAATACGGGCTGAAAATATTGCATCGCAACGAGCCTTTGCAAAGGCAGGATATAAAGAAAATTATTCAATTTTTGTAAAGGATTTATAATGAATTTTCGCAAACTAAAAACTCATCAAGGCATAAGTATAGGCGAATTTCAAGTGGGGCCAAATTTTCCTCCCTTCATCATCGCTGAAATGTCGGGTAATCATAACCAATCTCTTGAACGCGCTTTGAAAATAGTTGATGCAGCAGCGGAAAGTGGGGCGAATGCTCTGAAGCTCCAGACTTATACTCCTGATACGATGACATTAGATCTTGATGATGGAGAATTTTTTATAGAGGATCCCAAAAGCATCTGGAAAGGAAGCTCTCTTTATGCTCTTTACCGGGAGGCGCATACGCCATGGGAATGGCACAAGCCGATCTTTGATCGATGTCGTGAACATGGAATGCTATGCTTTAGCACTCCGTTTGATGAGTCATCGGTAGATTTTCTGGAGAATTTGGGTGTCCCTTGTTACAAGATTGCCTCCTTTGAAAATACAGATATCCCATTGATACGAAAAGTTGCTTCAACTGGGAAGCCGATGATCATATCCACAGGCATGGCTTCGATAGCGGAGCTTGATGAAACAGTCAGAGCGGCAAAGGATGCTGGTTGTCCGGACTTGGTTCTACTCAAGTGCACCAGTACCTATCCTGCTACTCCGGAAAACACGAATTTGCGGACTATCGCTCACATGCAGGAACTTTTCGGCTGCGAGATTGGGCTGTCCGATCATACAATGGGTATTGGGGTGGCGGTCGCAAGTGTCGCTTTGGGTGCGACTGTCATCGAAAAACACTTTACACTTTGCAGAAATGACGGTGGTGTGGATGCTTCATTCTCCATGGAGCCCGATGAAATGAAGGCGCTGGTTTTTGAAACGAGACGAGCTTGGCAAGCGCTTGGCAAAGTAAACTATGGTGCGACAGACAAAGAAATAGCCTCCCAAAAATATCGCCGCACCCTTTATGTGACCAAGGATATCGCTCAGGGAGAACCTTTCACTAACGAAAATTTACGGGCGATTAGACCGGGATACGGACTGCCTCCAAAATACATTGGTGTTTTTATAGGGAAAAAAGCCCGTATATCCTTGAAAAAAGGAACTCCTCTTGACTGGGATATGATCGGATAGCCCTAGGTGGACAGCGTTGTATCAATGTTAAAACAGTCTCTTGCCAAAAGGGCGGTTAAAGAGTCTGTTTTATTTTCACTCAGTTCTGTTTTTTTTCAAGGTTCCAAATTTTCCACCTTCCTGTTGGCAGCAAAGCTTCTGGGACCAGAAATTTATGGTCTGTGGAATGGGATTGTATTAATTTTAATGTATGGTCCAAATATCCACTTGGGAGTTCTTAATGCCTTGAATCGCGAGATCCCATATCAGGAGGGGGCAGGGAATCATGAGAAGGTCGTTGTACTGCGAAATACGGGAGCTGGGGTAGTATTTGTAACAGCAGTACCATTGTCTTTGTCTGTTTTCTGCATTTCGTTTCTCCCTTGGATTGATCATCCGTTGGATGTTGGCCTCAGGTACGTGGCCGTTATTCTTTTTTTTCAATATTTCTATATATTTCAACAGATGTTACTCAGATCTCATGGGTTGTTTAGCCTGATGAGCATTCAGCAGGTACTCTATTCAATAGCAACTATTTTGATCATATTACCTGCAACTTACTATTTTAAGTTTGATGGATTTTTGGGCGGGCAAATCATCGTATTGATTGTGACCTTATTGTTTTTACGTGGGCATAATGCAATTAAAGTAAAACCTCGATTTTTATGGGTGGATATCTTTCCTCTAATAAAGATTGGTTTCCCTATCATGATGGTGAGCCTCGCCTACAGTTTATTACAGTCAATTGACAGATTATTTATCGTCAAGTATCTCGGTAAGGTAGAGTTGGGGTATTATACTCTCTCGATTATGGCCACAGGAATACTCACGCTATTTCCAATGGTCGTAGGCCAAGTTGTATATCCCCGGATGGCAAGGAAGTTTGGGAAAACTCGTCGGATCGAAGATTTGAAGCCGCTCATCTACACTCCTACTGTTCACTTATTATGGTCGATGGCAGTACTACTGACAGCTGTTTATTTTTTTGCGCCGTTTCTGGTTGAGACATTTTTGCCTGAATATGCAAGAGGTCTTGATGCGCTGAGGATAACGATTTTTGGCCTACTGTTTCTCTCTCTGGTTGGAGGCTTTGCTAATTTTCTGAATACGGTCGGATTGCAAAAAACCTATCTAGCAACTCTGACAATTGCAATCACAATCGGCATTGCTCTCAATTATGCATCAATGATGTATGGATATGGTATTGAAGGGATTGCCGCAGCGACAAGTATTACGTATTTTCTCTATTTACTGATTATCATGGGAGTTTCTTTCAAAGCGATGGGCAGTGGGGATTTTAAGTCTAGGATGGATGGGTAATGCTGTGAACCGAGAACAGTTAACAATCTATCGAGATATTAGTTTTATTGCGTGTTTGGTGTTGGTGCCAACGATTATATCTGCCGTTTATCAAACCCAGATGTTTAATGAAATGGTAAGCCTTCAGTTTGTTGACGAAATTATTTATATTTGTATGATATTTATTATTCTTTATAGGTATATAATAAAGAAAAAAAAAGTACTTTATCTTGGTTTTATTTGTTTTTATATAGGGTATTCTTTTTTTTTGATTTTCAAAAATTCTCTACCAATGACACACGTATTGCAGATTTTTTTGACAGTTAAGGCATTTTTAGCTTATTTTTATTTCAATACTATGCCTTGCCAATATAAAGATAAAATGATTAAACTTATTGTCAAGTTTTTAATGATTTTATTTTTCATCTCTTTTGTTATCTCTATAATAGAGATTATAAATCCTGTTATGGTACACAATATAACATCGTCTCGCCTAGAATATCGTGGTATTTTTAATGTAGGTATTTCTTCTTTTGCATCTTCAAGAGTTTTTTTTGCTGAATTTTTATTAATAATTATAGTTTTGAAAATTTCCTTCCAAAAAAAAATACTTGCCTATGGAACGGAATTTAATTTTAAACCAATTAAAATTGCCCTTATTTTCTTTAGTCTTTATTTGCTACTATTGGCAACTGCCAGTCGGAAGGAAATTGTTCTTGGATTTGCTGCTATCCCGGTTTTGGCTTTATCGAGGGTAGGGGGCATAAAGAAAGTCATTATACTTAAAATTTCATTTATTCTTTTGCTAGGATTTGCGGTTTTTTTTATACAATTGTTTAAAGATATTAACTCGGTTGCTCTTTCGGAGCGCTATGTCCGCTTATATCTTCTGCTGATTGCCTTGAATATTTTTGTAGATTACTTTCCTTTTGGATCTGGTCCCGGTACGTTTGGTTCAACGATGTCTATTGGGTATGGAAAGGTCTACGAAATGTATAATGTCGGAGAAAATATTTTAGGGTTTGGTGGGGCCGCCCGCGGGCCAATTTATGATATGTTTTTGACGTCATTACTGGCGGAGTATGGAGTTGGGATTTTAATCTTCATATTTTTTCTTGTTGCTCTTTACAGAGCTCACCCTAGGGAAATATTTCTTGATGGGTCTATTGCCGATATAATATTTTTGAAAAGAGCGTTTTTCTTAATGATTTTTGTTTTTTCAATATTTACCCCGGTGCTAACAAACTGGATCGGGCTAGTTATGTTTTCAATTTTAGGTTTGATAAATGAAGAGCGTGCCTAGATCTTTTTCAGAGATCACTGATAGTTTGTCTTCCCTTGAGGGGATTATGCCACTCGTTCGTCTTGGAACGAAGCGCTATTCAGCGTGGCCAGCCATAAAGAATTTTTTATTTCAGAAATGCTCAGGGGATATGATTAAGGCAAGAAATAATCAGCCTCTCGATCTCTTGTCGAGGCAGGGTATTTTTTATTTTCTCATATCTATTGTTAATTTTTTAAGATTGATTTGGGGGAGAGGTAGGGCGAGAAAGATTATACTGACTGCTAGCTCTGGTCTGCTTGTGCATGAGATGCAGATTATTGATTCTTACTCTGCGCTGAAGTTAAATTCGTCAAAAAATATTTTTTTTATTAATTGTAACAATATAAAAAATTTTTCTCGTTTTAAAAGTGAAATTTTTAAAAATTGTATCATCGTCGACAACTATAGCCTTGGTATTTTATCTAGAATATTTGGACTTGCAGTTAAGGCAGTATATAGATTTTTTCCGACTATGTTCTTCAATCACTCAAATTTAATTGATTCTGTGTCTGCACTAAAAGAACACGGATTTAATGTTGAGAAGAAAGAATTGTCTGATGTGATTGTGAAGTTTTTATCTGAATATTTTATATATCGAATTGTCTTCAACTTACTAGGGCCAAAGGAGGCACTGATTGTATCAGCTTTTTCAAAGTCAGGCATCTGTGCTGCGTTGAAGCATGGTGGTGTCTCGGTGACCGAACTCCAACATGGTATTGTAGGTAGAACCCACCATGGATATAATTATAGGCCACACCTCAAGTCAAGTACGCCTGAAATGCCTACGCCAGATAGCATTGCCGTATATAATAGTTTTTGGAAAGAGGAATTGTGTTTGCCTGGTTTTTTTAAACAAGAACAAGTTTTTATTTCTGGTCGATTGAAATATGATATCGCGACAGAGCCAATCGAGTTGCCCGGTTTGAAGAAAGAACAATATGTTATTTTTACTGGACAGGCTGCTTTTTACGTGGAAATTGCCGGTTTTGTTAATAGTTTGATCGCGCTCTGCAAGGAGATGGATCTTGCTCTGACTTTTGCATACCGACCACACCCGAAAGAATCTATTGAAGATATTAATCGTTTGTATAAACTTATTGATTCCAATATGAATTTTGTTGTCATTGGAAATGAACTGGACATTACCACGGAACAATTGATTTATAATTCTAAATTACATCTGTCTATTTTTTCTGCTTGTCACTTTGATGCTATCCATTTTAAGGGAAGGTCTTTTGTTCTGGATACCGGTGTTGATGGGGCTATCGACTATTTTATTAGTAAATACAAGGGTGATAAATTTGTCATCGTCTGCAGTGCAGATGATTTAGTTAAGTTTCTGTGCTAGCTGAATTCTACTATCGATTTACAGAACCTCTTTGACTATAAGGTGCTAACATGAAAGGAAGAAAGCTGAGTTTTAAAAGAAGGTTTTTTTTTCTAATTTATCACTTAGTCGGGAAGCATTTACCACCTACTCACATGCCTTATGCTGTCGGTGTAAAACAGTTCAGAGGTTTTCTTGTCAGAAATTCTATTAATTCAGCAGGGAAAAATTTAAAGATTGAAAGCAATGCAAACATTTCGCCTTTTATTGAGGTTGGTGACAACTCAATGCTAGGAGAAAACTGTCGAATCTATGGAGGTGTTGTAATTGGCAAGGATGTCCTGATGGGACCCGATGTTCATATTTTAACAAAAAATCATGTTGCCGATAGAATTGATATTCCGATAAATCTACAGGATGAAACGTACGCGCCGGTTACCGTTTTGGATGATGTCTGGATAGGTACCAACGTTATTATCCTGCCGGGAGTTATCGTTGGAGCACATTCTATTCTTGCTGCAGGGGCTGTCGTTACTCAAAATGTTCCTGAATACGCTATTGTCGGTGGCATTCCTGCAAAAATCATTAAATATAGAAGATAAGATGATCATGACTTTAATTGATGAAAAAACGGTAAGTATCGGCAATGTGCCAATGCATTCATTGACAATGAAGGAAACCCTACTTCTCATTGAACAGGCTATGTCTAAAGAAGGATGTTTTCTTCAGCATGTTGTTATAAATGTGGCTAAATTGGTCAACATGCAAACCCAGAAAGATCTTAAGGACTCAGTCCTCGCATGCGACATCATTAACATTGATGGAATGGGGATTGTGTGGGGCGGTCGTTTTTTAGGATTGAAGATTCCAGAAAGAGTCGCTGGTATTGATCTGTTTTCCGAGTTGCTGTCCTTTGCCCAGCGTCAGGGGGAAAGGGTATTTTTCCTGGGGGCTAGCAATGTGGTTCTCAATTTGGCTGTTGACAATCTTCAGAAGACTTACCCTGATTTGAACATCGCTGGTTGGCATCACGGGTATTTTGGGGATAATGAGCTATCCGTTGTTGAGAAAATTAGAACTTCGGGTGCAACGATGTTGTTCGTAGCTATGAGTTCACCTCAAAAGGAAAAATTTATAAATAAATGGCGTGATGTCTTAGGTGTTAAATTTGCCATGGGAGTAGGTGGAACTCTTGATATTGTTGCAGGTAAAACTAAAAGGGCGCCATTATGGATGCAGAGATACGGTCTTGAGTGGTTGTATCGAGTTATTCAAGAGCCACGAAGAATGTGGAAACGATATCTCTTTACAAATTGTAAATTTTTATTCCTACTGATTAATGAGAAATTAAAAAATATTTCTGCAGAGCAGTAAAAAAATTATTGTATATTTTCAATATCTTTTATAATAAAATTTTTATCATTATTGTAAATCCTTTTATTCTTAGTAAAATGATTTTTTCTAAGAATAATAAGACCGTCGATCTTTCTCTTGGAGTAGACAAACAAGTCATAATCTGGTCTATGCTCACCATCATATTTAAAGATATTTCCTTCAATTATATGTAAAGATCCTTTAATTGGAACTATCTGTATTGCTTTAGTCTGACTGTGGTCTCGCGATTTAATTCTAATAAATACATTGTTTTTTATGACTGAATGTGAGACTCCATAACTGCCTTTTCCGTAAAATTGTATGCCGGCAGATGAAATAACTGCTTTGACGATATCAATGGAATCAAAAAAATTACCTTCAATCGATACTTCTTTTAACAACGATTGAATTCCATGATTCGTAAAATTTTTAAAATGATTACTTATTATTTTGAGTGAAGCCTGTATTATAGCTCCATCTTTGTCTGGCCCAGAGGTTATAATCCCATCGTCTCCTCCAATGATTTTATTTTTTTTAATAGTGATATTTTTGGTTATACAGTTAGGGGCTATTGAGTTTCCATGAACATATATTCCATTGGTCTGGTCTAAGTTTCTATTGCCAATTTTATTAAGATTTGGAATGATAAAACTACAACCTTGAACTAGAATATTAGATAGAATTCTATCACTATTTGTTTTTTGATTTACTCCGCCAACTGTTATGAATACTCCAGTTCTGCTATTTATGGATCGACTATTTTCTATGATAATATCCTGAGTTTTTGCTCCTTGATGCCAACTCCCCACATAAAAAGCCCTTTTCCCTCCGTTTAAGTTAACGCTAACGTTGTCGATGATTACGTTTTTAGCATTGGAAATAGCCACTCCATTCATGTGTGGATCGGGGCCATTATATTCAATAGCTAAGTTTTTGATTTGGATATTTTTAATTTGTGTAGTGTGCAGCCACTTATCGTTGCCCGTGAATCCAGAGGTTGGACCCATTATTGCTATAAATGCACCAAGGTGTGTTGAGGAATACTTCTTGGAGTTGTTTTTTATAATTGTTGCCTTTCCATTGCCAGACACTATTAGATTGCTAAAGTCAATTATTAGGTCTCTTATCAGGTAGGTTCCGGAAGAGAAGTGGAGATGTTTGTTTCCAGTAGATTTAATATCTTGTAGCATCTTTTTTGTCAATATCTCACTTCTTATACTCTTGTCTGCATTTCCGAAGAGTCCCCACCATTCAGGAAATACAGTCATGATTTTATTCCCTAATTCAATAGATCCTTCTCCTTTAAATATGTTTATGAGTGGGGCATTTATTGAGCCATTTATACATAAATTTTTGTTTTTTTCTGTATAAAAACTTCCATTTTTACCAAAAATTATGGTTATGTTTTCAGGTATTATTGTATTTTTTTGTATGATAATTTCATTTTTAACTACTATAAAATTTTCTTTTTTTTTTGTAATTTCTTTCAAAAGAGAATTGAAATCTTTTATTTCTACCCTATGGAGATTGGTTAAATCTTCTAGGAAAAATATTTCTTCTAATTTCGTTGAAAAGCTTAAAGAGGGACCGAGCATGAAGAGAACTAGCATCACAGACATGCTATAGTTTGAAGGTTTTTTTATGAATTTACAATAATTAGGCATAGCGGTTAAATAGTCGATCCCTCTAAAGCCTGCATTCCATGATGCGGATAAGAAAAAAAATGGACAATCGCTTAAGTCACTTTTTCATTGCCATTATCTTTTCAAATTCTCTGGGCTGAGATATCCAAGATGGGAGTTGAGTCCCCCGCTGTTGTAGAACATCTCAATGTAGTCAGTGATATCCCTACGAGCATTCTCTCTAGTTCTGTAATGAGAAAAGAAGACCCATTCCGTTTTTAAACTGCTCAAAAAGCTCTCTGCAAAGGGGCGAGTAGTGCAGTGGGATCTCACCACTGCACTCTCATCAATTTTATGCGTGATCCTCTCGACTCATACGGTTCTTGGCATCCAGCTTTGATATTGTCAATATGAAAAGGGTTTGCGGGCTTCGTCGAGAAACATCCTTAAGCCACGCGTACAAGCGAACCTTTCGCTGTTGACGAAGTTACCACGTGGCCAGGTTAAAATAACGAAGGCTTGGGGGGAAACCAAGCCTTCGTTGTTATTTCTTGAATACTTTATGGACCCGTAATTGAAAAATCACCATCTGACATATCTGTGTTTAGCCCTGTTGTGCCATTATAGGCCACAACTCTAAACCGTGCAGTTGTCGTATTTACGTTTGGAACGGTCCAATTGTACGAAGTAACTGTGCCCACATTAGCAACCCATGTCCAGGGAGCACTGCCTGTTTGTGAGTAGTAAAGGACATAACGTGTAGCATTTGGCATTGCGTTCCAGCTAACAGGTGCCGTTGTAAGTGCTGTTAATGTTTCTCCACCGTTTGGACTGGTGATCGCACCGGGAATTGGTGCTTGGGTAATAGTAAAATCACCATCTGACACATCTGTGTTTAGCCCTGTTGTGCCATTATAGGCCACAACTCTAAACCGTGCAGTTGTCGTATTTACGTTTGGAACGGTCCAATTGTACGAAGTAACTGTGCCCACATTAGCAACCCATGTCCAGGGAGCACTGCCTGTTTGTGAATAGTAAAGGAGATAGCGTGTAGCATTTGGCATTGCGTTCCAGCTAACAGGTACCGTTGTGAACGCAGTAAATGTTTCTCCACCGTTTGGACTGGTGATCGCACCGGGAATTGGTGCTTGGGTAATAGTAAAATCACCATCTGAGACATCAGCACTTAATCCTGTTGTGCCATTATAGGCCACAATTCTAAGTCGTGCAGTTGCCGTATTTACGTTTGGAACGGTCCAATTGTAAGAAGTGACTGCACCGACATTGGCAATCCAGGTCCAAGGAGCACTGCCTGTTTGTGAGTAGTAAAGGACATAACGCGTAGCATTTGGCATTGCGTTCCAGCTAACAGGTACCGTTGTAAACGCAGTAAGTGTTTCTCCGCCATTTGGAGAAATAATATTGCCTAGCCCAATAGTAGAAGTATTTGATATCGCACCAGGAGCTAATTGACCCATTGGTTGACCTATATCAGTTGCATTCACACCATACACTCTATATGCGTATATAGTTCCAGAAATTGCTGTTGTATCAATAAAAGTTGTTGAATTTGCTAACGTTGTTCCTAGGGGTTCCCAAATTCCAGCCGAGAATCTTTCAATCAAAAAGCGAACCTCATTAGCAGGGTTGCCGAAATTAGCCTTGGTCACAAAATCAACTGGTGTAGGATCGTTCCAAGTTAATTGTACATCTCCATTTGTTAATAGTTGTGCCGTCAAATTCGTCGGTGCCGGTGGCAATCCTTCTACGAACTTGAAGCTCATCGGGCGCATCATGTCGTTTTCTTCGTGGCTGAGGATATGGCAGTGCCAGACGTATTCCCAGTCGAAGTTCATGAAGCGGTTAAGGTTCGGCTGAAGCCAAGCTTGGCCGGTGATCGGGTCGACGAGGGAGAGGTGCGTCGGGTCGTCGAGGGTTGTTGCCGGGTTGAGTGGCCGGACACTTTCGGGTACACCGAACGGAACCCGCGGGGTGATCGGCCTGAGTGCGACGATGGTGTCTTCAAGCGGGCTGATGCGGACGGTGTCTTTCCAGCCCACTTCAGTCGGGTCGGGCAGGCGCAGGAAGCCGTCCCAGCCGACGCGGTTAAGAACCTGAACGTCGAACAGGTGGAAGTGAACCGGGTGTGTATCGACGCCGTTGTGGGTGATCTTCCAGACCTGGATGCCATCTTGCTCAAGAATTTCAGTTGATGGGTCACTGAAAGTCTGGACCACGAAGTTGACCTGTCCGGCAGCCGGGTTGGCAACAGTCAGACCCAGGCCTGCTCTCATCCGGCCGAATTCATCAAAGGTTTCCCCTTGCTCATCCTGAATAGCTTTCTTTTCCAGTGGAGCAGTGACGATACTGGCGGATTCAGGATTGTAGAAGCTGATCTGAGTATCGTTGATCTGGGCAATACCCCAGTTCGGCCAGGTGGTTTTAAAGGTGCCTGCCGGGGGCTCATAAGCATTGACATAGGCGTCGAAGGCAACGCCGTTATGCTGGAAAGCTTCGTAAAGAGCTGGATCACCGGTGGGGTTCATGTTGCCCTGTCCGGCAATAATGGTGTCCTGTGAACTCTGGAACACGCCGACGCCGACTTCAGTGGTTGATGTCGATGGAGCGAATTCCGCTTTAAGGGCAGCTACATCATAAGCCGGATCAGCACCGGTTGCTGCAACTTTGATCTTCATAACGGTCCGAGTGTTGGGGCCGATACCGATCGGTGTGGTATTGGTGCCACCCATGTCGCGATTGTCAGGTGCGCCAGTGTAGTAGTCGTAGTGCGGGTCAAGTGCCGGCCACGGAGCGGGCGCGTCGTTGTAAACGATGAGTTCTTGTCCTGCGTATTGCGAGAAGTCAACGACGACATCGACACGCTCGGCAGGTCCGACGATCAGTGATCCGCCGTTAACGTTACCGGCGTTGAAGGTGGTGACGTCCGCATTCCAGGTGATCGGATGGCTGGGAATCTCAACCGGTTGCGGCAGGAAGCCGCCTTCAGAACCGATCATGATCCAGGACGGGCCGGCCATGCCCCAGTCAGGCACACCACCGGGGCGACCATCGACCGGCCAGGTGTCCGGCCTGGTGGCGCCGGTGCTGCTGACCGCAACGGCCGTTGCCGGAAGCATGGGGACTTCGGTCAGTGATGCCAGCGTTTGGGCACCAACATAAGGGCTGGTTGTTGCGGTAAAGCCGGTCAAATCAGGGGTGGGTGGTGTAGCTTCCACATGACCTGGATCGGCAACAGCTTTATACATCTGCAGGTTATAGAAGCGGTCATGGGCGGCATTCAAAATACGGAAGCGATAGGCCTTCGGTTCAACTTCAAGTACCGGGTAGGCTGTTCCATTGATGGTCGGTGTGTCCATGAATGCTTCAGCACCCCAGGATGGGTTCGGCGAACTTGGCATGTATGGTGGTTGACAGAAACCGCCCAAGCTGCCTGGTGTGGTGTCGTCGGCTGGGTCGCAGCCGCAGTAGAACGGGTTAGCGTTGGGGTCGGCGCAATCTGCCGCGTAGTAGGGGTTCGGGATCGGCTGGAAGTGATTGTTGGTAGCCGGCCAGAAGTAAGGACCATAGGCCCAGCGCCCCATCGGGGCGATGCCTGTGAAATCATAGGGGTTCTGAGCAGGCATGTACACATGTGGCCACCACAGATCGCCTAAAACCGGGGTCATGGTTTGGCCGTCGTTAACCGGAGCTGTTCCCCATTTCCAGGTCGGGTCGGTGGCTGCAATGGTATTGGGGTCAACAAAGGTCCGATCTTCAAAGATCAACGGAATTTCACCACCCAACGAGGTCGTTGTCCCATCGGATTGAACACCGGGGAGTATCGCGGCGTCGATCAGAGCTTGCTCGGTATCGTCGCGAATAATGTAACCGGCTGCGCCGCCGACATAAACGCCGAGGCGGGTGATGCCCCATGAGTGATCATGATAGAACATCAACCGTGAACTTTGCTGGTTGGTGTAATAGTAGGTTGAAGCACCGGGACCCGGATCGGGCATGTCCGGCACGTTATTGGTGCTGACGCCGGTCGGGTAATCAGTCGTCTCACCGGCCGGGGTAATCCATTGGTGAGGAGTCCCGTCACTGATCCAGGGGGTCCGGCCACCGTGGAGGTGGAGCAGGGCGCGGTTCTGGGTGAAATCACCAGTGGTCTTCGGGATCATTTCTTTGGTTACCGGATCATAGTCGATCTCAAACGGACCGGCTCCCATGATCGAGGTATCGACAGGAACAAACAGCTTACCGGCTTCACCGATCGGCAGGTTGTTGACGAACTTGATGCGAACCGGGCGGTCTTTTTTAGTCACAATGACAGGGCCGAGATGATGCGGTCCGGCGTTGGCGACTGAAGTATCGGTATTGTTAGCTACGGTACAGGCCCCAGGCAATTGCAGGACCGGATCGCTACAGGTTGAGGTGTCGGTTCCGGCATTAATCTGATGATAACCGCGCATGGTCGTCGCTGCGGTTCCGGCCGGCAGGTCGGAGTGCATCTGCTCGTGGAATTGAACGATTTCGATCTCGTAATAATCAGAACCGGGGTAGGTGACGATGTCCGGCACTGCCACCGGGACACATTGCCCCAGGTTGTTGGTCTGGTCACAGCCCAGCGGGGCCAATTTGTCGACGAATTTCCGCAACGGCGGGCTATAAGCCCAGTTGGGGTTGGTCAGGTAGTCGGGAATACTGCCCGGTCCGATCAGGTAACTCTGGTTCGGGGTTGCGGTAAAATCACCCTGATAGCTTGGATCCATATATTTAATCTGATCCGGATCTGCGGAAAGCACAGCAGGGTTACTGGGACTCAGATAGGCCAAAGCGGGGCCGGTGGCCAGGAAAATCGCCAACGCAGATAACACTGCGCTGATCCAAAACCTTGAATGTCGCCTATTCATACATACCTCCGTGAATGGTTTCCATTTTCTTTCCAGTCATTGTTTAAAAATGTGGTTGCCGAGCAAAGGCATTTTGTGGCAGCAAGCTTCATTGCGGTGCCTTGTCAACCGGCGCATTTCCTGAATTCATTGAATTGATATTCTGCTGGCGCAGTTTCAGCAGTTCATCACGGCGTTTCTTGGCCTCTTCACGTTTTTTGATGTAGTCAAGCTGGGCTTGAGGAACCGTGCCGACCTGGCCTTTTCCAGGTTCGGCCTGTGCTTGTGGAGCGGCCTGGTCCGCCGGCGCATTGCCATTGCCAGCTAACAGCATGGCTGGCGCTGCAAGCATGACTGAAAGGGTTAGGATTAAGGCTGCAAACAATTGCTTTTTCATACATAACCTCCCCATTTTCGTATGAACTAACCTAGTTGATAGTTTGTAGTCGAAGTTGATGTGCTGCTGTTCACAATGTTGAACATCAAAAAATGATTTCGCTTGATCCGGAATTGATATCCTTTCGTCTCTTTGTCTGGTGTCACTTGGACATATAAATGTTGTTCACTTTGACGACGTATTGGTCGGCAATGCAGATGCAGTTTCCGTTAATCCCCATTTTTGTAAGATCGATGAGAACTTCATGGTCTTTTGCGACCCGTAGCATCCTCCAGCCGCCTGGTGTTGTAATGTTCAGATAATCGACCGAAAGAGCATTGCAGCGCGTTCCACAAAGAAATAATCCAACGTCGGCATCTTCAGTGGCGTCAGCAGGGGTATAGCGATAGTCTTTGGACACGTAGACATATTCGACTTCGGCTTCAGGTTTGCCCGCAGGTTTAGTCCCGGCGGAATCTTGTGCGGTCTGAGCACAGGCCGGTAACGCCAGGAAGAATAGAAGAATGAGCGTTGTCATAAAGAGTCTGAACATGAGCAAGGTCCCCCGCTTGATTATTTGATGATCCATTCACTACGTCGTTCGAGTTTGGGTTTGTCTCCATCACTGAGCTGGACGATAAAGCATCCTTTTGAAGCATATCTTTGGCCAGGACCAAAGGTCAGGCGTTCATAAAGAGGCAAGTAGGTGTCTTCCATCATGCCGATGGAATCGAGCAGGAAGTCACGATAATACTCGCTGCGCATTTCCATGAGCGCGTCACCAATCATTTGATTCGTGATATAGCCCTTCTTGAAAATTTTCTCATCGTACAGGGCGATGGATTTCCCTTGCAGAACCTTGTTCAAAAGAGTTTTGAAGCGGGCTTCTTCTTGGGGCAACCGGTAGGGATAGGTCATATAGAGAAAGCCACGTAATGGTTCTGGAACACTGTAGATGGATTGGTCCAGCCAGGTTGCAGAGGCAACAAAGAAGTTCGGGTGACTTTCCCCTGCAGCGACCTCGGTCAGCGCGGGGAGGGCGCTCTCGTCGTCCCAAACGATGACGGCCACCGGCTTATGCTTGTTAATCAATTGCTGAAGTTGGGTTTTCGTCAGTTTTTCCCCTGGCGTCAGGGTTGCTTCTATCGCCGCCGTATTTCCAGCTGTATTCCATATCTCACGGAATCCGTCTGCAAGAGCCTGCCCGCGTGGATTATCACGGTAGACTTGCAGAATCGCGCCATCTTTGAGCAAACTTTGGATACTCATCAGGTAGCGTGCGGCCGCTTCTCCCTCTTGCCGTACTCCACGTGAAAGGTAGAGGGTGTACCAGTCGGTATCGGAGAGCACCGGATAATCAACCACCGGAAACAGGTTGGGAAGGTGCATATCTTCACAGAATTGATGCACCGGCGCCCAATCGCCTTCCGATATTCCGCCAAGCAGCGCAAACACTGGTTCGTTTTGATAATAATCTTCCAGCTGTGCACGCCAAGTCTCAGGGGCGCCCTTTAGGATCCAGTGCGACAAAGTAAATTTTTTGGCCATCAGGTCCGGGCCCAACATGTTGTAACCCATGCGTGCAACCCGGTCGTTGTTGCCAGCGGCAACCGCTAAGGCATTTTTCCGGTCGATGCCAAACTGGATCGGATCCAGCATCGATTTAACTGCTTTCGGGTCGGTCCCCTCAACGATGACTGTGGCAAACTTGATCTGCTCCTTGCTGACCCCAGGAGAAGGCTGGTCAGAGAGAGTTTTCAAATAAGCGATCAGGATGTCCATGTCCTCGCCGTAAATATCGTAACGCGGCATGACATGCAGGACCGAACGGCCGGTCGGGTCGACACCGCCCTGAATCAATTCGGCCAGGGTCTGGTCGGTATAGGCCGGCCGGACCGGCAGATATTTGGCGTAGTTGGAAAATGAAGGAACGTGCTCATACCCTTTGATAAAAGGTTCACGAGGTTCATAGAGAATGCGACCATTGGTCGGCGGAGTGATGACTTCTCCCTCAATGGAGCCCATGCCACTATGGAGATGGCAGCTAACGCAGGTGAAGGCCGTACCGTCAACCGGAACATCATCACTGACAAAAGCCTTGATGGGGTCGCCAGAAGGCAGGACGCCGTCGCGATACATTTTTTGCCCGATTTCCTGGATTTTTTCAGGCGGAAGGTCGGTTCCTGCCAAAACAGATGAAACCAACAGACCGCTCAGGCACAGGGCGGCTGCAAAGAAGAAAACCAAGGCGATTCTGGATTTGCTGAAGAACATGGCCACGTTATAAAACCCCCACTTTTTCACATTCTTTAATAAAGTCTTTGCCGCTGAGCAGGCCGTAGAGCCTGATCCAGGTCCCGTCCTCGGGTGAATGGATAAAGGTCAGCGGCTTATGATCCATTTTGTCGCGAAAATAGGAATCGAAAGCATTCATGACCCGGTTAATATCCTGCCGGCTGCCGGTCAGGAAATCCCAACCCGGCTTGCTCCGGTAGCGCTCGAGGTACTCTTTCATGACTTCAGGCGTATCGTTTTCGGGATCGATTGTGATGGAGATCAGGTGGACTTTTTCACTGTCCTTGCCAAGTTTGCGTTGCAGATTGGCGTAGCCTGCCGACAATACCGGACAGATGGTCGTGCAGGTCCCGTAGATAAAATCGACAATCACCATTTTTTCGGTGTCAATGATTGATTTTAGACGAACTCGTTTCCGGTCCTGATTCACCAGAACGATGTCGGGGATGGTGAAATTATGCACCGACCGTTCATAGCGCGGCGCGGCTGCCTGGGCTTGTGGAAGCGGAAGTGTCAGCAGCAGAAGCATTGCCGCCATCATGGCCTTCCTGAAAGAGCCTGTCATTTACCAATCCCTCCTGAGTTTGTGGTATGGCTGCCGCCTGTGGATGTTATCAATGTCGTGTGCTGAGTTTTCTGCAAACCTCGGTTCAGCAATGAAGCATGCTGGAACCCGTGCAGCTAGGACTCAAGGGAACTTTTCATTTGCCCCCGCTATTGAGAATTCCTTTTGTTGTCTTCCAGGGGAGGGAATGAAAAGATTTAGAGAAAGAAAACGCTCTCCTGCAAGTCAATCCCCATCTGATTGAATCTGTCAAATTAAACCGTTTATTAAACGGCTAAAGTCGACTTTAATAATTCTTTGTTGCGCTTTCTCTATCTTATTGAATTACTTTTCATCATAAAGTCGATACAAAGTTTTATAGTCGACAAACAGATTATCGCAAAATTGTAATAAATTGGATATGGGGGAAATGGTAGGGTAGGGGGTAGGAAAAACCTACTTTTAGTATGTCATTTGAGAGTCTTTCTATGGCGGTTTGATCTTCACCACATTTCAGGATCGATTATGCCTTCCTTGATGGCATATTGCAACATTTTGATCGGTTGGGTTGTGCCCAGTTTTTTACCGATATTGACGCGATGCTTTTCAACAGTCTTGGGGCTGACGCAAAGAATATTACTGATTTCCACAGTTGAATTGCCCTGGACCAGAAGCAGAAATACCTGCTGCTCCCGATCCGACAGCGACGTGTAACCACCGTTCGGTTGCTCTTCCTTGCGTTTGCCGGTCACAAAAAAATCAACCACATCACTGCGGATTTTGGGGCACAGGTAATATTCCCCCTCTGATACCTGGCGAATGGCTGTTAAGAGGTTGGCGGATGGTGAAGTTTTAAGCACATAACCACGCACCCCGGCGTCAAAAGCCTGTTTGATGTAAGCTTCTTTTTCGTGCATGGAAAGGATAATGATTTTGGTCTCGGGAACATTGTCCCTGATCAGTTTGGCCGCTTCCGTCCCGGGCATTTTGGGCATGCCGACATCGAGTAGCAAAATATCCGGCTTTTGGGCGCGACATTTTTTTAAAGCGTCTAGGCCGTTTACCGCCTCATCCACGACTTTGATATCACTCTGCAGATTAAGCAGATTGCGTAGGCCTTCTCTGACCAGAGCATGATCTTCGGCAATAATAATTTTGATCAAGGATGTTCCTTTCTTTCAGGTCTCTTGGTAGGGATTTTAACATAAATTTCAGTTCCTTGCTTTTTCCCGGTTCTCAATTCCAGATAACCGTTCAGGGCGGCAACCCGCTCTCTGATGCCCAACAGGCCGACCCCCTGACGTCCAGCCCCCCGTCGGCCGAGCTGAGCCGAATGCAGTTCTTTGCTGCTGAACCCGATTCCGTTGTCCTTGATAGAGAGAACCATAACCTGATTATCTTGGTTATTGAGGCGGATTTCGACATGGCTGGCATCGGAATGCTTAAAGATATTATTCAGCCCCTCCTGGCAAATCCTGAAAATACCCAGTTCAACTTCCGGAAACAGACCGTCACTGAGTCCCTGGCAAGTTAAATTGATGTCGATTTTATCAGATTGTTTGCTGTATTCGTTCACAAGCCATTCCAGGGTGACTTCCAGTCCGAGTTCGTCCAGCATGGGGGGCCTTAATCCTGATGAAATTTTGCGGATTCGCTGCCCCAGATCTTCAATCAGATAGGTCAGCTTTTCCCCTTGTTGCCGGCAGTTCAAACGGATTTCTTCGGGGTTGCGTTCGCTTTTCAGATTGAGATCGCAGGTAATGGCCATGGTTTCAACGCCAAGCTGCAGTGCGGTCAGGATCTGCCCCAGATCATCGTGGAGGTCGCGGGCCAGAGCTTTTCTTTCAAGTTCGCCAATATTGATCAGTTGTCTGGAAAGCGCCTGAATTTCCGTTTTAGCTTTTTGTTGTTCGGCATCCAATTGCTGAAACGGTTTGTAGAGGCAGAAAAAAAAGATCGGGGAGAGGAGCAGTATGGTGCCGGTTGCATCGACCAGGACGTGCTCCATAAAACCGAAGATGGAAACTCTTAAAATAAACTGTTCAATAATAATCTCCACCAGAAACACCGACACCGCCATATACAACAGAGGTCTGGTCAAGGTGGGGAAAATCTTTGCTTTCTCGGGGAGAATTTTCAAACCGCCCAGATGGCCTCCAATATCGGCCTGGTCTCCGCCAAGTTCCTCCCGGTAAACTTTCATAGGCTAGCTCCTGAGTGTCTTTCAGTTGCCAAGTGCAAATAACCACTGTTGATTGATAATTTTAATTATAACTAAAATGGTAAAAAATTGGGTTAATTTTCCAGTTTGTTCGCAATTTGCAGAGGGGTTAAAAGGAAACAGCGCATTCAGCAGTATCAACCCCGCCAAAATTTGTTTAAAAACGGGCAAAGTTCATCAGCCTGAAATGACCGAAAACAATGGGCCAGCTGGCAATCAGAACAAAAAGAACAAAGAATATGAGGGCTGTGAGAAGCCATTTTTTTTCGAGCCGTTCTATTTCAAAGATTAACGAAGGATATTTTTTGAGCGGTTGAAACAGCCCGGGCAATATGCTGAACAGGGTCCCGACAAACAATCCGACATACAATGGATAGCCGATAAAGCCGTAATTTTTCTGCAGCAGGTCAAAGGGGCAGTGGTGGGTAGGGAGTTCGTAAATATAAAGAGAAATGAAAGAGATGACGGAAATCAAGGCAGCGACAAAGAAGATTGCTCCGGCCAGGGAAAAACTATATCGCAGCCATGGGGCCGTTTTTTTCCAACAAAGCCAGGCCAAACCAGCCAGCAGAGCAGCCAGGCCATAAAAGAGAAGCATCATGCGTCCAGGGGCCAGCCCGGCCAGGTCGGCCGCAACGCCGCTGCCGTCAGCACTGAACAAGGAACCGCAGCAGGAGGTAATGATTTCTGGATCAAGCTGATAAAAGTAGCTGATTTGCAAATAGAGCTCACCGCCAATCAGCGGAGTCAGCAGCAACAAGTAGGAGTATTTCAATTTAATCAGAGGAGAATCTTCGGCTCTACCGTCAAGATAATTCAATGCAATCCACAGGGCGGCTGCAAAAAAAACCAGAATTTTGACGTAGAGTGCAGACCAGCCGATCGGGTTCGCATTCAGGCTGCCGGTTGCGCACATGGCGCCGACAAAAAGAGGGTGGATTTCTTCCAGGGTATAAATGAACAGGAACAGCGACAGAACCTGAAAACCCAGCGCGTAGTTGACAATGGTCGAAACCAAAAAAGTTTTGCGCTCGAGCTGAAGCTGTTCTTCCGAACAGCTGTAAAAATCCCAGCGACGCAGGATTTTTATCGCCAGGCTACTGGCGTAAAGCATCATCAACAGCACCAGACCGGTTCCGCCGAGTAATGCCATTATGCCGGGATGCAGTATCAACTCAACAGTCCTCCATCAGCCTGCCGCTGTGCATGGAGAACGCACTGCTGATCAGGGAGTGGTTGAACAACTGTGGATCGTGGGTTGCAATCAGGATCGTTCTGCCGCTTTGGTGGATAGTGGTCAGTATCTCTATCAGGTCGGCAGATAGTTGACTGTCAAGATGTGCGGTGGGCTCATCCGCAATGATGATGTCCGGGTCATTGATCAGCGCCCGGGCAATGGCCACCCGCTGTTGCTCTCCGCCGGATAACTGGCGGATTTTTGCCTGTTGCTTATTTTCCATATCCAGTTGTTTTAACAGTTCAAGGCCACGGTTTTTCATGGCGCTGATGGGGACCTGTTGCGGATAGAGAGGCATCAGAACGTTTTCCAGGACAGAAACATCGCGTAGCAGGTTGAATTGCTGAAAAATGAAACCGAAGGTCTGTTGACGGGTCCGGGCCAGAAACCGTTCGGAGAGTTTGACCACATCCTTCTCGCCGATCCTGATCCGTCCCTCGGTCGGCCGTGACATACAGCCGATCAGACTCAGCAAGGTGGTTTTACCCGAACCGCTCGGACCCTTGAAGACGGCAACCTCTCCAGCTTCGATCTGCAGGGAAATATCGTCCAGGGCGCAAAATTCATCCGGCTTGTGCGCATTGTAGATTTTTTTGACATGTTCTATTCGGATCAAAGGTGGCAAATCAATTATCCTCTCATCGCAGCTTCAGGGTCGGTAATTGCGGCCTTCCAGGACGGGATAACCGTACTGACGACATAGGGTGGAACGGTCAGAAAGGCGATGACCAGAATCTGGTAAGGATCAATAAATGGGGCCAGCCGAAAGGTCGGAAACAGGACCGACCAGCCCTTGATGACCGGGGTCAACAGGGTGGCGTTAAGAAAGAAAACATGGATATAGGCGGTCAGAAGCCCCAGCAGCAGGGCGGTCAAGGAGACCGCTATCCCTTCCCAGAATTTGACCTCAAGAATATTGGAGGTTTCCCAGCCGATCGCTTTGAGTATGCCGATCTCCCTCTTTTCCTCGGCGCTGATCCCGGTCGCTTTGTCCCAGGCGAGAATGCAGAAGGCAACCAGGGCGGCAACAAATACCGACAACATCATTCCGCTGCGCCAGTTGAATACGGCCGCATAGGTACGGAGAATCTCGCTACGGCTGATCGGCCGGGTGTCGGGAAGCTGGCGTTTGATCTTTTCCGCGATGGTGTTGATTTCGACCGGATTTCTGACCGAGACCGCGATGTCTGTGGCCAGATCGGCCGGATAGTCAAAGAAGTCGATGAGGTCCTGCTTTTCCAGGATGACCAGATCGTTGGTTAATAAGGCTGATTCGGGCTTGAACACTCCGGTTACGGTAAAAGTCCGCCCGACATTGGCACTGTCGACCATGATCAGATCGTCCTCAAGTCCGATCCTGCGAACCTCAGCCACTCCGGCCCCGATGGAGCATTCGCCCGGATTTTGGGGCAGCCGGCCTTGCAGCATCGGCAACTTGGAGTGGCTCGGCAATACTTCCTGGAGGGTGTAGTTGGCATCGATCAGACCGTCATAATAGTAACCCCAAAGACGCGGCTGAACCTGGGCCACTCCGGGAATCCGCCGGATTGTTTCCCCGTACTCCAGGGGGATGAGCTCATGACGCCCCCCGGAGAGCCGCTGGACCACCAGTTCAGGTGCATCGGCTAAAAGGTATTCAGCCTCCTTTTTCAAGGAGTGGGTTAAAAAAAGGATGGAAGCCAGGGTTGCAACGGTAAATGTGTAGACGATAATAATGGCCAGGTTCTTGAATTTTCTGCGAATCAGAGACGAAAGTGCATATTCTAGAATTTTGAAGTGATGCATGGGCCACCGTTGTCCGGAAAATTATTGATTGCTCCTGCCAAAGCTGCTTGGGGCGATAATGGATCCGGCCGGAAAATGCTCAAGGGCCGAAGGAAAATCCTGAAACGGCGTAAACCGATCAGCCTGGGACGGATGGCGGGTGTAGCGAGCCTCGGTCCAGATGGCCAGATCGGTCAGTTGTAAAGCACCTGCCGTTGTTCTTAATTGGGGCAGCTCTGTCGCCAGCAGATGGTCGGCTCTGATCTGTCCAAAAAAGAACAGCAGGCTCAGGACCAACATTTCCAGGGCGGTCAGAGCAATGAAGACCCGGTGCTTGAGCATCGAGTTACTCGACTTCGGTTTCGATAAGATGGTGTTCTTTGTAGATGAGAACTTTTTTACCGCCATGATCACGCATGAACGATTTGACCTCTGCGCTGTTGCGCAGGGTGACGTACTCTTCACCCATGGGGCCGAGCACATCACTGCCACTGACAAAATAAACCTCGCTGGCAGGCAGCAGCACGACATTGTAATAATCGGTCACAAAAACCCCGGAAATGTCTGCCAGTTTGGCGCCGGGGTTATATTTATTCAGATCAGCCAGGTAGGTGAACATGTCCTTCGGACCGTCAAAATAGGCCTTGGTGTCGTCCTTGAACTGGACAACGGCAATCCAGTTCGGATATGGTGCCACGAACATTCCGCAGACCGGACAGCGCTCTTTATCCGGCAATGGCGGAGTATCCGCCAACGCGGGCAGGGCAAGGAAGGTCAGGACCAACAGGATTGCTGTCATTTTGCCAATGGCCATCGCAAGACACCTTTTTTAGATAGGGTTTGTGACAGATATGAGTATTTATATCTGATTGAATGATAGCCGTAAATGTAGCAGCATTGCAACATCAGGTTTTAATCTTTTATCAAGAATTACGGGTTTTTCCAGACCTGCTGATCCGCTTGGGTGACGATGATAGCGGGGAAAGGCAGCCAGAACCAGCTGCGCAGCGGTATTTGGAGAGACGTGTAGAATCCCCGGTGGAGAGTTGCTGGGTGAGAGCAGTCTGCAAATTATGGGGAAAATTCCACAAAATCTTGATTCTTGTCGGTAAAAAATGAGATTGTAGATAGTTTGTTGGAGTTAAACGAGGATACCACTCTGGCTTGTTGCCAGGGGGTCGAGTTTAACAGTTTGAAAGAGCAAATTTAATTCCGGATATTGAATATGGAATCTGTGCGGGCGAAAAGCGCAGGCTTCTGCATGGGAGTCAGCCTGGCCTTACGCAAATTGGATGAAGTTATAAAAAAACATCCCGACTCAGGAAAGATCTACATTTTCGGTTCAATCATTCATAACCCTCAGGTGGTTGAAGATTATGCCGGAAAAGGGGTCGTTACGGTTGAATCGGCTGAGGATATTCCGGACGGCTCGATCGTTGTGGTTCGGGCTCATGGGATTACCAAGCAGATCCGCCAGCGGCTGACCGAGCGGGGTATTCATGTTGTCGATGCGACTTGCCCGAAAGTCAGGGAAGCCTGCCTGAGGATTGAAAAAAGCACCGCAGAAGGGCGGACTTTATTGTTGTTCGGTGAAGAAACCCACCCCGAAGTCAAATGCCTGTTAAGTTATGCGGCTGGAACCTCTTTTGTGTTCGATAGCTTTGAACACTGCCGTCGCCAGCGGCTTGATCCTGCTCTGAAATATTGCCTTGCTGCACAAACAACGCAGGATAAAAGTACTTTCGACCAGATCAGCAAGCACTTGACCAATCACGAAAATCTGGACCTGATTGTCCTGCCGACGATTTGTGATGCCACTAAAAAACGTCAGGGAGAAGCCATTCGCCTGGCTGAAGAGGTCGACTTTTTTATTGTTGCCGGGGGGTACAACAGTAGCAATACTAAGCGTCTGGCCGAAGTGATCGCCGCCCACGGCACCAAGGTCATTCATGTTGAAACAGCTGCCGAATTGCCGCTTGACGAACTGCGCCAGTATCGCAAGATCGGGCTGACCGCCGGGGCTTCCACCCCAAGGAAGATTGTCGATGAAATCCAGGCGGTTCTGGAATCGCTTTAAATTCATAGCACCATGGAGTCTGTTTTGCCTGTCATAAATCAATCCGTTCCGGAAATCCTCCGTCCCGAGCTGTCCGGGAATGGGGTCTGTATCGAATCAACCGAGCTGAAAAAACAGTTACAGCAGATTCAACGGCCGCTGTTTTTGGCACAGGACGGTGCCGGTGTCCGGCTTCGGGATGCTGCTGCCAGCGGACCGAACGGAGAGTTTTCCGGGATGGTCCTGCCGTGCCCCCTCGAATCCCTTGGCAGCCGCCGCTTCTGCAGCGATTTCAATATCAAGTACCCCTATGTCGGTGGCTCCATGGCCAAAGGGATCAGCTCGGTTGCGATGGTCCGTGAATTGGGGCGCCACGGCATGCTCGGTTTTTTCGGCGCCGCCGGGTTGTCTTTGCAGGATATCGAAAGGGCCATCGATCAGCTGGAGTCGGAGGGCAATGCTTTTTCCTACGGTTTCAACCTGATTCACAGCCCCAATGAGCCTGAACTGGAAAAGGCCGTGGTCGAACTTTATATCCGCCGCGGCATCCGCCTGATTGAAGCGTCCGCGTTTTTGTCCTTAACCTTGCCGGTCGTCCGTTTCCGAACCCATGGAATTTATCGGGACGCCCAGGGAAGGGTGGTTGCGCCCAACCGGGTCATCGCCAAGATATCCCGGGAAGAAGTGGCTGCGAGGTTTTTAGCTCCCCCACCGGAGAAAATGTTGCGCCAACTGGTTGCCGAAGGTCAGTTGACCGAAGAACAGGCCCTGCTGGCTGCTGAGATCCCGGTGGCGCAGGATATTACCGTTGAGGCTGATTCTGGCGGGCATACCGATAATCGCCCGGCACTGGCTTTGTTCCCAACCATTCTTGCTCAAAAAGAACAGGTTCAGCGTCAGCAAAACTATGCCTGCGAGTTGCGGGTCGGACTCGGCGGCGGCATCGCCACTCCGGCTTCGGCCGTTGCCGCATTTGCCATGGGCGCTGATTACCTGGTGACCGGGACTGTCAACCAGGCCTGTATTGAATCGGGCACCTGTGACGAAGTGAGGCAGATGCTCGCGGAAACCCGGCAGGCGGACATCACCATGGCTCCTTCCGGGGATATGTTTGAATTAGGGGTTAAAGTTCAGGTGGTTAAACGCGGGACCATGTTTGCCATCCGGGCTCACAAGTTGTATGAACTTTATCGCGCTTTCAGCAGCATTGAAGAATTGCCTGCCGATGAGCGGGACAAGCTGGAAAAAACCTTTTTCCGCACTTCGCTGGATGCGGTCTGGGAGCAGACCCGGCGTTATTTCTCCGGGCGTGATCCCCGCCAGGTTGAAAAAGCTGAAAAAGACCCGAAATATAAAATGGCCCTGGTTTTCCGCTGGTATCTGGGGCAGTCTCCCGTTTGGGCCAATAGCGGTGAGGCGAGTCGGAAAATCGACTATCAGATCTGGTGCGGACCGGCCATGGGAGCCTTTAACGAGTGGGTCCGTGGTTCGTTTCTGGAACAGGTATCGGAACGCAAAGTTGCTGTCGTTGCCATGAACATTCTGTTTGGTGCTGCCGTGTTGCAACGCGGCAATCAACTGAAACAGCAAGGGGGGACCCTCCCTTCAGCACTGAATCTGACAGCTCCGCTGACCATTGATCAAATCAAGGAGTTCCTCAGTTGAATAATAACAATGAAGTTAAAGAACAGTCGCCGGCATCCGTCCCTCTGGCTATTGTCGGGATCGGTTGCATGTTTCCTCAGGCGGATAACGCCGGTGCCTTCTGGACCAATATCAGGAACGGCGCCGACGGCATCAGCGAAGTTCCGGAAACGCACTGGCGTCCTGAAGATTATTTTGATCAAGACCCTAAAGCGGCCGATAAAGTTTACTCCAAACTTGGCGGCTTTTTGTCGCCGGTAGAATTCAACCCGATGGATTACGGGATTTTGCCCAATTCCATCGAGGCCATCGATACCTCACAGCTGCTTGGACTGCTGACTGTTGAACAAGCCCTGGCCAATGCCGGTTATGCTGGTGATAAAGAGTTTGATCGGGATCGGGTCAGTGTCATCCTCGGTGTGACCGGTGCCCTGGAACTGGTGATTCCGTTAGGGGCAAGGCTCGGCCACCCGCGTTGGCGGCAGGCTTTGGAAGATGCCGGGGTAGATCAGGAATTGGCTGAAGATGTGGTCCGGCGGATATCCGATTCCTATGTCCCCTGGCAGGAGAATTCCTTTCCCGGTTTGCTCGGCAATGTCGTGGCCGGGCGGATCAGCAAGCATTTTAATTTCGGCGGCACCAACTGTGTTGTCGATGCGGCTTGCGGCAGCTCTTTAAGCGCTTTGAACCTGGCCGCTCTGGAACTGGCGGCCGGTCGCTCCGATATGGTCGTGACCGGCGGTATCGATACCTTCAACGATATTTTCATGTACTCCTGCTTCAGCAAAACCCCGGCCTTGTCGCCTTCGGGACATGCCAGACCGTATTCCGCCGACTCCGACGGGACCACTATCGGTGAAGGTCTCGGGGTGGTGGTGCTGAAACGGTTGAGCGATGCCGAACGGGACGGTGATCGAATCTATGCGGTGGTCAAAGGGATCGGTGCGTCCAGTGACGGGCGTGGCGGTGCCATTTACGAACCGACTGCCAGCGGTCAGACCAAGGCCCTGCGCCGGGCTTACGAGCAGGCCGGAATTGATCCGCGCAGCATTGAACTGATTGAAGGGCATGGGACCGGGACCCGGGTCGGTGACGCCATCGAAGTGGCCGCCTTGCAGGAAGTTTTCGGTCCCGCGGAACAGCCCTGGTGCGCTCTCGGATCGGTCAAGTCGCAGATCGGCCATACCAAAGCCGCTGCTGGCTCGGCCGGGCTGATCAAAGCAGCCCTGGCCCTTTACCATAAGGTTCTGCCGCCAACAATCAAAGTTGACCAGCCCCATGAAAGCCTGTTGCAGGAGTCATCAGCCTTTTACCTGAACACCGAATGCCGCCCTTGGGTTGGCAACCCGAACCACCCGCGGCGGGCCGGAATCAGCGCCCTGGGCTTCGGTGGCAGCAATTTCCATTGTCTTCTTGAAGAATATCAGCCGGAAAAAGCCGTGGTCGATTGGTTGGGTGATGTCCAGCCGGTGCCCTTTTCAGCGTCAACCATCGAGCAACTGAAACAGGCGGTCAACGATTTCCCGGTTGCGGCCGACTGGCGCGCCATCCGCGCTGCCGCCGCCGCCCAGCGGCAAAGCTTTGACAGCGCTGCTGAATACCGTCTGGTAGCGGTTCTGGATCGCCGCCAGGCTGATCCGGTCGGGCCGTTAAAGACCTGCCTCACCCAGTTGGCTAAACATGCGGAGCAAAGCGTCTGGGAAACACCTGACGGCGCTTATTTTGCCAGCGGCCCGGCTGGTGGCAAAGTGGCCCTGCTGTTTCCAGGACAGGGAGCCCAGTATCCCGGCATGCTTGCCGATCTGGCCGTGCAGTTCCCGGAGTTTTTTGTTGTTCTGGAGCAGGCCGATCGTTCCTTTTCCGCTGCCAATGGACAGAGCAGCGGTGCCCTGGCCGGAAAACTGTACCCACGGCCGCAATTTGATCAGGCGGGCAGGGACGCCAGTTTTGCCGCACTGCAGGCCACCGACCTGGCCCAGCCCGCGCTGGGAGCGGTCAGTCTGGGAGCGATGCGGGTTTTGAATGGTTTCGGCCTGCAGGGGGATGCTTTTGCCGGACACAGTTACGGTGAACTCGCGGCGCTTTGTTGCGCCGGTGCTCTGGCGGAACCGGATCTCTATCGTCTGTCCAAATTAAGGGGCGAACTGATGGCCGCCGGTGGCGGGGACCGGGGGACAATGCTGGCGGTATCCGCCCCCTTGGCGGAGATTGCCGATTTTATCAGCACGGCTGGTCTCGATCTGGTTTTGGCGAATCGCAATACGCCCACTCAAGGGGTTCTTTCCGGGGCGACCAGCGAGATTGAGAAAGCCGCTCGGTTACTCGAACAGCAGGGGATTGCCCACAAGCGTCTCTCTGTGGCTGCGGCATTTCACAGCGCGCTGGTTGCGGAAGCCGCCCAACCGTTTGCTGCTGAACTGGCTCAGGTTGACTTTCAGCCGGCCCGCGGCCAAGTGTATTCAAATACTACCGGCCAGGCTTATCCGCAAGAGACTCAAGCCATGGCGGAACTGCTCTCCAGACAGTTGGCCAGCCCCGTCGATTTTGTCGCGGAAGTCGCCAGTCTCTATCGGGATGGCGCACGCATTTTTGTTGAAGTGGGTCCTGGTGCACGCCTGGTCGGGATGGTCAAAGCGATCCTCGCTGAGCAGCCATATGCGGCGGTTGCCCTTGATTCTTCCAACGGTAAACGTTCCACGATTCACGATCTGGCCCGACTGCTGGCCCGGCTGGCCTCCCTTGGCGTCAGCCTTGATCTGAGTCGTTGGGACCAGGGTTACGGTGCAACTGTTGGAACCAAGCGGAAGAAAGCCGGTCTGACCTTGACCCTGAGCGGCGCCAATCATTTTAAAAAGCCGGCCAAGCGGCCGCCGTTGGCTCGCCTTCAGCCGCAGCCAACAGAACCTGTTGCAGCACCCGCTTCACAGTCGTCTGCAGCAGCCGCGCCAGTAGCAATCGGTGCGGCGGGAGTCTCTCCCGCGGCGCCGTCACGGCCGACCGTGGCAAGCGACCGGCTGCAGGATGCGCTACGGATGACCACGCAGAGTATGCAGGCCCTGCAAAGCCTGCAGGAACAGACCGCCAAGCTGCATCAACAGTTTTTAGAAGGGCAGCAGGCCGCGACTCAGTCCTTCATGCAGCTGATTGAACAGCAACAGCAATTGCTGCATGGGCAGCCTTTGGTGCAGAACACAGCCACCCCGGCTGCTGTAGCCGCACCAGTTGCCGCACCCGCAACTCAACCGGTGGCGGCCGCAGTTCCAACCACGCCGACTAGTCCTCAGCCCGCCAGCGCTGCCGCAGCGCCTCTGCCGGTAACTCCGGTTGCCCCAGCTGCCCCGGCTGTCGTCAGTAACATTGCTCCGTTATTGCTCGAAATTATCGCCGAGAAAACCGGTTATCCGGTAGAAATGCTCGAACTTGAGATGGCGCTGGACTCGGATCTGGGAATTGACTCCATCAAACGGGTGGAAATCCTCTCCGCGCTGCAGGACCGCTTACCGCAAGCTCCGACCATCGGCCCGGAAGACCTTGGCCGCCTGCAGACCCTGGGGGAAATCGTTGCTCATCTTGATGCGGAGATGCCCGGTGATAAGGCTGCCACGGCGACCAGCGGGGTTTCTTCCGCAACCGTGGATGCGTCCCAGATTACTGCAACCTTGTTGGCGGTGGTCGCAGAAAAGACCGGCTACCCACAGGAGATGCTTGAACTGGAGATGGCCCTGGATAGCGATCTGGGGATCGATTCCATCAAACGAGTGGAAATTCTTTCCGCCTTGCAGGAAAGCCTGCCTGAGCTGCCGCCGATTAAACCTGAAGAACTGGGGCAATTGCAGACCCTGGGACAGATTGTCGCTCATCTTGGCAGCGCGATTAGCGTTCCCGCCAGCGTGGCAACAGTTGCTGCTGCGGCGCTGCCGCAGGTGAGCCGCAAGCAGGTGAGTGAGACCCTGCTAGCCGTGGTCGCAGAAAAAACCGGCTATCCGGTCGACATGCTCGAACCGGAGATGGCCCTGGATACCGATCTGGGGATCGACTCCATCAAACGGGTGGAAATCCTCTCCGCCCTGCAGGAACAGCTGCCGGATCTGCCGGCCGTCAAGCCGGAGGATCTCAGCGTGCTGCAGACTCTCGCCCAGATCATCGATCATCTCTGTCGCAGCCAACAGCCGAGTGCCATCGGCGTGGAACAACCGCAGCCTACAAGCGTCGATCGTGGCACAGTTGCCAGCACCCTGCTTGAGGTGATTGCGGAAAAAACCGGTTACCCGGTGGAGATGCTTGAACTGGAGATGGCCCTGGATACCGATCTGGGAATCGACTCCATCAAGCGGGTGGAAATCCTCTCCGCTTTGCAGGAGCGGATACCGGGTGCGCCGGCCATCAAGCCGGAACATTTGGGTACTTTGCAGACCGTTGGTCAGATCGTCGATTTCCTGGCCAGCCTGGCCGGTTCGGAAGAAACCAGGGAACCTTCCTCCAGTCAAGCGGTTGCGGCTGCCAAAGGGATCTCCCGACAGGTTCTCCAGGCCCTTCCATTACCTAAAAAGCGCCCCCAGAAGGAGTTCAAATTTACCTCCGGCGCGCAGGTCTGGATTACCGATGACGGTTCTGCCCTAAGTGATGAGCTTTGCAAACGGTTTACCGCTCGCCAGTTGATCCCGCGGAAAATTTCTCTGTCCGAATTGACCGACCTGGAAATTCCCGAGACCCTCTCCGGGCTGGTTGTGATGGCGCCTCTGCATGGCACCAGCGACCGCTTTTTAATCGATTCATTTGCCCTGGTGCAGAAATGTGAACCCGCCCTGGATACCGCCAGCGGGCGCGGTGGTGCTTTTATTGCCACCGTTTCCCGTCTGAACGGCTGCTTTGGGCTCAAATCACGCAGTAGCATTAGCGATCCCTTGTCCGGCGGCTTGGCCGGGCTGTGTAAAACCGCAGCCCTGGAATGGCCCTCCATTCATTGCAAAGCCCTGGATATCGCCATGGGAATGGAGATCGAAGCGACTGCCGAAACCCTGGTCAACGAGATCTTCCTGGCCGGCCCCCTTGAGGTCGGCGTGACTTCGGTCGGGATTCAGGGGTTGGAACTGGTCGAGCAACCGCTGTCCAGTCAAGCTTTGGACCTGCCGGTCGGAGCCGGGGATCTGGTGGTGATCAGCGGTGGTGCTCGGGGCGTCACGGCCGAAGCGGCAGTTGCGCTCGCCCGCGCCAGTCAGGCAACGCTGCTGCTACTGGGCCGCAATCGTCTCAGTGAGAGCGAGCCGGCTTGGCTCAACGGGCTGCATGATGAGGCAGCCATTAAAAAGGGAATTCTCGCTCATGCTACCGGGCCGATGAAACCGAAAGAGGTTGCCCAGGAGTTCCAGCGGATCAGTGCTGAGCGGGAAATCCGCGCAACCCTGGAGCGGATTCTTAACGCCGGCGGCAAAGCCCTGTATCGGTCCGTGGACCTGCGTGATGCCGACCAGTGTCGGGCGGTTATTGCCGAAGCTGTTGCTGAGTATGGTCCGGTGCGCGGGATTATTCATGGTGCCGGAGTGCTGGCCGACAAACTGATCAAGGAAAAGACCCTGGCTCAATTTGATCAGGTCTACGCGACCAAGGTGGACGGTTTGCGCAACCTGCTCGCTTCAGTGACTGAAGCGGATTTGCAATTCCTTGCCCTGTATTCGTCCTCGACCGGGCGTTTCGGGCGCATCGGCCAGGTCGATTATGCCGTTGCCAATGAGGTGCTGAATAAAATTGCCGCTGCAGAGGCGGAAAAACTGCCTCACTGTCGGGTTCTGGCTCTGAACTGGGGCCCCTGGGACGGGGGGATGGTGACCCCGGAACTGAAGAAAGTCTTTGCCCGGGAAGGGGTTGCGGTCATCGATCTGCAGGCCGGAACCGACTATTTGCTGCAGGAGTTGTCCAATCCGGATCGGGAAGCTGTCGAACTGGTGATCAGCGGCGCTGAAGAACAGGGCAGCGCTCTTTCGACCGCCGAGCCGCAAGCGAATATCTATGTGTCCAAGGCCTTCGATCTTGAGCTGTCCGTTGAACAGTATCCGTTTTTGAAATCTCATGTCATGGATGGCAAAGCGGTTCTGCCGGTGGCGATCATGGTCGAATGGATGGCCCATGGTGCGATCCACAACAATCCTGGCCTGAAATTTCAGGGGTTCAATGATCTGCGGGTCTTGAAAGGGGTCATCCTGGCGGCGGACAGTAGCTACAGTCTGCAGGTCATGACCGGTAAAGCGATCAAGAGTGACGGAATCCATGTCGTGCCGGTGGAAATTTCCGGCACCAACGGCAAAGGGCAGGTCGTACCTCACGCACGGGGCCGAATTCTTCTGGCCTCAGCCTTGCCGGCTGTCAAAGCCGCTTTGCCGGCTCCTGAGCTGCCGGCCTATAACCGGGACGGGGAAATTTACACCGCCGACCGTCTGTTCCATGGTGCTGACTTCCATGGCATCAGCCGGGTGCTCGGTTGCTCCAGCCAGGGGATCAGCGTGGTTGCTCAGGGGGCACCGTCGCCCGGGCAATGGATCGACCAGCCGCTGCGCAGCAGCTGGTTTGCCGATCCGTTGGTCCTCGACAGCAGTTTCCAGTCATTGATTCTGTGGAGTTTTGACCAATATCAGGCCGGCTCGCTGCCGGTGTTTGCCGAACGTTATCGGCAGTACCGCGAGCGCTTCCCGACCACCGGGACCGAAATCAGGGTCAAGGTCATTGAGCGGAGCACCAGCCGCGCTGTTGCTCAGATCGACTTTGTCGATGCCACCGACGGTTCGCTGGTGGCGCGGATCGAGAACTACGAATGTGTGATCGATGCCTCGCTGAATGCAACTTTCCAGCGTAATAAACTGACTGGAGTCGCTTGAAAATGCCCCTTGCTCAATCTGTTGCGATTGTCGGGGTCGGTGGTGAGTTCCCAGCATCTCCGACCCTTGATCGTTTTTGGGATAATATCGTTCATAACGTCAACACGGCCAGCGAACCCCCGGCGGGACGCTGGCTGCTGTCGGCTGATGAAGCCTATGACGCCAGAGTCGGCGTCCCGGATCGGGTCTATTCGCGCAAGGCCTGCTTTCTTGATCCGGCTACCGATTCGGCTGAGATCCCCGGGCTGGGGATTGACGCCGGCTTTCTCGCCAGGCTCGACCCCATGTTCCGGCTGCTGCTGCGGGTTGGTCAGCAGACTCTGGCCGATGTGCGCGGGAAAAAACCGCGGCCGGCCCAGTCCGGCATCATCATCGGTAACCTGGCTTTGCCCAGTGAAAAATCTTCCGCGTTGGCGCGCGCTTTTCTCGGTCAGACCTTTGTCGAACAACTCTCTGCCGAGAGACAGCTCTCCTTACCGGAACACCAGTTGGAACCCCTCAATCACTATGTCGCTGGCTTGCCGGCATCGCTGCTGGCCAGAGCCATCGGCTTTCAGCGGACCTGCTTTACCGTTGATGCGGCCTGCGCTTCATCATTGTATGCCATCAAGCTCGCCGTCGATGAACTGCTGTCCGGGCGGGCCGATGCCATGCTCGCCGGGGGACTATCGCGGCCCGACTCCCTCTATACGCAGATGGGGTTCTCTCAGCTCAGGGCGCTCTCTCCAAGCGGGACCTGCTCGCCGTTTGATCGTAACGGCAACGGTCTGGTGGTCGGTGAAGGCTGCGGTCTGGTGTTGCTGAAACGGACCCAGGATGCCGTGCGTGACGGTGATCGAATCTACGCGGTGATTCGCGGGATCGGGCTCTCCAACGATCTGGGAGGGAATCTGCTGGCTCCGGCTGCGGAAGGCCAGCTGCGGGCCATGCGCGACGCCTACAAACAGGCTGGTTGGACCCCTGATGTGGTCGATCTGATCGAATGTCACGCGACTGGAACCCCGGTCGGTGATGCGGTGGAATTTTCCAGTCTCTCGCAGCTCTGGCAGGACAGTTCCTGGCGACCGGGGCAATGTGTCATCGGTTCGGCGAAAGCGAATATCGGCCATCTGTTGACTGCCGCCGGATCCGCCGCGCTGCTGAAGACCCTTGTGGCCATGAAGTCTGAGATTTTACCGCCAACGGTCAACTTCGCTGAGCCTGCGGCAGGGATCGATCTGGACAGCAGTCCATTTCGCATTCTCAAGCGTTCTGAGCATTGGGAACGGCGGGCCGGACAACCGCGTCGCGCCGCGGTCAGTGCATTCGGTTTTGGCGGCATCAACGCCCATCTGCTGATTGAAGAGTGGCGACCCGCAGCAGGGAAAAGAAACCCGGTCCGGATTCATCCGTCTTCCAAGAAAAAACAGCAGCCGGTGGCCATCGTTGGGATGGCGACCCATTTCGGCGATCTGGACAGCCTGGACAAATTTGCCCGGCAGCTGTTTCAGGATGCCACGCCCAGGTCACCCGAAGCGGTCACCAATTGGTGGGGTGCGGAAACCAGCCGCTGGTTACGCCAAACGTTGCCTGATTCTGTAGCAGCGCAGGGTTACCCCCTGACTGAGGTTTCCGCCGTTGCCGGCGAATTCAGAATCCCACCACTGGAACTGGCGGAAATGCTGCCACGGCAACTGGCGATGCTGAAAGTAGCTGCCGCAGCGTTGGCCGACGCTGATCTGACTGCTGCTGACCTGCTTTTTGCCGGGGTCTTTATCGGCTGCGGCCTTGATCTGAATGCAACCAACTTCAGCTTTCGCTGGGCACTGGAAAAATATGCCCCGCGCTGGGCTCAGGAACTTGGGTTGGAGCTGGATGAGCAGCAAATGGGCGAGTGGATCGCCCAACTGCGGACGGCCGCCGGCCCGGCCCTGAGCGCCAATAGAACCATGGGTGCTCTGGGGAGTACCGTGGCGAGCCGGGTCGCCAAGGAATTCCGCATTGGCGGACCCAGCTTCACCCTCTCCAGCGAGGAAACTTCAGGGCTCAGTGCGTTGCAGGCCGGCATTCATGCCTTGCAGGAAGGGTCCATTACCCGGGCGATTGTCGGTGCTGTCGATTTTGCAGCAGATCTGCGTGCCGTGTTAAGCAGGCAACTGGGTGGCACCTTGGCAGAGGATACCCTGATCGGCGAAGGTGCCGCGGCTCTCGTCCTGAAACGCCTGGCTGATGCCAAGCAGGATGGCGACCGGATTTATGCCGTGATCAGTGGCATCGACAGTGTTATTGCCGGTTCGCCCGAACAGCAGGGGCGGGATGATGACTCCTGGCTCGGTTCGTTACAGGGGGCCTGCGCTCATGCCGGGATCAAACCCTGCCAGCTTGACGCCGTCATCTCCGGCAGCAGCGGTCCGGCAGCGTTTTTAAACCGTGATGTGGCGGGGTTGAACAAACTGTTGGCCGACCGGGACGACAACCGACCCTGGAGTCTTTCCGCCGTGGTCGATTATATCGGCGACAGTGGCGGGGCAGGGGGCTTGGCAGCGGTTGTCCAGGCGGCGCTCTGTTTGCATCGTCGGCTGCTTTCAGGAACCGCCACGGGTGCTGCCGTCCAAGCCGCCGCAAGCGGCAACTGCTGGACCCCGCAGGCGCCTCAGTATTGGTTGCATAATCGTGTCCGCGGGCCGCGCCGCATGTTGGTCAGCGATCTCGGCTTTGACCATTCAGCACTGCATGCGGTCCTGGAAGAATATCAGGGCCCCGAGCAGGAGCGAGCCGAGCTCAGCGATGGCCTGACCCTGCCTGCTGCTGAAGCGCTGTTCGTTATTGAAGGTGATTCACCGGCCCAGCTCTTGGACGGTTTGGCCCAATTGCAGGATCTGGTTCGGGCACTGACCGGAAAGCCGCTTGCCGTTATGGCGCGCCGCTGGTTTGAAGCCCATCCTCCACAACCGCAGTTGCCTCTCTGTATCAGCCTGGTGAGTGCCGCTGAGCAGGAATTGAACGAGCTGATCAGCTACGCCGAACAGGCCCTCAGAAGCAATCCTGAACAGAGTTTAGGCCGACAATCCGGCCATGGCGATGGCAATGGGACCCTGTTGCCGCCGGCGTTGCGGGAGCGGATTTTTTACTCTGCCGATCCCCTGACCAGGCAGGGCAAAGTCGCCTTTGTTTTTCCTGGCTCCGGCAACCATTTTGCCGGGATGGGGCGCGAACTATCACTGTTCCGACCGGACATCTATGCGACCCAGGAACAGAGCAGCCAGCTGCTGGCAGATCAATATCAGCCCTGGCGGTTCTGGAACCAGGAGTTGCAGTCGCAACTCCATGAGGATCATAACGCCCTGGTGATTTCTCATGTTGCCTTGTGTACGGCCCTTCATGATCTGCTGCGCAATTTCAATATCCACCCGCAAATGATCAGTGGCTACAGCCTGGGCGAGTCTTCCGGACTGTTCTCTTCCGGTGCCTGGCGCGAGCGGGATGGAATGCTCAAACGCCTGAAAACCTCGGCACTGTTTACCGATGAGTTGGCCGGAGCCTGTCAGGCCGCTCGCCGGGTCTGGAATCTGCCTGCCCACGAGCCGGTCGATTGGTCCCTTGGTATTGTCAATGTACCGGCTGACAAAGTGCGTTCGCTGCTTCAGGGGCGCGACAGAGTTTATCTGCTGATCGTCAATACCTATCGCGAATGTGTGATCGGCGGCCAGCGTACCGAGGTGGAAAGGCTGGTCCGCGATCTCGGCTGCCATTTCATCCCTCTGCAAGGGGTGACCACGGTCCACTGTGAAGTCACCAAGGCTGTGGCCGAGGCCTATCGACGGCTGCACCTGTTTGAGGTCACACCGCCGCCGGGGATCGATTACTACAGCTGTGCACTGGGGAAAAAATACCCGCTGACCTCCGCCAACGCTGCTGATGTCATTCTTGCCCAGGCTTTGGATACTATCGACTATCCGCGGGTGATCGAGCAGCTTTATGCTGATGGGGCGCGGCTGTTTCTGGAAGTCGGTCCCGGCAATTCCTGCAGCCGGATGATTAACAGCATCCTTGCGGAACGGCCGCATCTGTCCCGTTCTTTGTGTGCTCCGGGGGTTGCTGAAGCCACCCAGCTGTTACGCTTGTTGGCCCACTGTCTGGCTGAGCGGGTGCCGGTCGATTTTGCCCAGCTTTACCCGGTGACCAAAACACAGCCCGAAAATATCGCTGCCCGTGACAACCGCAAGATCGCCATTCGCTCTGGGGGAGAAGCTTTTTCACCACAGCTTCCCGATGTTAAATATGTCAAAAAAACAGTAACTAATGAATCTGTTATTGATAAAATGGATGAAGAAATTATCAGGCCGATAAAGAGTCCGCAGGCTGCCCCGGAAGCTGCCCCGGAAGCTGGTATGGGCGGCGGGGTTGCCGCAACCATGACCCGGCTGTTGCAATCCGGCGCCGCTGCCCACGAAGCTTACCTCAACTTTGCTAAATCCATGGAACAGGCGCTGAGCAGCAATATTCGGCAGCAATTGGGCCTGCTCCAGCAGTTTGAGGCCAGCGGGCAATCTTTGCCCGAAGACCTTTTCCCGGCCGCACCGCTGAGCGCAGACGACAAACAGCCGAGCGCTGCCGCGCCGAGTCCGCCGCAACCGGAGTCGGTCCCGGTTGCCTTTGACCGAGCCATGTGTCTGGAGTTCGCCATCGGTTCCGTCGGCAAAATGCTCGGTCCCGACTTTGCCGCTGTCGATCAGTTTCCAACCCGGGTTCGTTTGCCGGACGAACCGCTGATGCTGGTTGACCGCATTCTGAGCGTGGAGGGTGAACCCAAATCCATGACTCAGGGACGGGTGGTGACCGAACATGATGTGACCCCGGAGCGCTGGTATCTCGACGGGTTGCGGATTCCAACCTGCGTTGCCGTTGAAGCCGGTCAGGCCGATCTGTTCCTGTCAGGCTATTTGGGGATCGATTTCATCACCAAAGGCGAGGCGGTTTATCGACTCCTTGATGCGGAAGTGACTTTTCATCGCGGGCTGCCTCAGCCCGGCGATACCATCCGCTATGACATAAAAATCCATAATTTCTTCCGCCAGGACCAGACCTACCTGTTCCGTTTCAGTTTTGAAGGAACGGTCAACGGTCAGCCGCTGCTGTCCATGGCCAAAGGCTGCGCCGGCTTTTTCAGCGCGGCGGAACTGGCCGCCGGACGCGGCATCGTTCACACCAAGTTGGATCTGCTGCCGCAACCGGGCAAGCTGCCCGCAGACTGGCAGGAGCCGGTTTCCCTGACTGTGGAATCTTATGATGAAAACCAGATCGATGCCCTCTACCGGGGCGATCTCGTCGCCTGTTTCGGACCGCAGTTTGCCAATCTACCGCTGCAGCGACCATATACGCTGCCGGGCGGGAAGCTGAAGCTGGTCGACCGGGTCACCCGGCTCGATCCCCGCGGCGGGCGTTACGGTATCGGCCAGATCAGCGCCGAGATGGATATCCATCCCGAAGACTGGTTCCTGACCTGTCATTTTGTCGATGACCGGGTCATGCCCGGCACGCTGATGTATGAATGTTGCCTGCATACCCTGCGGATCTATCTGCTGCGCATGGGTTGGATTGGTGAAGAAGGGGAGACCTGGTGCGAACCGGTGCCCGGGGTGACCAGTGGACTGAAGTGCCGCGGTCAGGTCATTGAATCCACTAAAACAGTCACTTATCGGGTCAATATCAAGGAACTCGGCTATGGCCCGGAACCCTATGCAATTGTTGATGCATTGATGTATGCCGATGGGCATCCGATCGTCGAAATACCCGATATGTCGGTCCGCCTGTCCGGTCTGAACCGCGCCAAGATCGAGGCGCTCTGGTCCGGACACCAGCCGACCCGGGCTGCGGACAAGCGCCAGGTTCTGTTTGATACCGAGCGTATCACCGCCTTTGCCATCGGCAACCCCTCCTTTGCTTTCGGCGAGCCCTACCGGGTCTTTGATCAGGAGCGCAAGATCGCCCGGCTGCCCGGGCCGCCGTTCCAGTTTCTGGATCGTATTGTCGCGATCGACGGCGAACCCTGGAAACTGGTGGAGGGAGTGGCGATCGTTGCTGAGTATGACGTGCCGCCGGATGCCTGGTATTTTGCCGCCGGCCGCCAGCCGGATATGCCTTTCAGTGTGCTGTTGGAAATCGGCCTGCAGCCCTGTGGTTGGCTGGCCGCTTACCTTGGCTCGGCGCTGACCAGCTCGGTGGACCTGTCGTTCCGAAATCTCGACGGCAACGCGGTCATGCATCGGCCGGTCACCGCGGCTTCCGGAACTCTGGAGATTGCTGTTAAGATCACTCGCATCGCCAGCAGTGGCGGGATGATCATCCAGGGGTATGATTTTCAGGTCAGTGATCGTCAGGGGCCGGTCTATAGCGGAGACACTCTGTTCGGATTCTTCTCTAAGGAGTCCCTGGCGCAGCAGGTCGGGGTGCGCGGTGCCGTGCTCTATCAGCCGGCCGAAGATGAGTTGGCAATGGCCCGCTCCTTTACCTACCCTGAAGATGCTCCTTTCCCGGCCAGTCAGCTGCGGATGATCGACCGGATCGAGCTGCTGATCGAGCAAGGCGGCCCCCATGGCCTGGGCTATGTGCGCGGTCAGAAAAAGGTGGACCCTGAAGAGTGGTTCTTTAAAGCGCATTTCTATCAGGACCCGGTCTGCCCCGGCTCCCTCGGCCTGGAATCGTTTCTGCAGTTGTTAAAAGCTTTTGCGGCCGCGCATTGGCAAGTGGGCCCGGAAAGCCGTTTTGAGACCGTCGCCTGTGGCATGAAGCACAGTTGGAACTATCGCGGACAGGTTATTCCGACCAACCGCCAGGTCACCGTGGAAGCGATGATCAAGGCGATTGACGAGGAGCAGCGGATCATGACCGCCGACGGCAGTTTGTCCGTCGATGGCAAGGTGATCTACCAGATGCACGATTTTTCCCTCAGGTTGTACCCGGCTGACGGGGAATTGAGTTGAGAGACTTCACCTCCGCCTGATTTCATGTTACAAGAGCTTTCCGTAATCAGATCAACCTTTTGCCCTGAAGCATTGTATAGATGAAATATTCAAGAGTATTTATCGAATCGGTCGGTTATGAGCTGGCCCCGATCGTCATGTCGTCGGCCGAACTGGAACAGCGACTTGCCCCTGTGTACGAGAAATTGCATATCGGTTCGGGGCAGCTGGAAGCGCTGACCGGAATCCGCGAACGGCGCTGGTGGAAACCGAACACCCCGGTCTCCCACGGTGCGATCGCCGCAGCCAAAAAATGCCTCCAGGAACGGAACGTCGCGCCCCAGGATATCGGTGCAGTCGTCTATGCCGGGGTCTGCCGGGAGTATTTCGAACCGGCCACGGCCTGCCAGGTTGCTGCTGCGTTGGGTGTGCAGGGGGATGCTGCGGTTTATGATATTTCCAATGCCTGCCTCGGCGTGCTCAACGGCGTTCTTGATATTGCCAACCGCATCGAACTGGGTCAGATTCGCTGCGGCCTGGTCGTAGCCTGTGAAAGTTCACGGGAAATCAACGAGATCATGATCCAGCAGATGCTTGACAATCCGACCATGGAATTGTTTACCACGTCGCTGGCCACCTTGACCGGTGGTTCCGGCGCCGCCGCTGTACTGCTGACCGACGGTTCTTTTGCTCCGTCGCGGCGTCCCCGGCTGCTGGGCGGCGTGAATATCGCCGAACCACAGTTCAACGAGCTGTGCCGCTGGGGGATCCGCAAGGAAGCGGACGGTTCCCATTCCCCGTTTATGCGCACTGACGCGGTTTCCGTCATGAAGCATGGCGTGGAATTGGGCAAGCGCACCTGGGAAGTTTTCTCCCGGGAGCTGGGGCTCAGCCCGGAGCGTATCGACCGGGTCATTTGCCATCAGGTCGGCGAGGCCCATCAGAAGCTGATCCTGCAGACCCTGGGGATTGCCCCTGACAAGGATTTTCCCACCTTTGAATTTCTCGGTAATATGGGGACCGTGTCTTTGCCGATTACTGCCGCGATCGCTAAAGAGCGGGATATGATCCGCCCCGGCAACCTGGTCGGTTTCCTGGGGATCGGTAGCGGTCTGAACTGCCTGATGATGGCCATCCAATGGTAGTGGATTCGCAACTGCAGCAGGCCGGATATCCGTTTACCAGTCATTTTCTGGATCTGAACGGACTGCAATACCATTATCTTGACGAAGGGCAGGGGGAGGCGGTGGTCATGCTCCACGGCAACCCGTCCTGGTCCTTCTATTACCGGAACCTGGTTCGCGAGCTGCGGTCGACCCACCGGGTGATTGTGCCCGATCATATTGGTTGCGGCCTGTCGGATAAACCCGCCGACTCCCAGTATTCCTATCGGCTCGAACAGCGGGTTGCGGATCTTGATGCGCTGCTTAACAGCCTTGACCTGCCCGCCAAACTGACCCTGGTTGTCCACGACTGGGGCGGGATGATCGGCATGGCCTGGGCGGCCGCAAACCCGGAGCGGATCGCCCGACTGGTGATCTTCAATACCGCCGCGTTCCCGTTGCCGGAAGGCAAGAAGTTCCCCCTGGCGTTGAAGATCTGCCGGGACACTCAATTTGGGGCTTTTCTGGTACAGGGACTGAATATCTTCGCCCGCGGGGCGGCCTGGGTCGGTTGTAAGCGCCGGCGCATGTCGGCTGAATTGCGCAAAGCTTATTGCAGCCCTTATGACAGCTGGCACAACCGCGTGGCGACCCTGCGCTTTGTGCAGGATATCCCCTTAGCTGCGGACGATCCCGGTTTCGACCTGATCCACCGGGTCGGGCAGGCCTTGCCGCAGTTCGCCCAGGTGCCGACCTGTATCTGCTGGGGTGAGAAAGATTTTGTGTTTGACCGGTATTTTCTTGAAAAATGGCAGGAATACCTGCCCCAGGCCGAGGTTCATTCCTTTGCCGATTGCGGTCATTACATTCTCGAAGATGCCGCGGACGAGATTCTGCCCCTGGTCAAACAATTCTTATTGGCCAATCCCGTCGCAACTGCTGCCAAGTCATCATGAATGCGGACAGTGACTATAATATAGCGTCTTATCTACCGCGCATGGCCGCGCTCCAACCGGAGATTCCGGCGGTTCATTTTCCCCTTGGCAAGCAGGCTGGCAGGGAAGCCGATTATCTGACCCTGAGCTACCGGGAGCTGAATGAGCGAAGTGACCGGATTGCAGTGGGACTTGAGCGTATCGGCATCCGGCGCGGGTTGAGGACCGTGCTCATGGTCAAGCCGAGCCCGGATTTTTTCGCCCTGACCTTTGCCCTGTTCAAAGTCGGCGCCGTACCGGTGCTCATCGATCCGGGGATGGGCCTGAAAAACCTGAAAACCTGCCTGGAAGAGGCCGCCCCGGAAGCTTTTATCGGCATTCCGCAGGCCCAGGCAGCGCGGATTCTGCTTGGGTGGGGGAGAAAAAGCATCCGTATTCTGCTGACCGTCGGTTCCCGCTGGTTTTGGGGCGGCAGCACTTTGCAGCGCCTGCTTGAGCAAAGCTCGACCGATTCGCGCTATACGACCGTTGCCAGCGCGCGCGATGAAACCGCCGCCATTCTCTTTACCAGCGGCAGCACCGGCGTCCCCAAAGGGGCCATTTACAGTCACGGCAACTTCCTGGCTCAGGTTGAGGCGTTGCGTCAGGTTTACCACATCGAACCGGGCGAAATCGATCTGCCCACCTTTCCGCTGTTTGCCCTGTTTGCTCCTGCTCTGGGGATGACTTCGGTGCTCCCGGCCATGGATTTTACCAAACCCGGCAGCGTTAACCCGGACAATATCATCAGTGCGGTCCAGCGTTTTCAGGCCACCACCATGTTCGGTTCGCCGGCGCTGATCCGCCGGGTCGGTCGCTATGGCTGTCAACATGGGGTTAAGCTGCCCAGCCTGAAGCGGGTGATTTCCGCGGGAGCGCCGGTTCCGGCCGGTGTGCTCGCCGATTTTTCTCAGCTGCTCGGTGAAAACGTCGAAATATTCACGCCCTACGGAGCGACCGAAGCCCTACCGGTCTGTTCTATCGGCAGCCGGACCATCCTTGCTGAAACCGCTCAACTGACCGATCTCGGCAAAGGGGTTTGTGTCGGTTATCCGGTTCCCGGCATTGAGCTTAAAATCATTCGCATCAGCGATGAAGAACTGCCGGAATGGTCCGCCGACCTGCCGCTCAAAACCGGGGAAATCGGTGAGATTGCGGTCAAGGGCGCACAGGTGACCCGGGAATATTTCCATCGCGAAGAATCGACCCGGTTGGCGAAAATCGCTGATCCGGCCGGTGGTTTTTATCATCGCATGGGGGATCTCGGGTACTGTGATGAACAGGGCCGGATCTGGTTTTGCGGACGCAAGGCTCATCGGGTTGAAACCGCCGGGGAAACCTTGTTTTCCATCCCCTGTGAAGCGATTTTCAATACCCATCCGGAGGTGTTACGCACCGCTTTGGTTGGTGTTGTTAATGGGCAGGATACGCTGCCGGTCATTTGTGTGGAGCTGGAACCGGGCCATTCCCAGCCTGAAGAAGCCATCCTTAAAGACCTTCAAAAGATCGCAAAAACAAATAGTTTGACGCAAAACATCAAGCAGTTTCTCATTCATCGCGAGTTCCCTGTCGATATCCGTCACAACGCCAAGATTTTCCGGGAAAAACTGGCGGTCTGGGCACAGGAGCAGCTCTCATGAACGTCCTGGTAACCGGCGGCGGCGGTTTTCTCGGCAAGGCGATCGTCCGGCTGCTGGTTGAGCAGGGGGCCAGCGTCACATCCCTGGCACGCAGTTATTCTCCTGATCTCGCTGCCCTCGGGGTGACCCAGCAGCAGGGGGATATCGCTGATCCCACAGCGGTCTCCGCGGCTGTGGCAGGGACTGAGCTGGTATTCCATGTTGCCGCCAAAGCCGGGGTCTGGGGCAGCTACGATGATTATTACCGGCCCAATGTGCTTGGAACGCAAAACGTGATTGATGCCTGTCGCCGCCACGGGGTCGGACGTTTGGTCTATACCAGCTCTCCCAGTGTGGTGTTCAACGGTAAGGACATGGAAGGCTGTGATGAAACCGTGCCCTATCCGGATCATTACCTGTCCTGGTATCCGCAGACCAAGGCCGTTGCCGAGCGGCTGGTGCTGGCAGCCGATGGTCCTGGCTTGACAACCGTCGCGTTGCGCCCTCATCTGATCTGGGGCCCGGAAGATAATCAACTGGTGCCGCGGATTCTGGAGCGTGGCCGTAAAGGGCAGCTGCGCCGGATCGGACGTCGTGATTGCCTGGTCGACACTGTCTATATCGATAACGCCGCTCAGGCCCATCTCGCTGCGGCGCAGGTGCTTGCACCCGGCTCGGCGGTTTCGGGCAAGGTCTATTTTATTGCCAATGGTGAGCCTGTACCGCTCTGGCAACTGGTCAATCAGATTCTCGCTGCTGGCGGGGTGACCCCGGTGACCGGAACCATTCCATCCTCGTTCGCCTACGGGCTCGGCTGGCTGCTGGAACAGGTTTACCAGCTGTTTAAATTACCGGGCGAACCACGGCTGACCCGTTTTGTGGCAGAGGAACTGTCCACCGCCCATTGGTTCGACCTGGCGGCGGCACGGCGCGATTTCGGCTATCGGCCGCAGGTGAGCATCAATGAAGGACTTGCGCGCCTGGCCGCTTGGCTGGATGGCCATGAACAGCCCTGAACGGTGCTGGCAGCAAGGGCCGGATAGACTGGCCATTGACGATGGGGTTCTTGATCTGTGGCGGTTTCCGCTGGCGGAAAGAGCTGTGGAGGATGTCCATCGGCAGCTGTTGAGTGCACAGGAACTTGACCGCGCAGGCAAATTGTTGGTCGAACAGAAGAGAACCGAATTCATCCTTTGCCGGGCCACGATCCGGCGTATCCTTTCCCGCTACCTTGCCTCAGCTCCCGAACAATTGGCTTTCACCACCCTTGAACATGGTAAGCCGGTGCTGGCAGCTGACGTGCATGATCGGCCACTGTCTTTCAACCTGAGTCATGCCGGTGGCTGGGGCCTCCTCGCCGTCACCTCGGGGGCTGCCGTCGGGGTTGATATCGAGCTGATCGATGCACAGTTAAACTTCTTCGGTATTGCCAGCAGATTTTTTACCCGCCATGAGCAAAACGAGCTGGACTCATATCCCGCTGTCCGGCAAAGGCGTGGTTTTTATCGTCTCTGGACCCGTAAAGAAGCTTTGCTGAAGATGAGTGGAAGCGGTTTCTACGGGGTTGGCAAAGGGCCTGCTGAGCAGGCTGATTATCTGCAGCATTTGGTCGTGGGCCCTGGTTATGTTGCTACCGTGGCTGTTGCCGCTGCCATCAGAACCTGGCACTGTTATCAGTTTGCTCCCTGAGTTGCCGCAAGCACCTGCCATCTGCGGTCACAACCATCGTCTGACCCGTCGTTTAAAGATCTATTCTAATCTTCGTCGCACCTGCACGGGTATTTTCGACCTCTGTCCAATATTTATTTTTTTGCCGGAGGAGCCGGTCTTTCCGCTCTGGCTGTGGTTTTGCTGCGCTTAGGGCATGGTTTTCAGTTAATCTTGTTATACTTGAACCATTCACTTTTGTGGGGGAGCGTAAAAAAATCGCAGCTGGTGACCGATAAGGGGGTATGTTCGCTATGAAACGCCAATTACGGATCGGTCTGGGGGTTGTTCTGCTGCTGAGCGGCTGGATAAGCGCCTTTCTTCTCAACAGCATGCCGCCGGGCAGCAATTACTATATCATTGGTCCGACCTTGTTGTTGGGGGGCGGGTTGGGATTGATTTTTAAAACCGCCGGCGGCAAGCTGACCGCGGTGACGGTAGCTTTGACCGCCTTAACGGCCCTGTTGACCATCAACCAGATTTATCCCAGCGCCGGGGTCAGTATCTCCGCGTTTGAACAAGGACTGCAACAACCCGCTGAGCGGGGAAACATGGTCCCGCTGGCGGTTGCGCAGGACGAACATAGCGGACCCTTTGCGACCGAGCGGCAGCTTGAAGTTTTTGCGGACCTTGATATCAAACTGTTCGCGCGACTGCCCGGCCCGGTCCGCATGCTTGCCTTTGACGACAGTGGCAGGCTGTATGCCAGCATTCCCCGGCTTGGTGCCATCTATCTGCTGAAGGATGAAAACCGGGACGGCTTTGCGGAACAGCCGATTCTCTTTCATGTCGGCCTGGACCGCCCCCATGGTCTGGTGTGGGACGGCAATAAGCTCTATATCGCCGAAACCTCCCGCCTGCTGGAACTGCAGGACAGGAACGGCGACAACTCCGTGGATAAGGAACGAACCATCCTCGACGGCCTGCCGGACGATGGCGGGCACTGGACCCGCTCGTTGGCCCTCGGCAAAGACGGCTCCCTTTACCTGTCCATCGGCTCCCGCTGTAATGCCTGCGCCGAAGCTGATCCCTTGCGCGCCACGGTGATCAAAGTTGATCCGGCCACCGGGCAGTCCGCTGTTTATGCCAGCGGCTTGCGCAATTCAGTCGGGCTGGCCTTTGCGCCTGGCAGTGATGTCCTCTGGGGGAGCGATAACGGGCGGGATATGCTCGGGGATAACGTACCGCCCGATGAAATCAACCGGATTGTCCAAGGGCAGGATTACGGCTGGCCTTACTGCTACGGGCAACGGACGCCTGACCCGGAACTCGGTTCGGCTGCTCGCTGCAAAGAGACCAGCGCCAGTGTTGTCGACCTGCAGGCCCATTCCGCTCCCCTCGGGATCAGTTTCGGGGCCGGTCTGAAGGCTCCGGCCGAATATCGCAACAGCCTCTACGTTGCCTTGCACGGGTCCTGGAATCGTACGACACCGACCGGTTACAAACTGGTCAGAATTCCCTTTGTCGACGGTCGGCCCAGTGGAGCGGTGCAGGAATTCCTGCGCGGCTGGCTGCTTGATGACAGTGCCTGGGGGCGACCGGTCGACCCGCTGGTCGGCCCGGACGGGAACCTTTACCTGAGCGATGATCGCGCTGACGCAATCTATCGTATTCATTGGAAAACGACGGAGTAACTGATGTTGTACCGATTAATCCTGCTTGTTTTGTTTGTCCTGCCCAGTTTTACGGTGGGCTGTGCCCAGGCCGAGAGCAAGGTTTTTACCCTGACCGAAAGAGCTCCGGTCGAAATTGTCGGGCAGGTTCGTGAATTGCTCGATAGCGGTGAAAAGGCCGTTGCTGCCGGCTCGACAATTGTGGTTCAGGGGAGTGCCGAATCGATTGCCGCGGTGGGGAAGCTGATCGCCGCCCTGGATCGACAGCCCCAACAGCTGATCATCCGGGTCAGCAATGAACGTCACAGCCAACGGGCCGGCCAGCGCATCCTGGCGACCGGAGAGATGCCGGCGGGCGGCCCGGGAACGCGCTACCTGGGCAATGATTTTCGCCGCCTTGAATATTCCCTGCGGGTCCAGGAGGGCGCGGTGGCTTGGCTGGAGATCGGCCGGGATATCCCTTATACCGAGGAGTGGGCCACTTTCAGCGGGGATATTAACGGGTATCGGGAAAGGATCGCCTATCAAAAAATTACCACCGGCTTTCGCGTGGTCCCGGTGCAGGTGATGGGGGACAGGGTCCTGGTCGCTTTTGATCCTCAATTCATGGATGCCTCTGGTGGTGACGGGAACAGGGCGCCTGATATTGATTTTTCCCGTTATCATAGTCAAATGTATCTGCCTTTGGATGCCTGGGTCGAGTTGGGTGGACAATTCAACAACAGCAACCGTTTAGGGCGAGCCATTATTTCCAGCAGCACGGGTTCCGGAGTTGCCAAGGAAAATATTTTTATCAAAATCGAGCGGGCAGCAGGATTTTCCCCTTGACACTCCTGGGGCGATTTGGTACTTCAATGCGCACGCCAAAGCGGCGAATCAAAATGGCCCCGTCGCCAAGTGGTAAGGCAGAGGTCTGCAACACCTTTATCCCCAGTTCGAATCTGGGCGGGGCCTCCACAAATTCAAAGTGTCAGCCGTTTCCGGCTGACACTTTTTTTTTCCGGTTGAAACGATGGAACTACTTTCCCCACAGATCATTATTTTGACCCTGATGCTGGGCTCTTGCGCCGGTTTTCTGGCCGGTCTGCTCGGGATTGGCGGTGGCGTTATCCTGGTTCCGTTGTTCCTCTGGTTGTTCCCCCTGGCCGGTTTTCCCCCTGACCTGGTTGTGCATTCCGCCTTCGGCACCAGCCTCGCCATTGTTTTTCCCACCGCCATCAGCAGCACCCTGGCACACCGCAAACGCGGCAATGTCGACTGGTACATGGTGCTTTACCTGACCCTGGGCGGGATTGCGGGATCCATTCTCGGGTCTTCCCTGGCGGCTGTCCTGCCTGGCGCTAAGCTGAAAATAGCCTTCGGGGTGATGCAGATTCTGGTCAGCCTTAAACTCATTTTTTATAAAAATCAGGAAGCCCTGACGGATTATCAATTTTCCGGAAGCCGGAAACCGCTGCTGCTGATCGGCCTGATCGGAGGTTTTTTTTCCGCTTTCTTCGGCATTGGCGGCGGGGTGGTTGCCGTGCCCTTGCTGTTCATGCTGCTGCGGGTGCCGATCCGTCTGGCGGTCGGCAATTCCAGTGCGCTGATCGTGGTTTCCTCTTTAGCAGCCGTGGTCTGTTATATCTGGTATGGATTGGAGCAACCGGTCCATGCCCCATTTTCCCTCGGCTATGTTAATATTCTGGTAGCAGTGCTGGTTGCCCCCCTGACGATTATTTTTGCCCGGATCGGCGTCACCCTGGCCAGCCGGATCAGCCAGGCCAAACTGGTCAAGGTCTTTGCCTTGCTGCTGATGGTTATCGGTCTGAAAATAGTCTTTAAGATCTAGCAGGCCGCCGCTACCGTCTGCCGACCTTATGACCGGGCAAGCAAAAGTCATGGTGGCAACGGGATAAGAGAGTTTTTTGAACCTTTGATTGATTCACGGAGGTAGCTATGATACGACCTGCGGCTGTTGCCGGTAGTTTTTATCCTGCCGATCCTAAAGAATTAGTCAACCAGATCGATTCGTTCCTGACCTGGGCGGATGACGATCCGGCAGTGAAAGCGGTGATTGTTCCCCATGCCGGGCTGGTCTATTCCGGAGCCGTCGCCGGGGAAGTCTTCAGTTGTACGGCTGTTCCTCCTTGTGTGCTTATGCTCGGCCCCAACCATCACGGTGGCGGTCCGGCCATCGCGGTCAGTAAGGCCACGGCCTGGGCAACACCGTTCGGGGCGGTTCCGGTGGCCAGTGAGCTGCGGACGGCCCTGTTGAAACGGATTCCGCAAGCGGAGGCTGATGACCAGGCTCATCAGTATGAGCACTCTCTGGAAATCATGTTGCCGTTTTTGCTCCGCAAACAACCGGATCTGCAGATTTTGCCCATCGCCCTGGGACAGTTGAGTTTCGCCGAGTGTCAGGCGCTGGGTGCCGAGCTTGCCGCACTGCTGAAGGATTGGCAACAACCGGTGTTGCTGCTGGCGAGCAGTGACATGAATCATTTTTTTCCGGCGGCTGAGAATAAAAAGCTCGATAATATAGCGATCTCAGCCATGACCGATTTTGATCCGCAACGCCTTTACCAGGTGGTGAAGGAACATCGGATCACTATGTGCGGTGTGTTGCCGACCGTGGTTGTCATGCACGCCGCGCTTCAACTCGGTGCAGAGGAGTGCCGTCTGGTCCGTTATGCCCATTCCGGAGAGGTCAGCGGCGATAACAGTCGGGTGGTCGGCTACGCCGGACTGACGATCCGCTGAGGAGCTGGTTTTTCTGCGCTCCGGTTTGTTCGACGACCAATTATTTTTGAATGGTTTCAAGGAGTTTTCATGTCTGATCTACGTGTTCGTTTTGCCCCCAGCCCGACCGGATATCTCCATATCGGCGGTGCCCGGACCGCTCTGTTCAATTATCTGCTCGCGCAACAGCAGCATGGCACCTATGTCCTGCGGATTGAAGATACCGATGTGGCCCGCTCGACCCAGGAATCCGTCGACGCTATTCTCAACGCCATGGACTGGCTGGGGCTGTCATGTGACGAAGGCCCGTTTTACCAGTCGGACCGGTTTGATCTGTATCGGCAGAAAGTTCAGCAACTCCTTGACGAGGGGAAGGCTTATCGCTGTTACTGCACCCAGGAAGAGCTGGACGCCAAACGCGAAGCAGCTCTGCAGGAAGGGCGCAAACCGAAATACGACGGCACCTGTCGCCACCGCAGCGATCAACCCGATGCCCCCTATGTGGTGCGCTTCAAGCTGCCTGAAGGGCAGGGGGCAACGACCTTTGTGGATAAGATCAAAGGCCCGATTACCTTTCAGCATGACGAACTGGACGATCTGATTATTCAGCGGACCGACGGAACTCCGACCTACAATTTTGTGGTGGTTGTCGATGACGCCGAAATGGGTATGACGCTGATCATCCGGGGGGACGATCATGTCAACAACACTCCACGACAGATCTTGCTGTACGAGGCCCTCGGTTATCCGGTGCCCGAGTTTGCTCATGTTCCGATGATCCTGGGGTCCGATAAAAAACGCCTGTCCAAGCGGCACGGCGCTACCTCGGTCATGGCTTATCAGGAGATGGGATTTCTTCCGGAAGCCCTGGTTAATTACCTGGCCCGCCTCGGCTGGTCCCATGGTGATGAAGAAATTTTCAGCATGAGCGACCTGATTGAAAAATTCAGCTTGGATCATGTCGGCCGTGCCGCCGGGGTTTTTAACCCGGAAAAGCTGCTCTGGCTCAACAGTCACTACATCAAGAGCGGCGACCCGGCTCGTCTGGCCGAACTGCTGCAGCCGTTTTTGGCGGCCAAAGGAGTTTCCACGACCGCTGGCCCTGATCTGGTTGAAGTTGTCAAAAGCCTGCAGGAAAGGGCAGCGACCCTCGTGGAAATGGCTGATGGCGCAGCATTCTATTTTGCTGAGCTGATTGAATACGATGAAAAAGCCAAGAATAAATTTCTAAGTAATGATCAGCGGGAACTGTTCGAAATCTTGCTTGAACAGCTGAACGGCTGTGAGCGGTTCGATGAAGAGAGCCTTGAAAAGGCTTTTGCCGTGATCATGGAAAAAACCGGTTTGAAATTCGGAAAAGTCGCCCAACCATTGCGGGTGGCTTTGACCGGAGGAACGGCAAGCCCGAGTATTTACCAGGTGTTGGAAGTCCTCGGCAAAGAAGAGTCGCTGAAAAGAATAACCCAGGCGCTGGGCGCCTTGGTTTAGCAGGTTACTAAAAAGCCCGGCTGTTTGAAACAGCCGGGCTTTTTTTATTTGGCAAGCAGTGGAACGAGTATTTACAGCTGATCCTTGATCCAGTCGTCAATCTGTTGCGATACCTCGTCGTCAAGGTCGATAAACTTCATACCCATCCCCGGCTCAAAAGGCAGATGCGAGCCGAAGGGACGTTTCCATACCACTTCACAACAACAGCGGACATGCCCCTTGAGCGGAGCCGGCAGGGCAAATTCCAGGTTGATGCGTTGCCCCGGTTCAATGGGGTTGGTCGTCGCAATAAACATCCCGCTCTTGCTGATATTTTTGGTGTAGCCGAAAAACACCGGACGGTCGCCGTCAATATGGACCTTCTGAATGATCAGCGGTGCTCTGAGATTTTTTCTGAGGTCTGCTTTGGGGCGTTCAGGGGTTTCTTTCATAGTTTCTCCACACATGCATTGGCGATTGAATGTAACCTATTCGATTCATAAGATGGATGCAATGTTTAATTCACGATTGAGCCCGGAAACTGCCTCCATTTATGACCCGCTTCGGGGAGAAGTAAGCATTTATACAGATATTACAAAGGGTGTAATGATTACATATCATGGTTGACATTAAAACAATTATCGCTAAACTCGAATCTGTTCGAGTTTAGCAGGCTGTTGAAAAACTGCCTGCCAAGACCATGGACGGAACGGGCTTGAAAAAGGCCAAGGATGGACTTTTTCAACAACCGGTTAGCGAGGAGTGCAGATGTCCGGAATACGGGAACAGAAAAAGCAGGAAACCAGGCAGGCGATTTGCGCCGCGGCAATGAAATTATTTACTGAAAAAAGCTATGAAGCGACCAGCATCGAAGATATCGCCTTGGATGCCGGTATCGGTAAAACGACCATTTATGGTTACTTCTCTAACAAAGAAGAAATATTTGTCACTTACTGTGACACTGAATTGGAGAGGGCTTTTAACCAGTTTCGTTCCGATTGCGAAGAAGAACGTCCGCTGTTGGATAAACTGGTCCGGTTTTTTTTGAGTAAATTTTCCTTTGTAACGGAAAATCGGGAGTTCGGTCGGCAGATGATGAGAGAAATGCTCTTTCCCCGCACGATTAACGAACAGGCGGAGCTCCATGATCGCAGGTATCTCGATCACCTGCAGGCGATCTTTATCGATGCCGAACAGCAGGGGGACATTGCGCCAGGACAGGATAGCTTTATGCTCGCTGTTCATGCTTTTTCCGTTTATCTGGGGGTTCTGACGGGCTGGTTCAAAGGCCATGTCAGCGAACTTGAACAGGCTGAGAACGCTCTACGGCAGCTCTTTTCCCAGTTGCTGGAAGGGGTTCAGTCATGATTACGGTTCGGCTGTGGATTCTGCTTCTACTCTTGCTGCTGACCACTTCAGCCGCTGCAGAAACGCCCCCTCCGGCGTTGCGTGAACTGATCGCCATCGGTCTGGAAAACAACCTGGGACTGCTGACTGAAAAGGTCAATGTCGGCCAGCAAGCGCAGCAGGTCCAGATCAAGCAGGCCGAATTCGACCCGGAGGTCCAGGCCAAGGTCAGTTATGAAAAGAATTCCACCCCTTATGAGTCGAGCAGTGGATTCAGCGGCAACAGTCGGGCCGATACCGCGTCTGGCAAGGTCGGGGTCGGGAAAAAACTGAGCACCGGCATGGAGCTTTCGGTGTCGCTGAATTCTGAATGGATGACGGATAACGACTTCAGTAACGATCTGGATGATCGCTACCGGACAGCCCTGATCCTCAGCCTGACCCAGCCTCTGTTGCGCAATCTGGGCCGCGACGTCAATCTGACCAGCCTCAGGCTTAGCAGGAACAACCAGCGGCAGGCGTCGTTAAGCTATCTGCTCAAAGCCCAACAATATATTTTGAAACTGGAAGATGCCTTCTGGCAACTGGCCGGCAGTGAACAGGTCATTCGGCTCCGTAAAGATTCCCTGGCCCTGGCCCAGGGACTGCTGGAAGCCAACCGGAAGCGCTTTGCCGCTGGGGTGGTCGCGGTGACCGAGATTCAGGAAGCAGAAACCGCCACGGCCGACCGGGAGCTGAGTTTATCCCAGGCGATTCAGGAGCATAGCCTGCAACTTGAGGAGCTCAGCCGGTTGCTCAACTACCAGTTGCCAGAGAACTATCAGCTTGCCGGCAGCGAAGCTTTTCCCGAGGCGGTCGAGCCGCAAAGCTTTCCCGCGGATCAGGCTCTTTATGATCAGGCCCTGAAAAAGCGCCTTGAACTGAAGATCAATGCCTTTGATATTGAAAATGCCCACTTGCAAAAGAATTATCAGGCCAATCAATTGCAGCCCAAACTCGATCTCAACCTGCAGGCCGGGCTCAATGGGCTGGCCGGCGAGGATCGGCAGACCGTTCCGGGGAGTCGCTACGAAGGCGGCTGGCTCGATTCGGCAGGATCCCTTGCCGAAGGGGACGGTTACCAGTGGGGAGTCGGCCTTAATTTTTCCATGCCCCTGGGCAATCGCGAGGCCCGGGCGCGCTATCAGCTGTCCCGCATGCAGCTGACGCGGGATCGTTATGCTCGGCAGGATCTTGAGCTTGCGGTGCGCAATGAGCTGCGCCAACAGCGGATCAATGTCCGCCGTTACCTGGAACAACTGGGGATTGCGGAACGGTTCGCCCAGCTTGCGGAAAAGACCCTGCAGCAGGAACAGCGGCGGCTCGATGAAGGGCTGTCCGACACCTTCCGCATGATCAGCTTCCAGGAAAATATGATTTCGGCGAAGATCGGTCGCATCAACGCCATGATCCGCTATCACCTGGCCGTTGCCCGCATGGCCTATGTCAGAGGAAACACTTTTGAGCGGCACCATATTATTATGACTGAAGATAACGAGGAGTTAACCCTTGAGAACTTATAAACGGTCCAGAGTTGCGCTGTGGTTTGCCCTGATCTGTTTGCTGCTGGTCAGCGGTTGCGATAAAAAGCAGGACGCTGCCGTCCCGGCGGTGGCGGCCGAGCAGCCAGTGGCAAAGGTGATCCCCGTTGGCGTTGAAACGGTGGCCCGCGAAAATCAGGAGGAAGCGTTCACCTTGCCGGCCAGCCTGGAAGCCTGGGAAGATCTGACCATTGCGGCGGAGTTGGCCGGGCCGGTTGAGAAGGTTCATTACTCGGAAGGTGATGCCGTCAAAGCCGGCGACGTTCTGCTGGAGATCGATTCGGATACCATCAACAGCAACCTGGTGCGGGACGCAGAGAATGTGGCTGTTGCCGAGCGCAAGCTGGAGCGTTATCAGCAGCTTGAAAAGGACGGGCTGGTCAGCCGGCAGGACGTTGACGATCTGGAAAACAGTCTGGCCGCGGCCAGGGCCGCCGTACAGACAACGCGCATTCAGCTGGCCAAAAGCAAGCCTAAAGCGCCGGTCAATGGTATTGTCGACCGGATTTACGTGGATCGCGGTGAATATATCGAGATGGGTAAGCCGCTGCTGCGGCTGGTTCAGGTCGATCGCCTCAAAGTGATTGCCGATGTGCCGGAAAAGGATGTTTCCTATCTGCACCTCGGGCAGGCGGTTGAGGTGATGACCGCCGGGATCACTGCGCCTGACGGCCAGGCAATCGAAGGGCGTATCGAGCATATTGCTTATGCCGCTGACGATACCACCCGCACCTATCGCACCAAGATCGTCATCGCCAATAAAGACCGGCGGTTGCGGCCGGGAATGATCGTCCGGGCGGTCTTTGTGCGGCGTAAACTTGACGATGTGATTTCCGTGCCCATGTATGCCCTCATCGACCGGGACGGCGATAAATTCGTTTTCGTTGTTACTGACGGGATCGCCCATGAGGTTAAAGTCACCATCGGTCGCTCCATTGCCGATCGGATAGTGATTGAGTCCGGTCTTGAGGTTGGGCAACAGCTGGTCGTCAAAGGGCAGCAATTGCTGGTTGACGGGGCTGCCGTCGTGGTGAGGGGCGAATAATCATGCTGATTGCCGATGCGGCCATAAACCGGCGCAGTACCGTTTTTGCGCTGATGGTTATTATCCTGGTGGTTGGGGTCTACAGTTATGTCGTTCTGCCGCGCGAATCTTCGCCGGATATCACCATCCCTTATGTCTTGGTGGTGACCACCTATGAAGGGGTCTCTCCCGGGGATATCGAAAGCCTGATCACCCACCCCATCGAACGCAAGCTGAAGGGGCTCAAAGACGTAGAGGAGGTTCGTTCTGTCTCGGCGGAAGGCTCCTCCATGATTACCATCGAATTTGTCCCCGATATCGACATCGATAATGCCCTGCAACGGGTCCGCGACAAAGTCGACCAGGCCAAGGGCGACCTGCCCACGGACCTGGAGAACGATCCTTCCATCATGGAGATCAACCTGTCCGAGTTCCCGATCCTGATGGTTTCGATTTCCGGGCAAGTTCCGGAGACCGTGCTCAAAGCGACCGGGGAGGAGTTGGAAGATCGCCTGGAAGAGATCCCCGGAGTCCTTGATGTGGTGATGAGTGGCGGTCGCGAACGGGAAATCCGTATTGAGTTCGACCCGGACCGGCTCTATGCCTATCGGATCTCGCTGGCCGAGGTGATGAGTGCCATTCGGCAGGAGAATGTCAATATCCCGGGCGGCAGTATTGATATCGGCCAGGGGAAATACCTGCTGCGGGTGCCGGGGGAATTTACCGATCCTGCTGAAATCGACAACCTGGTGCTGACCGAGCGGGACGGCAAGGTCATCTATTTCAAGGATGTCGCCCGTATCCTCGACACCTTTGAGGATCGGGTCAGTTATGCCCGGCTCAATGACCGACGCAGCGTGACCCTGGCCATCAAAAAACGGACCGGCACCAACATCATTGCCGTGGCCGACCAGGTTTTTGAACTGCTGCACCGGGCCGAGAGCCAGCTGCCGCCGGGCATCGACCTGGCCGTGACCCTCAATCAGTCCAAGGATATCCGGCGCATGGTGTCCGAGCTGGAAAACAACATCATTTCCGGGCTCATCCTGGTGGTCGCCGTGCTGTTCATGTTCCTGGGGCTGCGGAACTCCTTCTTTGTCGCTCTGGCCATTCCGTTTTCCATGCTGATGTCGTTTGCGGTGCTGAACCTGCTCGGCATGACGCTGAACATGGTGGTGCTGTTCAGCCTTATTCTGGCTCTGGGAATGCTGGTCGATAACGCCATTGTCATTGTCGAAAACGTTTACCGGCACATGCAGGAAGGGAAGAGCGGGATTGAAGCGGCCAAGATCGCGGTCACCGAGGTCGGTTGGCCGGTCATCAGCTCAACCATCACCACGTTGTGCGCCTTTTTCCCGATGATCTTCTGGCCAGGTATCATGGGCGAGTTCATGAAATTCCTGCCCGAGACCCTGATCATCACCCTGTCCGCATCGCTCTTTGTCGCTCTGGTCATCAATCCGACCATGTGCGGGCATTTCATGTCCCTGAGCAAAAAGGATCTGCTTGCCGAACGGAAGCCGGCCTGGATTATCCGTTTCTACAGCAGCACCTTGGAATTTGCCCTTCATCATCGGTTCCTGGTGGTCTGTGCTTCGATTTTGATGCTTTTCGGCGTTGCCGGGACCTATTTTTTCCTCGGTCACGGGGTCGAACTGTTCCCCGATACCGAACCGAACCGGGCCTATATCGAGATCAAGGCCCCGGAAGGCACCAACCTCGATGCCAGCAACGCTTTGGCCAAACAGGTTGAGCAGTTTGCCCTGCAGGAAAAAGATATCCGCTATGTGATCTCTGAGGTCGGGACTTCGGGGAGTGAAGAGGGGGGCGGGAACAGCGTTCAGTCGAACATGAGTAAGATTTCCCTTGATTTCGCCGAGCGACAGGATCGCAAGGAAGATTCCCGGGAGGTTCTGGATCGGATTCGCCAGCAGGTCACCCCGTTGGCCGGGGCCGAATTCAAGGTCGAAAAACAGGAAGAGGGGCCGCCCACCGGGCCGCCGGTGAGTGTTGAACTCAGTGGGGACGATATCGAAGTGCTGGGCCGGTTGGTCCAGGAGGCCCGGGAGAAGATCAAGGATGTCACCGGTCTGGTCGACCTCAAGGACGATTTTGCCAAAGCCAAGCCCGAGATCAGGATCGATGTCGATCGGGAAAAAGCCAGTCTGTTGAATCTGTCCACGGCGCAAATTTCCGAAATGGTCAAGGCGGCCATCGGCGGGACCAAGCTCGGCGTCTACCGGGAAGGGGAGGACGAGTACGATATTATCGCGCGGATGCCTGAGCTGCGGCGGACCTCCCTGGCCGATATTGAAAACCTGTTGATCCCGGCTGCGGATGGGTCGCCGATCCCTTTGTCGACCATCGCCCATATTCGCGTGGCCGCCGGTTATGGGTCCATTCGCCATATCGACCAGAAACGGGTGGTCACTATTTCCGGTGATACCTTTGGTCGCAACAGCAATGAAGTCCTGCAGGAAGTACAGGGGCGCCTGACGAGCCTGCACTTGCCGGCAGGCTACCAGATCAACTATTCCGGTGAACAGGAAGAGCAGCAAAAGGCCTCGGCGTTTCTCGGCAAAGCCTTTATCGCTGCACTGCTGCTCATCATGCTGGTGTTGATCACCCAATTCGATTCGGTGTTGCAGACCCTGATCGTCATGTCGTCCGTGGTGCTTTCTCTGACCGGGGTTTTCCTTGGGCTGATGATCACGGCCAAACCTTTCGGCATTATCATGACCGGCATCGGGATCATCTCCCTGGCCGGGGTGGTGGTCAATAATGCCATTGTGCTCATCGATTATATCAACCAGCTCATCAAGGAGGGACTTTCGGTCAGCGATGCCCTGGTGCGGGCCGGCGTGGTTCGGTTCCGGCCGGTGATGCTGACCGCAGCCACCACGATTCTTGGCCTGCTGCCCATGGCCCTGGGAATCAGCTTTGATTTTAAAACTTTCAGCTGGGAGATCGGTGGCGAATCCGCGCAATGGTGGGGACCGATGGCGGTCGCGGTCATTTTCGGGCTGGCTTTTGCCACTCTGTTGACCCTGGTGGTGGTGCCGGTCTTATATTCCCTGGCTGATTCGGCAAAGCGGCGTTTCTATCGCCGCAAAGCGGGTTAGCCGTCTTTGCCGAATTGGCTGCAGTCATTCCGCTGAAATTTTCCTTCTGCCAGGGGATGCCGATAGCAGCCCAAAAAGCCGCAACAGGGCGGTAAAATCTTCGCTGTGAAAAAGAGTATGACGCCACGGAAATTTTGTTAAACCTGCTTATTTCAGCGGGTTTTGGATTTGACAAGAGTTGAGGCTTGAGGTAGAAGAATCGACAGAGAGATCATTTGTCCGGATCCGTTTAAGCCCGCCAATTCAGGTCGGAATTCAACGATGGCCTTGATCCGGAAAACTTAATGTGTGAAAGGTGAATTGTTATGTTCGAAAAGGTCCAAGTTGCTCCTGCTGACCCGATTCTCGGTTTGTCCGAACTCTTCAAAGCCGATCCGAATCCTGAAAAGATCAATCTTTCAGTCGGCGTTTATCAGGATAACAACGGTAAAACCCCGATTCTTGAAACCGTTAAAGAAGCCGAAAAAATCATTTACGGCAGCGAAGGTTCCAAAGGTTATCTGCCGATGACCGGCGATCCCGTCTATTGCGCCACGACCCAGGAACTGCTGTTTGGCGAAGGGCACGATATCATCACCAGTAAACGCGCGGCAACTGCGCAATGTCCCGGTGGAACCGGTGCCCTGCGGGTGGCCGGCGACTATCTGCACCTGCTTCATCCGGATGCCAAAATCTGGCTGAGCGATCCGACCTGGGCGAACCATAATACCATCTTCAAAGCGGCGGGCCTGCAGTGTGAAAAGTACGCTTACCGCAACCCGAAGACCAACGGTCTCGACTTTGACGCCATGCTGGCTTCCATCAAGCAGATCCCGGCTGGTGACGTCATCCTCCTGCACGGTTGTTGCCACAACCCGACCGGCATCGACCCGACTCCTGAACAATGGGCGAAAATCGGTGCCGTCCTGGCTGAACGTGGCATCCTGCCGTTGGTTGACTTTGCCTACCAGGGACTTGCAGACGGCATCGAAGAAGACCGTCAGGGGCTGCTTGAACTGGTTAAACATGTCAAGCAACTGCTGATCTGTTCCAGCTATTCGAAAAACTTCGGTCTTTACTGCGAGCGGACCGGCGCACTGACCGTCGTTGCCGACAACCCAGAACAGGCCGCTACGGTCATGAGCCAGGTCAAGCTCAGAATCCGTTACATTTACTCCAATCCGCCAGCCCATGGCGGTAAAATTGTCGCTACTATCCTCAGTAACAAGGAGCTGAAAGCTCGCTGGATTGAAGAAGTGGCCGGCATTCGCAACCGGATTAATGAAATGCGGCATCTTTTTGTCAAAACGCTGAAAGAAAAAGGTGTTGACCAGGATTTCTCGTCGATTATCGAGCAACGCGGGATGTTCAGCTTCTCCGGGCTGAGCAAAGAACAGGTCCTGCGGTTGCGGGATGAGTACTCCATCTATATTGTCGACTCAGGCCGGATCAATGTTGCCGGAATGACCACCTCCAATATGGATAAACTGTGCGAGGCGATTAAGTCCGTTCTTTAATGACCGGAGCAACAGCAGCAAACCCATCAGGGCCTGCATAATCCCTTATGTCAGGCCCTGATGTTTGTTACGGAAAAACAATTATTTAAATTGGCTTCTTGCGCGGTCTTCTTTTGAAGCCTTTTGGGCATGTAACTCCACTGGGAAAAAGTATAATATTTTTCCTTGACGGTGCTGATAATCTTTGCTAGAAAGTGCATCTCTTTGATGGGGCGTCGCCAAGCGGTAAGGCACCGGATTTTGATTCCGGCATTCCCAGGTTCGAATCCTGGCGCCCCAGCCACTTTAAAAATATCAGTGTTCTCCAGGATTCGAAGCGGAACGAGCGCTGACTGAATGTCAGAAAAGCGGCCCGGATGGCCGCGGCAGCGAGCGAAGGGGAGCCGACGCAGGAACCGCCACGACGGCGGTGACGGAGTGGGCGAATCCTGGCGCCCCAGCCACCAAAAAAATATCAGTGCTCTCCAGGATTCGAAGCGGAACGAGCGCTGACTGAATGTCAGAAGAGCGGCCCGGATGGCCGCGGCAGCGAGCGAAGGGGAGCCGACGCAGGAACCGCCACGACGGCGGTGACGAAGTGGGCGAATCCTGGCGCCCCAGCCACTTTAAAATAATTCAGGGCAACCTGTGCAATAGTTAACCGTCATCCCGAGGGGTGGCGACTGAAAGGATGGAGTCTCGACTTCATCCTTTTTACGTATTAGGCTTAGCTTTGACCGCCATAAAAGTTCCATTCCGTTTATCGCTCTGACCAAGGAATTTGCATGATGAAGTCAACATCTCAGCTCAACTCCGTCGATTCCGCCGATTTTCAATTCTGGTTGCCGCCCGAAGGCATGACCCTGACCATCGGGCCGGACAGCCCGGACCTGGACGTACCGCAGATCCCACTGCCGATTCGCACCGCGGACCTGACCGTCGGGCAGCAGCCCTCGGAAAAAGCCATCGGCGACGGGCTCTACGAATACCTGTGCCGGTTTCCCGCCTGCGACCATGCCGCTGACTATGCACGGATTTTGGAGCAGGCGTATCCTTTTCTGATTTCTGATATCGGCTCTCAGCTGATTCTTCTTGATGTCAAAGCGGTTGATGCCGATGGCCTCCAGCGCAAAATCGCTTTACTGAAAATCCTCCATTACCTTGACCCGGACAATTTCGGACCGCTGCATAAGATCGGAGTCGGCTATTTTGATCTGGCCCATAATTACGGCGAGCTGCTTCATGTCCAGATGTATCTGCGCGATGCCCGCAGCTGGCTGGAAAAGGCCCGCCGCAGCAAGCCGACGGACACGGCCAATCTTAATTACCTGGGGCAGGTCTGCTATCTGGCCGGGAATTACAATCAGGCCAAACTGTATTGGAAGATTGCCGCTGACCAGCTTGAAGAGGGTTCTTCCAGGGAAGAACTCGCCCAACGCGTCGAAAGGATCGTCGCCGGGCAGTTGCCGATTGAGCCTCTGGTCGAAAACCTGGAAGCGGTCGGCGTCGCTTTGGAGCATTTTGCGGTTGAGGAATTTTCGCAGGCCTGTAACATTATGGAAGACCTTGCGGGAAACAGCAGCATTGCCGTTGAACTGCCCAGCACCGACTTTTTTTACTTTCTTGGGCTGTGTCGGGAAAAATGCCAAAATCTGCCGGGTGCCAAAGATGCTTTTGCCCGGGCTTTGACCATTGATCCGGAGCATGAACCGTCGCTGGATGCACAGAAAAGATTAGCGACCCACTAGAGAGTTGTCATCTGGAAACACTGGATGGCGATAATTAAGTTTTCAGATTGGAACCTAGAGAGAAAATCATGGATTCGATACGGTTTGCGGATGTTTTATTCACGATTGTTGTCCTGGCCATCACCTTCGGGATTTTGTATCTGGTCCATCAGGCCAGAAAGAAAACCGCCTCTCCTGCGGCAGAGGATCTGTCCACCGAATCGTCCGAAGAGGACGAGGACAGCTGAAGGGGGGGATAGGGGAGGAGCGCCCGTCTTTGCCGTTAGGCCTCATTGCGGTACCGGTCCATGCTGAGTGACAAAATAGCTCATTTCCTCAAGCAGCATCCTGAATTTGAACGACTTCAGGATTTATTTCGTGACCTCATGCCCTGTTGGCTGGTCGGCGGTTGCCTGCGCGATCTGTTCCTGGAGCGGCCGATCAATGATGTCGATATCGCCTGTGCTGGTGATCCGACTGCTGTTGCCAGGCGCTGGACAAGGCAGGTCGGCGGGCGTTGGTTCTGGCTGGATAAAGAACGCCGCCAGAGCAGGGCCTTGCTCCCAACCGGGATCACCGTTGATTTTGCCCCTCTGCGCGCCGAGACTATCGCTACCGATCAGGCTTTGCGCGATTTCACCATCAACTCCCTGGCGTTTCCTCTGCAGCAACCACTCTCCGCTCAGCAGGTTCTTGACCCCCTCAATGGCATTCAACACCTGGCTGACCGAAAGTTGCTCCCCTGTTCAACACGTAGTTTCAGCGATGATCCGTTGCGTATGCTCAAAGGGATCAGGCATGCGGTGACCCTCAAGCTTGCAGTTGATCCGGAGACCAAACGCCAGCTTTTACACCATCGCGATCTCATCCAAAATATAGCCGGGGAGCGTTGCCAGGAGGAGCTAAGCAAGATTCTGGCGGCCGAGGATATTCGCACGGCGGTGCAGCTGTTATTGGAAAGCGGGTTGCTCGCGGCCTTGTGCGGAGAGCCGGGTGGAAAGTTTCACCGGGACGAACTCAGTGCCGATATGGAAGCCCTTGGTCAGGCGATCGATCAATTTAACCAACAGGTGAGGGCGCAATTCAGCGAAGAACAGATCGAGATAAGGCGTATCGATCAGCTCCTTGCCCAACTGCTGCGCATTTACCAACCAGCCAATCTATCCAGGCTCCTTCATGATCGGTTGCGTTTGAGCCGGGAGCGGCAACAGCTGATTCAACAACTGCAAGAAACCCCGGCCGCAGAATTGCTTGCCCTGGCTGAGTCTGTCTCCACACCGCGCCGACAGGCGCTGGTTTTTGAAGCCCTGCAACCCTTTGCTGAACAGATGCTGTTTTTCCAGGGCTGGCAACAGCAGCGGTTTGCCCCACAACGGCTTATTGCACTGAGCCAAGCTTTCAGCAGCCTACAGCAATTTAACCGGATTCCGCCCTTGCTCAGTGCCAAAGAGATTTCCCAGCTGTTGAACAACGCTAAGGGACGGATTCTAGGGCAGTTGGAAAAGAAGCTCAAACATGCCGAAATGACCGGGGAAATCAATTCCCCGGAAGAAGCAAAAAGCTGGCTCAAAAAGCAAAATATTTGATTGACAACCGGGAAGGCAGATTACTATACTGCGCCCACCAAATGCGGGAGTAACTCAGTTGGTAGAGTATCAGCTTCCCAAGCTGAGAGTCGCGGGTTCGAATCCCGTTTCCCGCTCCAATAACAATAACGGGCACTTAGATGAATTTCTAGTGCCCGTTTTTTGTGTCATTTTATTGTTTCACGGTAGCTCTGGGGGTAGCTTTTGTAGTCTGGTTGATGCTGGGGTTAGGGCTAGCTCGGTAGGTGATATGACACATTATTATTGTTCACCTGTATGTATTTCCGCTGTTCCAGTTCATTCACCAATACTCTTAATTGCTGCTCTGAAAGGTTTTCTGTGAACAGCGAGTTAATGGTATTTGAAAGTGTTTTTACCTTCCTTGGTCTCGATTGACCTCGGCCTGCAAGATTTTTGACGATTGCAGAAATTTTTTCATCATTCGATGTTGTGGTGGATAACCTAAGCACAGGGATTTCGCCCAAATCACTCTCACGCTGAACTTTTATTTTTTTAGTCTTGAGATGACGAATCAGAGGGTCAAAACCCGCATCGCGAGAGATAATATGAAAAAGAGCACCAGGTTCTTTTGCGGCCAATTCGCCAATGTAGTACGCAATATGGAAATCAAGAGCATTTTTCCCGGAACCAGAAATTTTTACGTATTGGGCTGACTCCCCCAAGGCCTGCATCGCAGCAGCTATATCAAACGGTATCTTTGTTTGGGTTGCCCCTACGAACACCAACACCTTGAAAGGATGATGCTGAAGAATTTCCAGGCTACTTGGCTGGACATTTTCAAAATCAATCAAAACGTAGTTGGTAGACAAAAATGTCTCCTTTCCCTTATGCCCTAACGAGTTTGTAGGAAAAACCTACGCTAAATAGTTCGTGTAAAAAATGGCTTTAAAAATCTATTGGCATTTATAAGCATCTGCTTGAATTAGTGTTCTGATTTCGTTGCTTGAACTCTGGTTAATAACAAAAGCGTTTCCTCCTAGGTCAGCAACTTGATTTCTGATTCTGTTTAATGCTCCCCTGCGATCATCTGGAATGTCCAAGCCGTTGCCCTCAGAAGCTTCAATTGCTCCCAAGTGTTCACATCTCGTTGACCAGTCTGGTTGAACCTCTCGTACCATTCTGCCTTGTTCAGTAAGTTGGGCGGCACATCCTGAAAGTGCTAGCAGCGCTAAAATTGTGACAAGGTAGTATTTCAATTACTATCCTTTTTGAAACATAGCTAGGGAGTAGAAAATTCCTATGGTTTAATTTGGGCAAAATATTTTCGCACTCGTATGCCAACCTTGAAATGTCATTAAAAGTACCCTTTTTCCTGTACTTAAGAAAGGGCTTTTGTATTGGAGTTTGTTTATTCTTTTTGCTACTGTAGGTTTTATTTTGTAGGGGGGATGTCATGGGCAATTATATTGTTTTCTTTGTTGTCGCTTTTATCGTGCTATTCTGGGCTTTTTTATACCTGAATCAGTGAGGCAGCCCATCGGCACATTTGCTGTTTGCCTGCGACACCATTTTCGCAGTTGATTTTGCTTAAGGCTCGTCTGTTTTGATCAAGACGGCCATGCTCTTTGACAATTCAGCTGATTATTTCTCTCGTTCTGCTCGCTCATTTGCAGATTGTGGACGTGCGTAACCAGCCACCGCCTTGGATGCGGTGTTATTCAGCACAGTTCTGCTGGTTGCAGATCTCAGCCATAGGCAAACCGCTCATAGATTTTCGTAAATGCCTGCGTCTGCCAGTGTGCATGGCAACTGAATCGCAGCGCCAGACCATGGGCGTGGCGCAGAAACCGGGCGGCGAAGTACATCAGGTCCTGCAAAACGGTTTTCAGCCGCCGCCGCTGTTTTGCCCGGCGAGCCTGTTTTTTATCCATCAAACCGATCTGGCCGATGGCGCGGAGAAGGTTGTAGGCCAGGCCAGCACAGCTCATCACCAGGGCGTTGGTGGCGAACTTTCCAGATGGCAAACGCTCCAGGTCGAGATCGGTCTTGAGTTCCGAGTGATACTGTTCGCACAGCGCGTGCCCCTGGTACAGCTCGATGACTTTCTCTTTGTCGCTGGAGAGGCTGGTCCACCAGCCTTCGACCTCGATGTCGGGGGTCAGCAGCGGGCCGTCTTTATCGAACCAACGCTCACTGGCGCGCAACACCCGGCGCAGCTTGATGGTTCTGGTTTCGTCATCCTCATGCTGGTAGCTGCGTTCGACGGTTTCAGTCATGATTGCAATACGTTCGGTTTTGGTGTCCTTGAGCCGTTTGCCATGAGCGAAGATGTCCGTCGCCTTGATCGGCATGTCGCTGTTACGGCGATTCCATTTGACGATGAAGTCGGCTTCTGCCTCCTTGAGTGAGACCAGAGTGGCGATGGCATCATGAGCACTGTCCAGGCGCACCAGCAAAGGGGCTTCCGACAGTTCCCGTGCCTTGCGAATCGATCGGAGAAGAAGCGGAACAAAGCCTGCTTGCGCATGCTGGGAGCCGGGCCGGTGCTCGATCTCCAGACACCAGCCTTCAAGCCCGAGCCAGACACCCAGCGGCGCATAGCCGTTAAAGCCTCGGTAGGTGTAGGAGACGCCCTCTTTCTTGGTGTCAGAATTGTCGAGGGTAAACACATCCAGATCCAGCGGCATGTGGCCAGTGGACAGCGGCGAGAGCTGGGCCTTGGCTTTTTTGAGGAACTCCACCGAGCAGAAATCGACAATGGTGCGCAGCACCTCGGCGAACTGGTCAAGCCGCTGGCGCAAGGTCTCGGGTGACGGCACTTTTGTCAGTCCGAGAGAACAGCGGAAGAATTCATCATCCTCAAAAAAGGGGCGGATCGCCGCAAAGTCGCTCTTGCCCTGACAGAGCAACCCCAGATAACTGCGGACCACATCTGACGTGGCAATTCCCCGCTTCGGAGCCGCCTTATCAACCCGTGAGGTCAGCGTGGTGAAACGATTCAGTGCCACGCCAGTCAAGGCCAGACCGGAGTTGGAGGTATAGAATTCCTGCTTGGACTGCTCAATCTTGAACCGGGGAAACGTCACAACCAAAACTCCTTGGGTGAAATTCGAAGCAGTTCAAAGATAGCAGAAAACCACAATAAAATCAGCTGATTGTCAAAGATCGAAGGCAGTTTTAAGTTCTTAAGCTCACTGATTCAGGTTATAGTTCAACCGTGACGGCCTTCAAGGCTCTGATTAGCCTGAAAATAGCAGTATGAAAATAGGTTGATTTGGGTGTTCGACCTGCCGCCCCAGATAATCGTTTCCGGATGCCAACTATTTAAGCGGAATGGCGGTTTTTTGAATGATCTTCTGCAATGAGAAGAAAGAATTGATTCTTGCGACATCCGATGCTTCTGCGATTTTGTTATGGACGGCAAGTAGGTTTTCGTTGTTCTTGACGCCTAGCTTGATGAGATAATCGAATTCTCCGGACAGGAGAAAGCATTCCATGACTTCGGTGAGTGTATGGATGTGATCCTGGAATTTCTCCAGGGTTTTTCTGCTTTGATTCTTCATTTTAATCAACAGGAAAATCTCACTGGTAATCCCGAATTTTTTCTGGCTCAAAAGGGCCGTATACTTTTCGATGATCCCGTTTTTTTCAAGGGATTTAACCCGCCGCAGGCAGGATGAATTGGAGATGTCGACCTTTTGCGACAGTTTTGCAATGCTGATGCGTCCGTCGCTCTGCAGTTCATTCAAAATTTTAATATCGGTTAAATCCAGCATGCTCATCCCTGGGTTGGAAAGGTTAAGTTTTTAGTAACTGTTCAACCTGTCTCTTTTCGGTAACGTTAGATTGAAATAATGGCCATTGTAGATCTGGTGCAGATAGAAAAAGGCCAATATCGATTTTTCGTTTAATTCCAGGTTGTAAAGGTTGTTTAAGGTCGCACAGGACAGTGTCCAGTCCATGTCTGAATTTCCGGAAAAAACGATATCGTAAATGGCATTTTGATTGTTGATCTCGTTCGCCATGATTGAGTAAACATTTTTTGCCAATAAGATTTGCTCGTCATAAAATTTTAGATCCGCTGTATTCAACAGATTTTTATGGCAATTTAAAGACATTGCACAGATGTCTAGGCAGTTCTTCCTGGGCAAGCTCTGCCCTTTGAAGTGGTAGCCGAACAGACCGATCATCTCGCTAATATGTGAGGAAATCTGGATGTAGAGGTTCACGTCGATCGGTCCTGTATTTTTTTTCAAGCCGAGAATGTTGTTTATGAATCCCATGATTGTCAGCCAAATTGGATGCTTTTAACTTCCTTTATTGACTTCGATCTTAGGTTCAAATAGTCTAAGCGTAAATACGATAAATTTACCTATTTAATCCCTATTTTTTATAGGCAATTTAGCTGGAACTGTATGAAAAATGGATGATTTCACAACAGGGCAAATTTTCGACAGGATCAAGGCCGGCAAAGAATCCCTTGATAAAGCGCTTCGGGAGAGGGTTAAGGAACTTGATTGTCTTTACCGGGTGTCTAAATCGATCCAGAGGAATGACAAGTCTATTGCTGCCGTCTTCGCCGATCTGACCGTGATCTTGCCCGGGGCCTGGCAGTATCCCGAGATGACTTGCATAAGGATCGTATTTAATGGGGATGTCTATACGTCTGCTAATTTTCAGGTTTCTGAATGGAAGCAGAGCGCAAGTATCGATGTTTTCGGGGAAAAAAGTGGTGATATCGAAATTTATTACCTTGAGGAACGGCCCAAGGCCTTTGAGGGTCCATTCCTTAAGGAAGAAAGATTTATGCTTAATACGATTGCAGAGCAGATTTCCAATGTTGCGGAGAAAATTTTGTCCCAACAGGAACTGCTCATTGAAAGGAAGTCGCTGCAAGACACCAATGAGTCTCTGCACGACTTTCTAAGGCAGAGCCAGAGGGAGAAGCGGATCTTCGGGGGGATGATTCAGGCAAAAATCGATAAGATATTGATGCCTATTATCAACGAGTTAGAGGTTGATGTTGATAAAAAACAGAAGATTTATTTGAGTATTCTCAAGAAAAACCTGAGGAATATCGTTGCTCCTTTTGTTGAAGAAGATAAGGCCATCATTTTTAAGCTAACCCATACGGAACTGCTGATCTGCAATATGATTCGATCGGGGATGACGACAAAAGAGATCGCGCATGTACGTGGGATCTCCCTGGCCACGGTGAATCGACATCGGGAGAGCATCCGAAAGAAGCTTAAGTTGACCAACCGAAAGATCAATTTACGGAATTACCTCAATCTGGCTTTGGAGGATCAAGTCCGCAAGCTTAGGTAGTTGTCATCCGGAAATGGCCCTTTTCCGCCGTCGCTGTGTCAATCCTCCGCATAAGCCCTTGATTCTCTTGCCACAACGAAAAATTGCTCGTTTCCAATCTGAAAACTTATGCGTTGGCATCATTCCGCTTCTTCACTCAAAAATTTCGCTATCAACGTCGTAGTCTTTGGCCGCATGCCTGGCCAGTGTCTTTCTTCCCCACGTTTATCTTGGCGTGACCATGTCTCTTGAGTGAAACTCTCTATGCTCGGTTTTGTTGGTGATCAACTGCCTTATTGTAACTTTTGACCTTTGTTGCCAATCGGCGTATATTGTCAACCTTTTTAATCAATAAATTCCAGAATCTTAGGGCGGGCTGGGTGGCGTAGGATGGTGCTGTTTTTTCTCACTATGGCGCTCAGTCGATAGAACATCTAAATGAAAAGAATTGAAAAGGAAGACAGATGATGAAAACTGTAAAGAATGGCTTTGTTCTGCTGCTGTTGCTGGTTCCTCTGTTTGCGGTTTCTGCGGCGCATGCCGGTGACTTTGATTGGATGCATGACCTGAGTCTGCGCGCTCGGGCTGATCTTTCCGGGTTCAGGGCGCAGTTGGCCACGCGCTTTAAGATTGGCGATGCCCAAGTCAGGGTTGTCCTGGATAATGTTGCCAACCCGGCTGACGCCTATATGGTGTTGCGTCTGGGTGAGATGACGTCACGGCCGCCCAGATATGTGTTGGATCGCTATCGGTCCGAGCAAGGCAAGGGCTGGGGGGCGCTGGCAAAAAGCCTGGGTATTAAGCCCGGTTCAAGTGAGTTCAAGGCTCTCAAGCAAGGGAACGATCTCTATGGAGCTGAAGATTCGCAAGGGAAAGGGCATAAAAAGGATAAGCATAAGGGGAAAGGGAAGGGCTGAAATCCCTTTTTTGATGAGTCGAAGCGATGAAATTTTTGAACATTATGAATGGAAAATTGGGAGGAATGTGATGCGGATACAAAAAATGATTGGCCTGTTGTTGCTGTTGGCTTTTGTCGCGTTGCTCTCGGCCTGTTCGCCGGAGGTCGGCAGTGACGATTGGTGTAAAAACATGAAAGAAAAACCCAAGAAAGACTGGACCGCTAGCGAAGCCGCTGATTACACCAAGTATTGTCTCTTTAAATAACAGCTGGAGGAACTGCTGTCTTGACCTGTTGAAACAGGCGGTCGCCATGGCCGCCTGTTTTCGTTTGGCTTGATTTACCCAAGTTTTCCCAAGTCTAAACAGGCTGGCATTAAGGCAGGTCAAGGATGGCGCGGTGAGAACTAGAGCGTTGTCGATATTATTTACATTGAGTCGATGAACGACGAAATTGTCTTTTATCTTGCCGATATAATTGGGGTTTGTTCAAGGGCATATTTATTGCTTACTCATATGGTAAAGAATTTTTTCGAGGAAAGGATTCGACTATGAGAAATAAAGATATGCTAAATATAATCGTTATTCTATTTTTTCTCCTGATGGCCCCACTCTCCGCATGGGCAACCCCGATTCTTCAGGTCGGTGTGCCGACGGGTTCCGGCGGCTATGTCGTCAATACGTCCTCATCATCAAACCCGACCGAAACAGATACTGCGCTCACCAGCGGCAATCAGATTGTTGCGGCGGGGCAGTATCAGGACGGTTCGGTCGTGAACCTGGGTGGTGCTTATCTGACCGGGCCGGACTGGTCGTCGTTCGGATTTGCCGATGTGTTCAATGGGCATGGCGCAGTTTTGCTGGTTTCGGTGGCTGACGGACTGGGTGCCAACGCTTTTGCGAGTTTGACCATCAATGGCAATAATGCTTTCGCTTGGGACGCCAATAATAGCTATTTCAACAACAGCCATGATCCGTTGAAAGCGTTGACCTCAGATTTCCTGTTTTTCGATATCGGAACTTTTGCCAACAACAGCGCTGAGGTGCCAAACTTTCAAGATCCCGGTGCCGCATTAAAGGATGGCGAAGTCAAAAGCCTTACCCTGGCCGGAATGGGTGATCTCAGTTGGATTCACTTTGATCTGATGGCCTTGGAAACAGCGTATGGGAACGGGCAAAACAAAACCAGCCTGTTTACCAACGATCTGTTCAGCCCGAATTCCAAAGATGTGACCTGGAAAGCCCCGGCCCCTGTTCCCGAGCCGTCGACACTCATTTTGCTGGGGTGTGGCATTGCCGGGCTGGCCTTATACCGGAAGAGAGCTAAATGACAGGTTGAACTCTAGTCAGATGTAAATAATTTCGACAGGTAAACAAAAGCGGAACCTAAACTGGTTCCGCTTTTGTCGTTTAAAGAGTTTCTTCGGCTGCCAGCCAGCCATCAACTGATCAGTAGATCCTCCAACTGCAGGGGAATTCCCTGGCGGCTGCGTTCCAGCGCGGGCAACACATCCATGCTTGGCCAGAGCCCGTTTTGCAAGGTCTCTGCGTAACCACCGCTCAACCCGGCGGCCCGCATCTTTTCAACGCTGGTCGCGGCACTGTAAACAAGTCGCTGCCAGCGGCAATGCAGTCCGTGGGGAGTCGGGGAGAGCAGCATAAACCAGCCGTCCTGGGTGCCATCGTTGGCGGGCAGGCCGATGGCGCCGGCGTTCAGCCAGGCTCGGCGGTCAAGAATCCTCCCCCAGGGGATGCCGCAGTGGCCGCCGATAACGATGTCGGCAGCGGAATGTTCAAGCTCTTGGTACAGGGTCTGCTCAGCGCTGGAAGCGAAGAGGAAGCGATTGGTCTGGTTGACGCCGCCGTGGATCAGCTGAATGGTGCGGCCATGCATGCTGCAATGGAGGGCCCGCGGCAGGGTTGCCAGCCAAGCCCGCTCTGCCGCTGTCAAACTGTTGCGGGCAAAGTGGTACCAGTTGACGGACAGTAACGAGCAGGCTGAACCTTCGGCGAACCCGCAACCGCAATCAGGGGCCTCTGCGGCCAAAGCCTGTTCGCAGTTCCCCTGGACCACCGCAATGCCCCAATCCTGGATTAACTCCAGACACTCCCGGGGTTCGCCACAATAGGCAATGATATCGCCGGTGCAGATCACCCGCCGGGGCGGAAACTGATGCTGTTCAGCCCATTGGCGCATGGCTGCGGTCGCAGCCAGGTTGCTGTAAGGACCGCCGAAAATCAGCAGTGGTTCGTCAATGGAGCCGAGGTTCAGTGAATCAGGCAGTTGAGACATGGCCTAATCCCGTTTCGAGAGCGAACCGGAGGTGGTTTTGCCGCCAACCCAGAATGCGAGGCAACCGAGGCCGAGAACAGCGATGGTCAGGTAGAGTAATTTGGTGTACTTGTGAATATCGCCGAGCAGATGGCTGTAGCCGCTCGATTCGGTGAAATAAAGCACGGCCGCGGCCAGAGCCAAAACAAAGCTGGACAGATAGCTCCAGAGGGGAATGCGCTCCTGTTTGCCCCAGAGGGAAAAGAAGATGACCGGCGCCAGGTAAAGGGAGGCAGTGCCGCTCACCGCCACCGCACTGAACAGGTCTTTGTTCCCCCAGAAGACCAGGGCCAGCCCGATCAGCATGAACACGGCCATGACTGCACGGCCGTTGCGCAGGCTCATCTTCATGACGCCCATGTCCACCGCCAGAAGCTTGGCCGAACTGGATAGCGTGCTGTCCAGGGTCGACATCGCCGAGATGACCAGGGCGGCGTTGAACAGCATCATCGGGACGGTTCCCAACAGCTGCATGAGGGTGTCGTTCATGCTGGCGCCGGTAACCGCATGCGCTCCGGCCAGAACGCCAAGACAGCCGAAGGCGACAATGCAGACAATGCTGATCCAGGCAGCGTGCAGAAAACTTTTCCGGGTGGTTTCCCGGTTGGCCAGAAAGCCACGGTCCATCATCACCGGGTCGTGCATGGGGTAGCTCCAGACCTGCAGGAGCGCAACCAGCATCAGGACCGGGCCGGGTTGATCAATCACAAAGGGTTTAACCCAGAGGTCGGCGAAACCGACCGCGTGGTTGGTCACCACCAAAGCCAGCAGCAACAACAGCGTACCGAGGAAAATAACCATCTGAAACAGGTCGGTGCGCAACGATGCACGTAGCCCGCCGAGCATGGAATAGCCCAGAGTGATGGCGGAAAAAGCCAGGATGGTCAGGGTATAGGCGCTGCTCCCGGCCACCCCGAAGAGGATCCCGATGACCAGCAGGTTGGCGAACACTTCGCTGATCAAACGGATGGCGATCACGAAATTATAGCAGCCGGTTCCCCAGCTGCCGAAACGCGCCATCAGGAATGCCTGGACACTGCTGAAGCCCTGCTCATGACGGAGGCTGTCGATGATTTTGCCACCAGTTAGAAACGACAGGTAATAGCAGGCATAAGCCAGGGTTCCCCAGATACCGTAATAAAAGCCGAGGATCGCTGCATTCATCAAGGACCGGGCGAAGATCCAGGTGGTCACCTGGGAAAAGGTCAGAGTCAGCAGTCCGGGCTGGCTTCCGTCAATTCCCTGGCCCTGATAAAATGCCCCTTCGCTTTCCGCTCGCGGAGAAATCAGCACCGAAGCGAGGGCGACAAAACCGGCGAAGACCGGCAGAATGTAATCCATAAAAAGCTCTCCTGTCAGACAAGCTATAAATCTTTATTTATCAGCTAATTAATACATTGTTGTTAAAGTTTATTCCGAACAACTGGCTCCGCAGGCGAAACAGGAATAGCAACGATGATGGCCGAGCATAACCCGTTTGCTCATGGCTTCCTGCAGGGTGCTGCCCAGATCGTACACGGACAGGTCATCAACCAGGGTGCAGGCGTAGACCCCACAGCGACCGTTTTTGCGGACGATCATTTTACTGAAATTACACATGAAGGCGTCGCGCTGATCGGCATTGAGGTACCGGGTCATACAGGTTTCGGTGATCTCCGGGACCTCGGGGAAAGAGCCGGGCAGGTGAAATTCGGGAAATTTGATGATGGTGATGTCTTCTGGAACCCCGGCAGATCGAAAGTAGGGTGCATAGGCCCGGTCAACCGCGGCGCTGTCTTCATTGGGCAGCATCAGCCGGGCAATGGACACGCCAAAGCCCATGGCATGCAGCCGGCCGAGGGTGGCGAGGGCTTTTTTAAAGTTGCCCTTGCCGCGTGATTCGTCATGCTTGGCCGGATCGGGGTGATCGAGGCTGACCCTGAAATTGAGCGGGTTCGGTTGCTCCGCCAATGCGCGCACTTCGGCCAGGCGATTCATCAGCGGCTCGGTGGCGTTGGTCAGGACCAGACAGGGTCGGTGCTCCAGGGCTGCGGCCAGAATGGCGGTGAACTCGGGGTTGACGAAGGGTTCGCCGCCGGTGAAGGAGAATTTTTTCACACCGAGATCAAGGGCTTCGGTAATAAAACGCCGGGCGTCGGTCAGGGTCAAAAATTCGATCCGATTGTCCCCTGGTTTGGAGCCTTCCAGGCAGAAAGGGCAACGCAGGTTGCAGTTGGTTCCGGTATGGAACCAGAGCTCATCCAGACGTTGCGGTTGAATATAGCCACGTGGCTCGTTCTGGCTGGTTTTGAGCCACTGGTCAGTGTTATCCGTTTTCATAGAAAAAAATCTCCCGATGAATTTGAGTAAAGTCGATCCCCCGGCTTTCCAGCCAGGTGCTGATGTCGTCGATCATGCTGTCCAGGCCGCACAGATAATAATGAATATCCGTTGCCAGCGGGACCTGGTCGAGGAGCCCGGTAATGCGGCCGTAAAAGTGTCCGTTCTGGCGTTCTTGCGAGGTTGCCAGACGGAACCAGGGCTGGTTTTGCAGTTCCGGCAGGGCAAAGGCGTCCATTTGCCTGGTTACGCCATACAGGCAGAGTTCCGGCTGCGCCGCGGGGCGGCTGCGCAGGCAGCTTAAAAATGGAGCGATCCCGGTGCCGGTGGCAAAGTAGACACGTTTTCCCGCCTGTCCACCGGCCGGCCGGAACCAGCCGAAAGGAGCACTGATGGTCAACCCGTCGCCGGGTTTGCGGTCGGCCAACCAGTCACTGACCTGGCCGCCCGGAAGGCGCCGGATCAATAACCGCAAGGCGGACTCACCGGTCCCCGAAGCAATGCTGTAAGGACGGGATTCCCCCTGCGGATTGAAAACGGCGACACAGGAGCCGGGTTCAAAGACAATCTTTCCCCGTTCCAGTTGCAGTTCAAAGAGGCTCTCGGTCAAAAAGTGCACGCTGCGAACCTTCAGTTCGATCATCGCGCTTCCCCCTCTGGTGCTGATACCGCAAACGAGTCCAGTTCAAGGACCACCCGCAACGCGTTCAATGCCCGCGCCAAAGGACCGGTTTCCTGCTGCAGACGGGCTTGCATAATGGCCCCCTCGATGGTTTCGACAATCAGCTCGGCCAACTCGACTGGCGGAAGGTCGCGACGGATTTGCCCGCGTTGCTGCGCTGCGGCAACCATGCTTTCCAGGCGACTGATCCAATCGTTAAAGACATGTTGAACCAACCGGGCAAAGCGCGGTGCGGTATCGGCCGCTTCCAGGGCTGTATTACCAAAAATACAGCCGCCGTTCGCACCTTTGGCCAGGTTGCGCTCCAGCACTCCGGCAAAAAAGTGCTCCAGGGCTGCCCCTGGGGTGGGGCCGGTCAGTGCTTCATCCAGAAATGAATTGAAGGCCGCATGCGCTTTCTGGAGCACTTCCAGACCGATATCTTCCTTGCTTGAAAAATGAAAGTAAAGGTTGCCCTTGGTGGTCCCGGTTGCGTTGAGCAGGTCGGTCACCGTTGTTGCCAGGATTCCCTTGCGTTGGAAAACCTGGCTGGCATTAGCAAGAATTTTGGAGCGCGTCAAGTCCCCTTTGGTCGACATAATTCCCTCATCTACAAAAACAGACCGTTTGGTATATTAACTTTATCAACGGAAATGACCGTTTTTGTCAATGGCTGAACAGGTGTTCAGAGAAATCTTGATCTGAGGTTTATAAAATCTTTATCTGGCTGCCAAAAGACAGCGCACAGAGATGATTGCAAATATGACGGGGGCTTACGGGGAAACGCTTCGGCCACGCTGCTCAAGTCAGGCAACCTGGCCGAAAAGGTGGAGTATTTTCTGACTTCCCAGAAGCAATGAGAGAGGGAAGGTCATTGCTTCTGGTCGGCCAGCCTTTGGATTGCAGCAGCCTGCTACCGAGCGGTCAACGATTGGTCCACTGAAACGCATGGGGCCATAAAGAAGTATTGCTGCTGGTGATGCTGGTATGACAGACATTGCAGGCGCTCGGATTACCGGAGCCGTGCTCCTCAATAAATTCTCCGGAACCTTCCCCTTTGGAACCTGAATGGCAGACCGCACAACTGCCCAGGGAAAGAGCTTTCCCCTGATATTGCAGGGGTTGATAGTTGTCTGTGGCCTCGCGGGAAGGATACATGGCATGGGGGCTGCCATGACAGGCCGCGCAGTTCATGCCGCCATGCCCGACCGCATTGCGATAGAGCACGGTGCCGGTATTGACCTCGGCCACGCCGGTATGACAATCGCTGCAGTTCGGCTCTGATCCCCAGGGAATCCGGCCGTTGGCGATGGTGGTGGCGACATTCTGCAGGGTCCCGTGGCAACTGGTGCAATTGCCGTCGGCTGCGGTATGGGCAAGGCTGCGGTTACATTTGGTTGTGGTCCCCGGGTGGCAGTCGTAGCAGGTTGCGGTGCTGTGCGTAGCATGGTAACCGTGGATAGCCTGAGAGAGGTAGGGCGCTCCATTATTTGGAGCATTCAAAGCCGGGCTGCCATGACAGGAGGCGCAGAGCACCGGGGTGCTGCTGGCAAGGCTGGTTCCTTCTCCAGCATCATGCAACTGTAGGATATTGGCGAATGCATTTGTTCCATGGCACTTTGCGCAGTTGATCTCATCCGACGTCGGCACGGTGGCGCGGGTCTGGGCAAGAGTATTGCCGTTACCATCCTTGGCGGTGATTTCGATCACCTGGTAAGGGTTCCACACCCCGTCATCATCGACCGGGGTGGCGGGGATTCCGTTGACCTCGAAGTGGCTTCCGGATACGACCATGGTGCCGGAAAGACCGTTATGGCGGGTTGGATCAACCAGGTTGAGCCCGGTATCCGGCGTCAGGGTGATCCCGAACAAATCGAGGACATAAGTCCAGAACTGGCCATAGTCACTGCCGAAGCCGGAATAGGTTTTGTCGGCCGAGGAGGTATTGTTGACCAGCCGATAGGAGAGGGTGACCCCGCTGGTGACGATCTGCGGCGGGCTGCCGCGTTTGACCAGTTGGGCCCAGACCGTATTGTAGGGCGGCAGGATGACCAGGGTGTCATAGGTCGGGTTCAGGCAGTGCATGCCCAGATCATTCCAGGCCAGCAGGGTGTAATCACTGCCGGTTGCGGGAACGTTACTGCTGTCATCGTCATTATCTCCGCCGCCCCCTCCGCCACCGCACGCGGTCAGAAACAGACCGCAACAAAGTATCAGACCAACGAGCCAAATCGTAACGCGATTCCTTGTTTTCATGGGAATACCTCCTGAAGAATGAAATTGACCAATAGCGGTGTCGTTGTCTGAGTCGACTCTTGTGCCTATCCGAAGCAGGTTCTGGCTTCGGAAACTCAGCTGGCAGTTGCTTGAAAAGTCCAGTCCGGGACATTTCCAAGCGACACCGGGGCCCTCAGTAGAATGACAATGTGGCCGTTGAATACATTTCACGTCAAAAGGGTAAGTATCTGAAGACAAGAAGGTTCAAATAAAATCAAAACAGCTATTTTGCAGATCTCAACCAGGGTCCAAAAAAAAGCTGTGGTATTGGTATCGTTTATTTTTATCCGGCAGTCAAAAGAGAAACCTTTGACCTCGATGGGGGATAACCGCATGCCGAATGCTGCTTTGAGTGAGCTATTGGGGTGGCATAACTTTCAGCAATTCAACCGTATAGACCAGAGTCTGATCCGCGAGCGGTCCGCGTTTGCCATAGCCGAGGCTGGGGGGAATATAGAGCTCCCATGTGCTCCCTTCGGTCATCAACTGCAGCCCTTCTGCTAATCCCGGGATCAGCTGGTTGATTGCAAGGGTGGCGGGTGTCCCTTTGCGGTAGGTGGAATCGAAAACCTGGCCGTTGACGGTGGCCGCTTCATAATTCAGCTGGACACTGTCGGCGCTCTGCGGCTGCGCTCCGCTCCCTGCCGCAATAATGCGATATTGCAAGCCGCTGGGAAGCACGGTCACTCCTTGCTCCCGGGCATTGGCGGACAGAAAACTCTGGCCGGCTTTTTTTGCCAGATCTTCTCTCTGCGCAGCGCTTTCAATGAGGTATTTGCGGGGATCACTCAGGATGGTCCGCATTTCTCCCTTGGGGAGTAAAGGGATATCGGTTTTACGGGCGTCTTCCAGCCCGCGCATGACCATTTCCGGAATCAGGGGAATACGTTGTTTGACGAACATATCGCCCAGCCGGAAACCGGCGGCATAGCTGACTGCATTCAAACCGGTCAGCTCCGGCGGGTCTTCAGTGTGGCCGAAGGAAGCTGGGAAGAGCAGAATGAACAGCATGAAGCAGAGTAGATTTTTTTTCATAAGGCATCCGGTTTTTATCCGTTGACTTGCGGTTATATGACCAACCAGGCACAGCTATGGATTGACTTTGATGAGTTTGATTTTATAGACGACGGTCTGGCCGGCCAGGGGACCGCTGTCCTTAAAAGCGAGGTTGTAGGGGATGTAAAGCTCCCACTCACTCCCTTCCGGCATCATTTTCAGCGCTTCGGCCCACCCCGGGATAACTTTATCGATCGTGAATTCAACCGGTGAGGCGGTGCCGTTCTTGGTGGTGCTGTCAAACTGCTGGCCATAGATATCCTGACCGGTATAAGCCACCCGAACCCGGTCTGTGGCGGCTGGTTGCGGTCCGCTGCCGGTTTGCAGGACTTTGTATTGCAGCCCGCTTGCCAGACTGACAACTCCGTCTTTGCTTTTGTTCTCAGCAAGGAATTTCTGACCGGCCTGGCGGATGTCGAGTTTTTGTTGTTCGGCCAGCTTGACAATCTTCTCCCGCAGTTCGGCCAGGGTAGTGATCATCTGGTCAAAGGGCATCAACGGTTCATTGCCGCTGGTGGCATCGATGATCCCCTGCAACAGGACTTCCGGGTTGACCTTGACCTGCTGACGGAGCAGGTCGCGACCGACCTGGTGACCGACACTGTAATTGATTTCGTCATTTTTCCCGTTCAGGACCGGTCGATCAGCGGCGCTGGTCGCTATGGCAAAGCCGATGAGTAGGGCGGTGATGAAAAGGGTTCGGTGCATGACGCCTCCGCTCTGTGGGGAACTTGTCCGGTTGTCAAAATGCTATTAGACCGTCCACCGTGTTCAGGATCAGTGGAATTCCGGCAGGATTTCCAGGAGTTCCATTTCGTAGATAACGGTCTGTCCGGCCATGGGGCCGGTATCCCGGTAGGCCATCCGGGTCGGGATATAAATTTCCCACTTGTCGCCTTCCCGCATCATGGGGAGAACCTGCGCCAGCCCCGGGATCAGTTTATTGACTTTGAATTCTGTCGGAGTCGGAATGCCCAGGGGGAAACTGCTGTCATAAACTTCGCCATCCACATTTTTGGCCTTGTAATTGACCAGGACCGCATCGGTCGGTTGGGGATGTTTGCCTTGCCCGGTCTTGAGGATTTTGTACTGCACGCCGCTCGGCAGGGATTCAACACCTTCCTTCTGGCTGTTTTCGGCAATAAATTTCTGCCCCTCCAGACGGTAGCCGATGATATCTTTTTGGGGTTCAACCGTCTTCGGGGCAGGCCTTTCCGCCGCTGCCGGCGACTGAGGTGCCAACTGTTCCAGGACCCGTCGCATGGCCTCTTCGGTCATGAACGGTTGCGCATGATTGGCCCCGTCGTAAACCCCCTGCCAGAGGGTTTCCGGCCTGAACTCCAGTTTTTTCTCGCGCAGTTGTTGCCCCAGCTGATAACCGAGACTGTAATTGATCTCATCCAACCGATCCTTAATAACCTGCGGCTCGGCGGCAATTACGGGGACAGCCGCGGCAAAAAACGTGCAGATCAGAAGTTCGACCAGCAGGCGATGGGTTTTCATGGCTGGTCCTTTTTCAGTTGAGCCAGCAACTCGGTCATCTCCTTGACGCTGAACCGCAATTTTTTGTGGTCGGTGACATCGGTGACTCCGAACAGGAGCGGTTCAGCGTTAATTTCAACCTTGGCCGCAACAATCTCTTGGCCGGTTTTATAGCCATAGGCATAGTTGATCTTTTCTAGAATATCTTCTTCCTTGGCTTGTTTAACAGTTCGCAATGCCTGCATCTCGTCCTGTGAATATTGAGGCTCCAGTTGCTCCGAGGCATCAAAGAGCCCGTCCAGGAGGCGATCAATGCGCAACTGGACGGCGTTGCGCTGGAGATCCTTGCCTAAAAAGTGGCCGAAGCTGTAATTGATATCATCCAGCCGCTGACTGTTTTGGGCGAAAGCGGGGAGTGCGCCTGACAGGGAGATGAATAGAGTCAGTAAAAGAATCGTTCTCATTGCAGGTCCTTGTCGCGACAGGGGGAATGTGCCGATCATGGTTGCTTGATTTCAAACTATGTTTTGTTTGTAGATTTTACCTTGCTTCTCACCATTTGCAGAGTGAAAAGTTGCCGCCCCGCGGTTTTGGGGCGGCAACATCGTTAACTGCGACCTGACGAATCAGGGCACCGGGAACCCTTGAGGTTTGGTCCCGACATAGTAGGGGCGCATCATTTCGTTGTCTTCGTGTTCAACGATATGGCAATGCCAGACATACAGCCCCGGGATGTCAAAGGTGGCCTTAACCCGGGTGATCTCGCCGGGATAGGTCAGCACCGTATCCTTCATTCCGAGTTCGTTGGGCAACGGCGGAATCGGTGCGCCGATGGGGGCAAAGGTCGGGCTGAGCGGATCAAACAACTGGCGATGAACGATTTCGTAACGGACCAGGTGCATATGGATCGGATGGCCGTCTACCGTCAGGTTGTAGAAATCCCAGTTTTCCGTTGAGTTAAGGGCCGGGTTTTCGGTCACCGGATCTCTCCACAACATCGGAGAACTGGCTAGCGGGCTGTTGGCGACCAGCGGGTCAGACCCGATCGTCCCCAGCAGGGCAGCTTTTGGCGCCTGGGGAACCGCACCTAAGGCAGCGCAGTCCGCGACGATATTCGGATTGGGGGCCGGGAACGTTGCCACGGTGGTAATGGCCCCGGTCGGTCCGACCGTGACGCAGACCTGGGCGGACTCTTCTTCATTCAGGCTCAATTGGCGGGTGACCGAAGCGGTTGCCGTAATATCCGGCTCGGCATTCATGGTCAAAGCCAACGGTGAGGTGGTGGTGGCATCTGCCAGTACGGTCAGCGCATTATTGACGACAAACTGCATGACCTGGCCGGAGGTGGCCGGATCAGCCGGGATATCCGGGAACCCGCCAAAGGGGGCGTCCGGCGCGGTGTTGAGTACGCGGACAATGGTTCCGTTCGGCAGACCGCTGAAATCGACGATAACATCGGCGCGTTCAGCCGGGGCCATCAACAGCGCCTGCATCGGATCGGGCAGTGGTACCGGGGCCGGGATCGTTCCGTCACCGGGCAGGACCGCTGCGGAACCGGTCTGGATCATGACCACGTTAGGCAGGAAACCCTGATCGCCACCGATCTGATAAAAAGGAACCTCAATCCCGTAGCGAACCGGACGTTGGTTCTGGGCAGCCACCAGGCGAGCCTGCAAACGCGCTGCCCGGGCCGGGAAACGGACCGCAAGGCGATTGATCAGGCGAATTAAGGCTGCGTCGACCTGATTGACAAATGGCGTGGGGATCACCTCAAACATCGACAGATTGATAAAGCGTGAGTTGCTGCCATTAAGCAGCCGGAAGCGGTATTTGGCCGGCGCGACCTCAAATTGAGGCCAAGTGGTGCCGTTGACCACCATGGTGTTGAAAAACGCTTCCGGGTTCCAGATCGGCGCGATATCGCTGCCGGCATTGGCATCGCCGACATAGGGGCCGTTAAAGCCGTCAAAGAACGCCCGGGTATTCGGGTAGAACAGGGAGCCGTCGGTATTAAAGGAACGATCCTGGATCACGATCGGGATCTCGCGAATGGTCTGCCGGACAGCTGGATCAAAGTTCGGGTCTGCCATGCCGCTTGGGGCAGGCCCTGGTAAAACGGCAGGGGCGCCACCGGTCGTGGTGGGAGCATCGTAGCTGCCACGGATCAGCCAGAAACCGGCCGGGCCGGCATAGACGTTGAGTCGGGTCATGCCCAGGGCGTGGTCATGATACCAGAGAGTTGCTGCCGGCTGGCTGTTTTCATAACTGTAAAACGCTGCGCCCGGAACCGGATCGAAATCGACCGTATTTTTATAATCCTGGACGGCACCGGTGGAGCTGTCGTACTGGGTGTAGAGAGTCCCGGTGGTGATGTACCCGGCCGGGATGTTGTTGGCTGCCGGCAGCCACCAGGCTTCCGGATAACCGTCAGATTCTGGGTTGACATGGGCTCCGTGGACGTGAGTGACAATCGGGACCGGTCCGGTGTAGGGCGCCGGATTAAGGGTTGCACAGTCGGTCTGTTGCGGCAGGCCACTGTCAACGCAGCCGGTTCCGGTCGGATTGGCCCAGTGCAGGGTCTGATCGACGGTATTGGTCAGAATGTGGGGAAGGTAGTTGCCGGTGACCGGATCTTTGAGATCATTGATCCAGCGCACGGTCGTCGGGCTGTTGGAAAGGTTTTCAACGGTAAAGGCCGGATAGTTGTAATTCGCACCCGGACTTCCCAGTGCTGCCGGGGCCACATACCCCGGAGGAGGTAAATCCTGTTCCGGGCCATAGCTCCAGATCGGGGTTGGTGGAAACGCGTCACTGCGTCCGTTAACTGTGTTCCAGACTCCACCGGGCAGAATCTGCTGCTGGAATTGGCGAACCGCAATGTTGTATTTGGCCGCAGGGATGTTGTTCGGGTCAACGCCCGGAACTGCTGGCTGTACGGTGGCGGTGGGCATTTCAGGGGGAATAACCAGCGGTTGCACATACTTGGGGATGGTCAGCGGATCCAGGGTTCCTCCCGGTAACGGGGCGGCCATGGTCGTAGCGGAAATCCAGGCCATAACCAGAATCATGGAGACTGAAAGAATCCCCCATCGTTTGCTTCTGCTGCATCTTTTTTCAAGCATTTTTACCTCCCTATGTCTCGATAAACGAGAAAACCAGGTGCCTGTTCAGTAGGTAGCCGAGGATGTTTGTAACGTTTATGAAATATTTTGTTTATTAAATCAGTAATATAAGAAAGTACATTGGTCTATGGGGGAAAATAGAAATGGTTGGTAGGAAATGCCTACCATAAAAATCTTGAAACAACAGGGTGTTACCTATTGTTATATGATGGGATTGTTGAAATTTCTAAATAGCACGGAAGACCGAAAAATTCATTCGTGTTTACAATAGGTTGTCGATGCTTGTATTGAATAACTTAATAACAAGGTTTTTATTGATCGATTCAAAGTTGAGTTTTTGGTGATTTTAAGAACAAAATTATTTTTTTCTAAATAAAAGAAAAAGATATCATGCTTGTAATAAATATCGATAAATCGGGGTGTTGGAGGTTACTATGAGAACGTCTTCCGGCAGTCAACTAAGGGAGTTGTCCTTTTATTAAGGTTACGCCCGAACCAGAGATAATAGATAGCTGGATAAAGCAGCAGTTCCATAATGCCCGAGGTCATCACTCCGCCGATCATGGGTGCGGCAATCCGTTTCATCACGTCGGCGCCGCTGCCTTGACTCCACATGATTGGTAGCAGTCCGAAGATAATCACGGCAATGGTCATGATTTTTGGGCGGACCCGGCGTACCGCGCCATGATGAATGGCTTCTTTCAGATCCTCCCGGTTATTCAGCCGTCCCTGTGCGCTCCACAGCCGCTGGGAGAGGTCCAGATAAAGCAGCATGACCACGCCGGTTTCGGCATCAAGTCCGGCCAGGGCGATCAGCCCGATCCAGGTCGCCACAGACAGATGATAGCCCAGTAGATACAGAAACCAGAAAGCTCCAACCAGGGAGAAGGGGACGGCCAACAGGACGATCAATGTTTTGGCGATCGATCTGGTATTCAGGTAGATGATCAGCACAATCAGCAGCAACGTCAGTGGGATGATCAGCTGCAGCCGTTGGTGAGCGGCCTGGAGATATTCATACTGACCGCTCCAGATCAGGCTGTACCCTTCGGGAAGGCTGATCTGCTCGGCTACTGCCTGTTGGGCTGCGGCCACAAAGGTGCCGACATCGATATTGCGCAGGTCAACATAAACCCAGACCGTGCGGCGGGCATTCTCGCTCTTGATCATTGGCGGCCCCTGGAGTATTTCCAGCCGGGCCAGTTGCGATATGGGGACGTGACTACCGTCGTCCAGCGGGACCAGAACCCGGTTGAGGGCGGGCAGGTCATTGCGGAAGTCGCGCTGATAGCGCAGATTGACCGGGTAACGTTCCAGCCCTTCAACGGTCTGAGTGATGTTACTGCCGCCGATGGCGGTCTGGATGATCTCCTGAACCTGGCCGACGGTCAGGCCGTAGCGGGCGGCGGCGCGGCGATCGACAACAAAGTCCAGGTAATAGCCGCCCACGGCACGTTCGGAGTAGGCGCTGAGCGCTCCTTCCTGCTGTCGCATCAGGGCTTCGATCTGCTCGCCGAGGGCAGAGAGGGTGGGCAGATCCTCCCCCATGATTTTGATGCCGACCGGGGTTTTGATACCGGTGGAGAGCATGTCGATGCGTGCCCTGATCGGCATCGTCCAGGCGTTGGTCAGGCCGGGGAACTGGATTTCCCGGTCCAACTCGTTGACCAGGGTGTCGATATCGATGGGACTTTGCTCCGGCCAGATCCAGGCCAGCGGGGTTTTGACGAAATCGAGGGCAGCCGGCCAGTCCGAATAGAAGCGCTTACGTTGCACCTGGCGCCATTGCTCGCGCGGTTTGAGCATGATGGTTGTTTCCAGCATGGACAGCGGGGCCGGGTCGGTAGCGGTTTCGGCGCGGCCGATCTTACCGAAGGTTTTGGCGACCTCAGGGAAAGAGGCAATGATCCGATCGGTCTGTTGGAGCAATTCACGTGCTTTGGTGGTGGAAATCCCCGGCAGGGTGGTTGGCATATAAAGCAGGTCGCCCTCCTGCAGCGGAGGCATGAATTCGCTGCCGAGGGGTCTGGGCGCCAGGTGTAGCGGCCAGAGAATCGACAGGGTTAAAAGCAGGGCCAGCAACAGGCTCGGCCAGCGCCACTTGAGGACGAAATTGACCAGCGGGTGGTAGATCCAGATAAAGAACCGGTTGATTGGATTGTGGGTTTCCGGCTTGATCTTGCCGCGAATAAACCAGCCCATCAGAATCGGCACCAGGGTCACCGAGAGCAGCGCGGCTGCGGCCATGGCATAGGTTTTGGTATAGGCGAGGGGTTTGAACAACCGACCGGACTGTTCCTGCAGGGCG